>JAYVYD010000539.1:0-17683 GCA_043784605.1 Myxococcales bacterium | reverse complement strand
AGAACATCGTCGCCCCAAAACAGCTCACGCTGTCTTTGGGAGAGTCGTGCTGAAGAGCCGGATGTGAAAAGCACTTGTCCGGTTCTGTGAGAGGCGCCCGGGGAAACCGGGGCGCCTACTCGATGGGAACTGTCGCGCGCAGGCGAGCACGCGAGCATGCCGCCGAGCACGACGAGGGGGGCCCCAAAGCGAAACGCGAGCTCAACGCTCGATTCTCGGGGGCTCCTTCGTCGCTTCGCTCCTCAGGATGACGGAGGGCGAGCGACCGAGCGGCGCGTACTAGCGTCTCCCCTTGAAGCCCATCATGCCCTGAACGACGGCCTCGCTCGCTTCGGCGATCTCGGCCTTCTCGCGTGCTCTGTCTGCGCAGTCTTCACAAAGTTTCTTCGCTTTGCCGTCGATCTTCACACTCACCAAAGCGTCGACTTCGTCGTCGCATTCCTTGCAAACCGGCATGTTTCGCCTCCCGTGCGGGGTGACTGGCGTCTGCCCCGATCGTGGTAAGGTTACCACCCATGGGCATCTTCGACAGGATGGGGAAAGTCATTTCGAGCAACATGAGCTCCCTGCTCGACAAGGCCGAGGACGACAAGAAGCTCATCGAGCTCAACGTCGAGGAGATGGCCGAGCAACTGAAGGCCGCGCGCCAAGAGGTCATCGGGGCCGTCGCCGCGGAGAAGCAGCTCAAGAAGAAGCTCGAGTCGCTCCAAGAAGACGAAGACCGCTGGGACAAGCGCGCCGAGCTCGCGCTCAAGGGTGGAGACGAGGCGCTCGCACGTGAAGCGCTGAAGCAGAAGCGACGCGTCGGCACCGAGAAAGAGGTCGTCGAGAAAGCTCGCACCGAGGCGCGCAACACGGCGCTCACGATGAAAGAGGAGCTCGAGCGGATGGACGAGAAGCTCGCCGAGATCAAGATGCGTAAGGGCACGATCGTCGCGCGCGCTCAACAAGCGAAGGCAGGCGGCGGCGCAGAGGGGCTCGGCGCCAAGGGCGGCTCCAGCGCGTTCGACAACTTCCGAAAGATGGAAGAGAAGATCGAGGGCAAAGAGGCCGAGGGCTCCGCGATGGCCGAGGTCGAGGACGCGATCCGCGACGGCGGCATGAGCAAAGAGGAGCTCGACGCGAAGTTCAAGGAGCTCGAGCGCGGCGGCGGCAAGGCGAAGGGCGATTCGCAGCTAGACGACGATCTCGCCGCGCTGAAGAAACGCATCCGCGTCTAGTGGACGATGCCTCGGCAAGTCGTCGTTAGCTGCAGAATGCAACGCACGAGCGTCGTGTTTCGTGGACCGCACAGCTACCTCGAGCGCGCGCGGGCGTTGGCTCGTCGCGCGGAGGCGCTCGGTGCGCAGGTGGTCGCGTGGAGCGCAACGACGCTCGCGTTCGCCTGGGATCTCGAGTCGGTCGAAGAGGCTTTCGCGTTTGCGGTGAGTACGCGCGAGGACGCGCTGTTCGCTGGCACCATGTGGGCCGTCGGTGTCGCGGAGGGCGAGATGGAGGTCTTGTCCACCGCCGTGCAGCGCGCAGACCTCGCCTGGGGCGTGCCGCTCGTCACGGCCGTAGGGCTCGCGAGGATCGCGGAGCCCAGCGAGGTGCTCCTCGACGCAGACGTGGGCGCCCTCAAGCGCGGCGAGCTGAACATCACGGGCTCTCGCTCGGGAAGCGACGCCGGCATCGCGATTCGCGGTGAGCAGATCGATACGGCCTAGCCGTGGGTACGGACGCAAGGTCCGCCGTCTACGGGTTTCGCGTCCGAGCGAGCGCCGCTCGTGGCGCACGATGACTTGGGCGCAACGGACTCGGGTGTCGAGCCTGAGGAGTTCGCGGATCGGATGGTGGAGATGACGCGTCAAGCGTTGATCGCCGGCAACGCGAAGAACCTTCAGCAGCTCTCCGAGGGGCTGCGCGCGACGGGCGAGCATGACGCACTCGCGGATCGCATGCGTGCGATGGCGAGGCTCTCTCGCGGGCAAATCGGAGAGGCGCTACGCTCGCTCCGGCAGACTCGCATGCTCGTGGACGCCGAGCCGCCGACCGTGCGCTGCCAAGCCTCGCTCGCGCTTGCCTTCGCCCTCGCGCTCGCGGGCCGACCCGATGACGCGTTGCTCGAGGGGCTCGATGCGCTCGCCCGTGCGCGCGAAGGCGGCGATCGGAAGGCGCAGGGCGCGTGCTTGGCGTTCTTGGCGAAGCTCTTTGCGCGTGTCGGCTACGAGCAGGGCGCGTCGAAACTCACCGCTGAACTCGTCACCTATCCACGCGCGCCGAGCCAGTCCTCGATCGAGATGATCATGATCAAGGACGTCAAGTAGGGTCGTCCTTCGTCGGAGGCGCCTCTTTCCAGGCCTCTTGGAGGATCTCGGCTACGGCTTCGTAGAGCGCCTCGGGGATTGTCTCGCCCACCTGGAGCTCGATCAGCGCGCGCGCGAGCGGGACGTCTCGCAGCACGGGCACTTTGTACGCGTGCGCGGCTTGCACGATTCGTCGCGCGAGATCTCCGTCGCCGCTCGCGACTACGACGGGCGCATCGTCGCCGTCTTTCTCGTCGTACTTGAGCGCGCAGGCGATGTGCGTCGGGTTCACGATCACCACGGTAGCATTCTTGACGTTGGCCACCGTCGCAGAGGCGAGCATCTCGTGGTGCGCTCGCTCGCGCGCGGACTTCATCTGCGGGTCGCCCTCGGACTCCTTGTACTCGCGCTTGATCTCGTCCTTGCTCATGCGCAAGCGGTCCCACCAGGCGCGACGCGTGACCACCAGATCGACCGCGCCGATCGCGAGACCGAAGAGCGCAGAGTCGCGCGCGATGTGTCGCGCTATCTCCGACGCCACGACCCCAATGTACCCCTCATGACCCGGCAAACGCGCCAGATCGAGAGCGTGCGCTCGCAAACCACGGTAACACAGATAGCCGACAATTGATCCGGCAAGCGTTGCCCGAAGCACCGAGAAGAGGCGCTCCTTTTTGACGAGGTTCTTGAACCCCTCAAATACGTCGAGCCGCTCGAGCTTCGGCGTGAGCTTGCCGGTGGCCACGAAGCCGCCCGTCTGAACGACCTGCGCGACCGCCCCCGTGACCGCGGCCGCGAGGAGGATCGGGACGATCAATAAAATCGTCGGACCCGCGAGCGTCGTCGGATCGCTCACCACGGGCGAGGCGTCTCCCGCGTGTGCAATCGCGGAGCGAATCAGCGACTGCGATTGGGTCGCCAACGCCGCAATCGCCGCGGGCGCGAGCGAGACCGTCACCAAGAACGCGAGCGCCTGGGACGCCTGTGCGCTCGCGCCACTGTCGCCATCTTCTTGGGCCTTCTGCAGGCGTTTTGGCGTCGGGTCTTCGGACTTGTCGCTCACGTCAGTACTCTTCTGGGACCTGTCCCTTCACGAGACGGAACAGATCGATGAGCAGCTCGCGCACACCGTCGCCTGTCGCGGCGGAGACGAGCCGCAGATCGATCTTCTTCTTCTTGAACTGCGCTTTGGCCTTTTTGTACGCGTCGGTCTTCACCTCGGAGATGTCCGCCTTGGACATCGCGACGATGGTGGGACGTTTCGCGAGCTCGGGGTCGAACTTCTGGAGCTCCTTGGTGAGCGCGACGTAGTCTTTGTACGGATCGCGATCTTCACCGGGGTCCAGCGTGATCAAGTGCAGCAGCGCGCGCGTGCGCTCGACGTGCTTCAAGAACTGGATGCCGAGGCCCGCGCCGTCGGCCGCGCCGGGGATGAGGCCGGGCATGTCTGCCAGCACGAAAGAGGCCTCTTTTCCGATCTGCACGACCCCGAGCTGCGGCGTGAGCGTCGTGAACGGATAGTCGGCAACCTTCGGCCGCGCCTTGCTGACGGCGCGGATGAACGTGGATTTGCCGACGTTCGGAAATCCCAGTAGGCCCACGTCCGCCATCACCTTGAGCTCTAGGCGCGCGGCCCACTCTTGGCCGACCTCGCCAAGCTCGGCGCGACGCGGCGCTCGATCGAAGCTCGACGCGAAGTGGATGTTGCCTTTGCCGCCTTTGCCGCCGCGCGCGACGACCTCGAGCTGGCCCGGCTCGGTGAGGTCGAACTTCAGCTCGTTGGTTGCGGTGTCGAATACTTGGGTGCCGACGGGTACGCGCACGACGAAGTCAGGACCGCCGCGACCGTACTGATCCTTGCCGCGCCCGTGCTCGCCGTCTTCGGCCCTGAGCGTGTGGTGGTACACGAGATCGAGCAGCGTGCCCTTTCCGGGGTCCGCCTCGAATACGACGTCGCCACCCTTGCCACCGTCACCGCCAGCGGGACCGCCGTGAGGGATGTACCTCTCACGGCGAAACGCGACGCAGCCGTTACCGCCATTTCCAGCGGCGATCTTGAGCTCGCAAGAGTCCACGAAACGCACACACGGCAACCTACTCGATTTGGGGCTGGCGAAGCCAAACGTCTTAGTTGTTGACGTTCGCCGCATAGGCGACGTCAATTGCTACGGATGGGTTAAGGTGGCAGTCAACAATGACCGCAAAGCTCGTCCGGTTCGGCGTCGCGATGGAACACGACCTCCTGAAGACGCTCGATGCGCTCGTGGAGGCGCGCGGCGGCACGCGCAGCGAGATCTTGCGCGACCTCGTCCGTAAAGAGATCGGCCGCTCCGAGCTCGAGCATGACGCGACGGCCGTCGGAGCCCTCACGCTCGTCTACGATCATCACGTGCGCGAGCTCACCGAGCGCCTCACGGAGATCCAGCACGATCTCGGCGAGGCCGTGCGCTCGACGATGCACGTTCACCTCTCGCACGACCTCTGCTTGGAGGTCATCGTCATGCGAGGTTCCGCGCGCGTCTTGCAGAGCGTCTCCGATCGCATCCTGGCGACGAAGGGCGTCGTGCAAGGCGGCCTCGAGCTCATCGCCGAGCCCGCGCTCGCCTCACCCCACGCTCACGATCACTGACCGAGCGTCTTGCAGCCGACGACGATCTGCACCGTGACACTCGAGTCCGCGCGCACCGCCTGGCACGAGCTGCCATAGAGCTGGACCTGCGTCTGGTTAGGAAGGTAGTCCCAGCCGCTCTGGTGCGTCAGGTCCCTCGCGACGGCTTTCTGGCCGTTTTTGTCGGTGTACAAGACGTTGATCTTGGCGAGGTCTGCCGCGCCACCGTTGGTCTTCGGCAGGTTGAAGGTGCAGTCGAACGCCTGGAGCGCGATCTGATCGAGTGCGGCCTTGAGATCCGTGGCGAACGACTTGGCGTTCAGCGCGTAAAAGCAGTCGTTGGTCTTGTCGCACGTGTTGGTGCGCGCGGTGCCGCCGGCCTTCGCGATAGTCGAGAGGTAGTCGGCGCGCGCGCCTTTGTTGCCGTCGATCACGCCCATCACGAACGTCCGCACGAGCGCGCCGTTGTTCGTGCCCGTGGCAGCCGCGTCCACCACGCGCTTGATGTCGTTCGCGGTTGGGTCGCTCTTGCTGTTGCACGAAGTGGGGTATCCGTCGGTGAGCAAGACGACGCTCTTCGTACCTTGCGCGGGGTTCGCCTTCTGCGTGTCGATCGCGCTCTGCAGCGCGACCGCGAGCGGCGTACCCCAGTAGAACGAAGTGTCCGAGCCGGAGACGTAGGCCTGGATGTCGCTCGTCTGCTGCGCGTCCAGCTTCCCGACGGCGACGGGGACTTGGTACGTCTTCTCGGCGCAACGGAGCGTCGTACCGGGCAGCTGCCCGGGGGCGCAGTTGCAGACGACGTCATTGAGTGTCGGGCTGATGTTGCAGCACGAGATCGGCGCGTCTCCCTGCGGGAACATCATCGCGCCTGCGCGGACTCCGGTGTTGCTCAAGGTCTGCAGGAGACTGAACAGTCCGTCTTTGGTGGCGGACCAGCGCGTGGACTTGTTGTCGCTCAGCTTGATTTGCATGCTACCGGAGCGATCAAGCAAGAAGAGGACGTTCGACGACTCGGGCGTCGCGTTGTAGACGCCCGTCGCGTCAGGGCACCAAGGGGGGCTCGATGCGTCGGCCGCAGCAGTGGTCACACCGGCATCCGGCTGCGGCTCCGGCGACGCGTCGCTCTTTGGCGGACCTGCCTGATACACCTCGTTCGGAGTCCCGCACGCGATCGCGAGCGTTGCCATAGAAGCGAAAGACAGGACACCGAAGGAGCGAAGGACCATCATGGTGCGCGACGCTATACACGATGTGTGCCCTTGTCGCACATCTAAAGTGATCGATATTTCGACGGAAGACACGAAACCCGGGCTGTCCCCGTGGTTGTGGTGCATATCCCGGGACATCTCAACTGAGCGGATTGGCTTCGCCAGCAACGATCGTCAGCATGCTTACAATCTGACCGGATCGGGAACAGGCACGTTCGAGAAGGCCCCTAAAAATGGGCCTCGAATCCTCAAAACCTTCTCGTCTTCCCGCCTTCCTGTCGCCTCTGGCGAACGACAAAAGCTGAGCCGATTGGCTTCGCCAGCAACAATTGCAGGGAAGACGACGTCGCGCGGATTAGGCCATGTCGGACAAGTTCGGGATGTCCATCTCGTGCCAGAAGCCGCGTTCCACCTCGGCGTAATCGACCTCGACGTCGAAGCGCGCGAGGATCGAATAGAGGCCGAACTCCAGCCGATTGATGAAGAACATATCGGCCGGCATCTCGTTGAGCTCCTCGGCTTTGAGCTTCGTGGTCGCCTTGGCGACGCGCTTGATGTCGGTGACCAAGCTGGCGGCGTACTCCTTGGTGAACCTGAACGGCTGCACGAAGAGCGGCTCGAAGCACGCGCGCGTAAACTCCTGCATGAGGTCTTCGTGGCGGCCCGGCTTGCTCTGAAAGAGCGTGCGCGTGGCCTCGCGGAAGTCGTCTTCGCGCTTCTCGATCGCGCAGACATGCATCTTACGCGCGGCCCTTTGGGCCTTCTCGAAGATGGGCTGTACGCACCCGTAGTCGAGGAACGTGATGCGCCCGTTCTCGTGGAACACGTAGTTGCCCGGGTGCGGATCCGCGTTGAATCGGCCACCCACGAGGTTTCCCTTGAACACGAAGCGCCAGAGCGTGCGCGCCCACTCCTCGCGATCGGTCGCGCTCGCATTGACGGCTTCGTCGTAGCCCATCCCGCGGACGAACTCGCTGCATAATACACGCTTACTGCAGCGCTCCTCGATGACCGCGGGGACGTGGATGCGCGGGTCTCCCTCGTGCATCTTGGCGAACCAGCGCTGCTGCATCGCCTCGTGCTCGTAGTCGAGCTCCTCGCGGAAGCGCGCGCGCACTACCTCGAGCACCTCTTTGGTCTGGAAGCGCCGCGCGCCGCCGATCGCGGCGAACTGCTCGAACATCCCCGCGTTCTTGAGATCGCTCTCGAGTGCCTTGGTGATGCCGGGATGCTGCACTTTGACGGCCACCTCTCGGCCATCTGGCATGCGCGCTCGGTGGACCTGTCCGATGGAGGCGCTCGCGACGGGCACGTCGTGCCACTCTTCGAATAGCTCGTCGATTGGCGCCCCGAGATCTCTCTCGACGACCGCTCGGATCTCCGAGATGGAGGACGTAGGAGCGGCCGCGCGCAGGCCCTTCATGGCCGTCTCGTAGGCCTCGCGGTGCTCTTCGGGGACGACGCCGTCCACGTAGCTCGCCATCTGCCCGACCTTCGCCGCGAGTCCACGGAGCGTTCCGAGGATCTCCGCTGCCCCCTCCGCGCCCCCGCCTTTTCGGTCCAAAAGCATGCTTGCGCCGGATTTCGCGGTCGCGCGCGCCATGCTCGCGAGGCGCGAGAGGCGCCCTTGCGGAACTGATCGACTCATAGCGTTCCCGATTTAGGGCCTCGTGGGTCTACAGTCCACTGTCGATGAAGCCACTTGTCATGATCGATTCGCGTGAGACGAAAGAGGGCACCCTCGCCCTCATGCGTCGGGGAGAGCGCGATTTCCTGATCACCATCGCGGGCCGCGTCTTGATGACGAGCACGTCGAATCGCTCGGAGCGCGTGCTGGGGTTGCTCGCGTGCCGACCCATCGCCGGCCGTTCGCCGGCGCGCGTGTTGATCGGCGGTCTCGGCATGGGCTTCACGCTGCGCACGGCGCTCGACGAGCTGCCGAAGGACGCGCAGGTCACGGTCGCCGAGCTCAACCCGGTCACCGAGGATTGGTGTCGCGGCCCGCTCGCCCCCTTGATCACGGACGCCATGAGCGACCCGCGCGTGAAGGTCGAGATCATCGACGTCGCGCTCGCCATCACCCACGCACGCACACCGTTCGACGCCATTCTCATCGATCTCTACGTGGGCCCCGACTCGCACACGAAAGACGAAGACCCGCTGTACGGCAATCGAGCGACGAAGAGGGCCTTGAAGGCGCTGACGCCCGGAGGCGTTTATGCGGTTTGGGGCGAGGCGCACGACGCGACCTTCGAAAAGCGATTGTCGAAGATCGGCTTTCAAACACGCTACGAAAGGCCTGGAAAAGGCGGTCTCAAGCACGTCGTGTACGTCGGGACCAAGCCTGCCGCCGACTCTGCTTGAGCGACCGTGCCGACATCAATGTCGCATCACGTTCGGCAAGCGCGTCGGCGGGATCGCCATGAAGACGATTGACCATTATCCAATCCAAGTATCGATGGTGCTTTTCGCCTCTGTGGCGAGTGTGTGGCGAGTGTGTCCGCGCTCGTCGTCGTAGCGATCACTTGATCGTGCCCTCGCTGTGTCGGTTCTGAGTCGGCGCGGATTCGGCTTGCCAGTTAGCGCAGTCGCGCCTTGCGCTTCCAGCAGCCAGGGCGCCTGGTCCCGAAATGGTGATGTCCCGCCTCCTCCGGCGTGGCGCGCGCGCAAACGGGCTTCGGTGAGGTCCGCAGTCCCTCGAGGATTCATGGTCGACATCGCCTGTGGGCAGAGGTCCATCCGAAGGGTGGCGATGCTTGGCAATCACTTGCCGCGACAGTGCGGGATCGCCACGTTCACTTGAGCGCCGCCATCGCGAAGGAGCTCCCGAACATCGACTGCTTCGTAGTCGCCATGAATGACCCCGGAATGCGTCATGTGTATCCGCCGATCGTCCGCTTCGAGCTCGCCGAGGGCGACGCGTTCGCGTACCGACGCGCCGCGGACTTCCTGAACGTCAACAACGTAGACGTCGTGTCGGTGCAGCACGAGTGCGGCGCGAACGTGCTCGAGCTGCTGCGCGGACTGCGCATGCTCATCGTGACGACCCTCCATACGATCATCGCCAACCCGAGCGCGGGGCAGCGCAGCGTCATGGACGCGATCCTTCAGCTCTCCGAGCGCGTCGTCGTGATGAGCCGCGACGGCGCCACGTTGTTGCGACAAGTGCATCGCGTAGACCCCTCGAAGGTGGACGTCATCCCGCACGGGATCCCGTCCGCGCCTCCCACGCCCATCTCCAAGGACCTCGTCGGCGTCGAGGGTCGATCGGTGATCCTCACGTTTGGCCTCTTGTCTCCCGACAAGGGCATCGAGCACGTGATCGAGGCGATGCCGGCGATCGTGGCCAAGCACCCGAACACCGTCTATGTCGTGCTCGGCGCCACGCACCCGCATGTCAAGCAGCGACACGGCGAGGTCCACCGGCACATCCTCGAGACTCGCGCGCGGCAGCTCGGCGTGAGCCGTAACATCATCTTTCATAATCGGTTCGTCAGTCACGAGGAGCTCGTCGAGTTCCTCGGCGCGGCAGACATCTACGTCACTCCCTACTTGAATGAAGCGCAGAGCACGTCCGGGACTCTCGCTTATGCAGTCGGCTGCGGCAAAGCGGTCATCTCCACGCCATACCGCTACGCGCGAGAGCTACTCGGCGAGGGCAGGGGACTGCTCGTTCCGTGGCGGGACTCCGGGGCGATCGCCAAAGAGGTGATCGGCCTGCTGGCCGATCCCGCGCGCCGCGCCGCGCTGCAGGCCAAGGCCGCCGCGTTCGGGCGAGATATGATCTGGCCGATCGTCGCTCGTCGGTACGGCGAGAGCTTCGAGAGCGCGAGCGCATCTCATCAAGAGCACCGAGGCCGCGTGTTTCAGCCGCGAACGCTTGCCGTCCGAGCTCCGGAGCTCCCTGAGGTGAACCTCTCGCACCTGCGACTGATGACGGACGACACCGGTCTCTTGCAGCACGCGACGCTCAGCGTTCCCAACTACGGAGACGGCTATTGCACCGACGACAACGCCCGAGCGCTGTTGTTGATGGCGCACGTGGAAGAGGAAGGCGCCGCCGCACCCAACATGATTCGCCAATACGGCTCGCGCTACTTGGCATTCTTGAATCACGCGATTAGCGACACCGGCCGGTTTCGAAACTTCCTATCGTACGACCGACAATGGGATACGCGGCCGAGCTCGGATGACTCTCATGGGAGGGCGCTCTGGGCCCTCGGTGCCGTCGTCGGTCCACGGACCACGGGCGCCAAGGCCTCGCGAAGAGGCTATTTCACGCCGAGCTGGCAGAGACTACCAAGATGACGAGTCCTCGCGCATGGGCTTATTCGCTTATCGGGATTGCCGAGTACATGCGAGCGTTCCGCGGTGACGGCGACCTGGAGGCCGTGGGAGCATCGCTCGCAAACAAGCTGCTCGATCGATTCCGCCACTCGTGAGCCGCTTCGTGGCCTTGGTTCGAAGATCGATTGACGTATTGCAACGCGCGACTGCCCCAAGCGCTGCTGCTCTCGGGCGCGTGGTTGAACGACGAGGCGATGACCGCGGTGGGGGAGCGCTCTCTCGAGTGGCTCACCGAGCAGTACACCGCGTCGAATGGCATGTTCGCGCCGGTAGGCTCCAATGGCTTTCACGTGCGCGGCGGCGACAAGGCCCTGTTCGACCAGCAGCCCGTGGAGCCCAGTGCGAGGGTCTCGGCGTGCCTCGACGCGCATCGATTGACAGGTCAAGCGCGCTGGACCGAGCACGCGCGCCGTGCGTTCGAGTGGTTCCTCGGGCAAAACGTCTTGCACTCTCCGGTGTTCGACGCCACCACCGGCGGATGTCGCGACGGCATTCACGTCGACCGGATGAACGAGAATCAGGGCGCCGAATCCACCCTGTCGTTCTTGCTTGCGACGGCAGAGATGCGCGCAGCCGATCGCGTCGCTACCAAACTCATCGCCGCGCCACTCGTGGGCATCAAGCCCCGCGTCGAAGGGAACGCGTCTTGACCGACTATGAGATCTTGTTCGAACGCCACAAGGGCAACCCGTTGTTGACCGCGCGTGACTGGCACCATCCCGCCCACACCGTCTTCAATCCAGGAGCCACTCTCCTTCGAGACGGCACGACGCAATTGTTGTGTCGCGTGGAGGACCGCCGTGGGCACTCTCACCTCTGTGCCGCGCGCTCCAAGAGCGGAATCGACGGTTGGGTCGTGGATCCCACGCCGACGTTCCCTGCGCAGCCAGACCTTCACCACGAGGAGCTCTGGGGAGTCGCAGACCCGCGCATCACTTGGGTCGAGGAGTTATCCAAGTACGTAGTCGCCTATACCGCTTTCAGCAAAGACGGCCCTGGCGTGGCGCTCGCGCTCATTAAGGATTTTCGCACGTTCGAGCGTGTGGGCCTCGTCATGCACCCCGAGGACAAAGACGCCGCGCTACTCCCCTGTCGAATCAACGGGAGCTTCGCCCTGATTCATAGGCCCGTGAGCGATCACGCCGCCAACATCTGGATCTCCTTCTCGCCCTACTTGCGAAACTGGGTTGGCCACAAGCCGATGCTGCTCGCGCGCAAGGGTGCGTAGTGGGACGCCAACAAGGTGGGATTGTCTCCGCCGCTCATCGAGACGGACCGCGGTTGGCTGATGATTTATCACGGCGTGCGCCACACGGCGTCGAGCAGCCTCTATCGATTGGGGCTCTCGCTGTTCGCGAAGAACGATCCGGAGCAGTGCTTGGCGCGCGGAGACGAGTGGGTCTTCGGGCCCGAGGCCCCCTACGAAATTGCAGGCGACGTCCCGAACGTGGCGTTCCCCTGCGGAGCCACGCTCGCCCCCGACGGCGACACCATTCGCATGTATTACGGCGGCGCAGACTCTTGCATCGCGCTCGCGACCGGCAGCGTGCGCCAATGCCTCGCGTGGCTCGACAGCCACGGCACTGTTGCAGCATCGATTGGCGCTCCGCCGTTCGAACGAACCTCCATCATCCCACCTGCTTGACGTCGCCAGCCCCAAAGAGAGATTGACCAAATGCACCACGACGAAATTCGCACCCTGCTCGCAGACGTCCAGAAACAAGTCAGCCTCGTTGCCGCGAGCGCGACGACCGATCAGGCGAAGGCCGAGTCCGCCAGCTTGGCGACCGCTTGGGACGCGCTCGAGAAGCACCTCGCGATCGAGCCACGCCCCGCGACACGGGAGTGCCCGAGCTGCCACAAGACGATCATCCGAGCCACGACGCTGTGTGCGAACTGCTGGCACAAGAGCACAGCGTCGGCCTGACTCCTGGTGCTCGGAAGCCTACGGCGGTAAACGTTCGTCAATGAACGAGGAATCCAAGGACACCCGCAAAGACCCGGAGGGCGCGCACGTCCCGCCGAAGGGCAACTCGAAGGAGCTCGACATCAAGCTCGGCGGCGAACACTTGCGCTATCAAGCGACTTCGGACTGGCTCGTGCTTCGCAAGGACGACAAGCCGCTCGCCGAGATGTTCTACGTCCACTACAGCCTGCTTGGCGCGGGTCGCGAAGATAGGCCGCTCACGTTCGTCTTCAATGGTGGGCCGGGCGCGGCCTCGGCGTATTTGCACGTCGGCGCTCTGGGTCCCAAGCGAGTCGCGTTCAACGCAGATGGCTCGCTGCCCAAGCCGCCCGCGCGGCTCGTCGACAACGCGGAGAGCTGGCTCGCGTTCACCGATCTCGTGTTCATCGACCCCATCGGCACCGGCTTCAGCCGCGTCATAGAAGAACCCGTGAAGAGCGGCGACAAACCGACGGAGCGCAAAGAAGACAAAGAGGACAAGGACAAAGACTTCTACAAGCTGAGTCGCGATCTCGAGTCCATCGGCGAGTTCATCACGAAGTTCTTGTCCAAGTTCAACTCGTGGTCTCGGCCGGTGTACATCGCCGGCGAGAGCTACGGCGGGTTTCGCGTCGCCAAGCTCGCGCGCTCGTTGCAACAGGGCTTCGGCGTCGGACTGTCGGGGGCGATCCTGATCTCGCCCGCGCTCGAGATCGGGCTGCTCGAAGGCTCGGACTACGACGTCTTGCAGTGGGTCGACGTATTTCCGTCCATGGCGCTCGCGGCGCTCCACCACGGCAGGTCGCGCGCGCTCGCGCAAGGCACGACGCTCGCGTCTGCGCGCGCACAGGCGGAGGCATTCGCGTCGAACGAGCTCGCGAGTCTGCTCGTGCGCGGAGAGGCGATCCCCGAAGCGGAGTATCGCGCGACGTGCGCGAGGGCGGCCGGGTTCCTCGGAGTGTCCGAGCAGTTCGTGTTCGACCGCGGCGGACGAGTCACGCGTGACGCGTTCGTGCGAGAGCTCTTTCGCGCGGAGCGGAAGATCTGCGGCCTCTACGACGCGAGCACGCTCGCGATCGATCCGTTCCCGGATCGCGATAGCTTCCAAGGCGCAGACCCCACGCTTTTTTCCGTAGAGCGAGCGTTCACCGGCGGCATCAACTCGCACCTGCGCGAGGGGCTCGGGCTCCTTACCGAGCGCGACTACCGATTATTGAACTTCGAAGCCAACCAGGCCTGGAAGCTAGATGGCCGCCAGCACGCGTTCGAGCTGCAGGTCGGCGCCACGGACGACCTGCGCTACGGAATGGCGCTCAATCCGCACATGCGAGTGTGCATCATGCACGGGCTCTATGACCTCGTGACTCCCTATTACTCGGCAGAGCGACTGAGCAAGCTGATGCGATTGCAGCCGAGTCAGCGAGAAAAACTCGTGATGAAGCACTACCAGGGCGGCCACATGTTCTACGTCTGGGAGCAGTCCAGGCGCGAGTTCCACGCGGACATGGGACGATTCTTCGAGTCCGTTTAGACGCGGGCGATGCCCCAATGCGGTGCGCGGCCCCCACGCACTGATTCACGCACGCCGGCGACGCGATACCCAACTCGACGCGCGGGACTCCGCATCAGCTACTGGCAGTAGGACACCCTAGCGGAGGGAGCCAAGCACTGAAGAATCCCAACCTGGGGACTGCAAGAGTCCACGAACTGCGGAGCGCCCCAAAACGACGGAGACAACCCCGCATTGCATGGGTGGTTCGAAAACTCAACTTCGCTGACCAGACCGCAGCCACAGTACCCGGCCTTGGCGACGAAGATGCGACGCTGCAGCAACTCCCAGTGCTCTTTGAGTGGGTCGTAGGCGCGACGAAGATTGTCGCGCTCGGCGATGACGACCGCGAGTTGCGTCGTCGTCGCGCTCAGCAAGCCTTCGAGCTCCGCGACGCGTGCCCGCGTGCCTTCATTGTCCTCTACTCTGGCGACCGACTCACTCACGTCTACTTTGATAATGATCGCTTGATCCGTTGTCGATCCCCCGCGAGCAAGGCCGCGCATTTCGATCGCACTTTGTGCGCGAGTGTCAGTGCACGCGTGGCTCGGCGATTGCTGCCGACACCCATGAAGCGTCGCAGACTTTTGACTACGACATGACGACGTGAGCTTCCCAATCGCAGAGCGAGACCAGAGATCATTGTGGTAATTTTTCCCTAGAAAGGCAGTGACGCGTGGCGAGTAAGTAACCGGAGCGAGCCGACGACGGCGACAGCTCGAGCGGACCGATGGCCCGAGTTGCGCCGGAGGGCAAGCCTCAAGCGCGACGTCTTGCGCCTCCGCCAATACAGCGGGCGTCTCGTGATGCTCTTGGGTTAGGCGAATGTGAGCGTTTGCTCGCCTGTTGCGGAGTCGCCTCAATCGAAGTAGTCGCCTGGCACATGATCAGTCGCGCACCCATGGCAATCTGTCTTGCACTCACGATGAGCTGCGGCTCGTCGACCAGCAACAACACGAGCGCACCGGACGCGAGCGCAGATGTCGCCGTCGCGGACACGAGCAGTCCTCCCGACGCGAGCGTGGTCACGACCGACCTCACGGGGATGTACGGTCCCAATCCGATCAAGCCTGTCGTCACCGGCTATTGGATCGGCGCGCCGGCGAACCCGAACGAGTCCGGTGGAGGCCCGTTCCTCTACTTCTTCTCGGGGCCTGTGAAATGCTCGGATCTGTCACCCTCTGGATGGTTGACAAAGCTCCCGCCGGTTCAAGTGCTCGAGTTGATCGTGGGCACGAAGACGACGGGCATTGCAGTACCCGCGGCTGCCAAAGCGGCGCCGAACGTCGTCGAGGTGAACTATGCAACGGGAGGCAATGTCGTCGAGAGTCGCGCGACATCGGGCTCCGTCACTCTGACGCGCTACACGCCCGGCGTGGCGGTCGAAGGAACGATGGATGTGACGTTCCCCTCCGGCAGCGCCAAAGGAACGTTCCACGCGGAATTTTGCGCCACCGGCAACGAGCTCTAACGAACACGAAGCGAGGATTCGCCCGGCGACCCACAACGCGGTAACGTCCACCGCATGCATGCTTGGCGATGGGGAGTTCTAGTTGTTTGTGCGGCTGGCGTCGTCGCTGCGTGCGGAAGTCGCACGGGCCTCGAGGCAGACAACATCGTCCTCGGCGATGCTTCGCTCGACGTAGCGCAAGACACGACGATCGATGAAGGCATAGACGCGTCCGACGCCGACGCGGACTTCGACGGCGGACTCGACGCGCAAGACGAGAGCATCCTCGTCTCCTGCGCCCCCAAGACGTGCGGCGATCAGGGCTTTTCTTGCGGTTGGAACGGCGACGGCTGCGGCAACGTGATCAACTGCGGTCCCTGCCAGCCGCTCGAGCTGTGCGGCGCCGGTGGTTTCAGCAAGTGCGCGGCGGGTCCGCCCTGCGCTCCGAAATCCTGCCAAAGTTTGGGCTTCAACTGCGGCGCCGCGGGCGATGGTTGTGGCGGCTCGTTGAGCTGCGGCATCTGCCAATACCCTGACTCGTGCGGCACCAAGGGCGCCAGCCAATGTGGCAACTCGTTGCCATGCACCAACCTCTGCAAGCAGCAGGTCGCGTGCGACGCAGGGACGACGACCATCAGCGGAACGGTGATCGCCGGCACGCTCCCGAAGTATGGAACCGCGGATCCCATCTACAACGCGCTCGTTTACGTGCCGAACGCCGCGGTCAAGGCGTTCGCACCGGGCGTCGCGTGCAACCACTGCGGCGCGGAGGTGACGGGCGAGCCGCTCGTCGCAACGACCACAGCGGCAGACGGTACCTTCACGCTCACGAACGTTCCTGCGGGCAACAACATCCCGCTCGTCATCCAGCTCGGCAGGTTCCGCAGGCAGGTCGTAATCCCGACCGTGACCGCTTGCCAGTCCGCGCCGCTGCCCACCTCGCTCACGCGACTGCCGCGTAACGCGAGCGAAGGCGACATTCCGCAGATGGCGATCGCCACGGGCAACGCAGACGCGCTCGAGTGCGTGCTCTTGAAGATGGGAATCGATCAAGCCGAGTTCACGCAACCCAACAGCAACGGGCGCGTACACATCTATCGCTCCACCGGAGCCAACGATGGCAACGGCACGCCGCAGATCGGCGCCCTCGTGTCGAACTCGAACACGCTCGCCAACTACGACATCGTGCTGCTGCCCTGCGAGAGCGCACCTACCGCGAAGGCCGGAAGCGACCAACAGAACCTCGTCGCCTACTCGAGCGCTGGCGGTCGAATCTTCATCACTCACTATGGATATGAGTGGCTGTACAACGCGGTCCCCTTCAGCAACACGGCGACGTTCAACATGAACGGTATGGGCAACGCGAACGGCACGGCCTCCATCAACACCTCTTTCGCGGGCGGACTCGCGGCTTCCACTTGGATGAACAAGGTGGGGGCGCTCAATGGTCCGAACCAGTTCGCGATCGTCGATCCACGCTTCAATCTCGACTCGGTCGCCAACTCGTCCGAACTGTTCGTGTCTGACCTCAACGGGCAGCAGCAACCGTTCCAATACGCGTTCAACACGCCGGTCGCCGCGCAGCCGCAGAATCAATGCGGGCGCGTCGTTTACAGTACGTTCCACGTCGCGAGCGCGATGACGAACGGGCAGACGTTCCCGGCCGAGTGCAACGGACAGGCGCTCACGCCGCAAGAGAAAAACCTCGAGTTCATGCTGTTCGACGTCGCAAACTGCATCCCGAACGTGACGGCCAACTGCAAGCCGCTCACGTGCAAGGACCAGAACATCGCTTGCGGCCCCGCGGGCGACGGCTGCGGACAGCAGCTAAATTGCGGCGCGTGCACGATGCCCGACACGTGCGGTGGCAATGCGCCCTATCAATGCGGCACTCCAGACGCAGGCAGCTGCGTGCCCGCTACTTGCCAATCGCTAGGCTTCAATTGTGGAGCGAACGGCGACGGTTGCGGAAATGTGATTCAGTGCGGTACGTGCTCGAACGGCCAAGTCTGCGGCGGCGGCGGCGAGCCCGGACTGTGTGGTCCCTGATTCATCCTGGATTTCGCTCCACCGGTGCTGAGGGATCGGCAGCCAGCCACTCGAAGTCGAACACGCGCGTGGCACGAATGCGTTGAATCCCGCGAGCCCTCCCAGTCCCGACAAGCTCGCGTTGGGCTTGCCGATCCGCAGTGCGCTCGAGTCGGCGCCCCGCACTCGCTTGTCCTCACGTTGCCTCTTCCACCCCTCGGCCCTCTCGCCTCCGAGAGCTTCTCGTCGCACCTTCTGGG
>JAYVYD010000538.1:0-30884 GCA_043784605.1 Myxococcales bacterium | reverse complement strand
CGGCGGGCTCTTCTTCGTCGTCCTCGGTGTGGCGCGCGTCGTCGACGCGATGCTGAAAGCCATCCGCGCCCGAGGCTGGGAGACTGAACGCCGAGCGCGCGCGACTTGGCAGGCACTCGACGCACGTGTCGTGTCCGCGAGGCGCATCACCGACGACGGACTCTTCATCCTGGTGATCGAGCTCCCCGAAGGCAAACGGTCGACCAATCCCTACGCGACTCCTTCGCCTCGCTCGTGGAAGCGCGTGGGTCACGTGGGAGAGAAGTTGGCCGACCTCGTCGAGCACACGGAGACTTTGCCCGTGGTCGTCGGGCCGTCGGGAGCCGTCGTCGTCATCGACATCCCAACGCTCGTCGCGCGCTCGGGCGTCGCCTCGCTCAACGCCGAAGCCCTCGCGGCCGAAGACTTTACACAACGAGGGCGATGGAAGTGGCGCCCCGCCGAGACAACGGCCTAGCGCCGGCCTCATCACGCGTGGCACCGCTGAAAATGGTTTAGAGTGCCCCGCGGCAATGGCAGAAGATCGCGAGGAACAAGCGCGCTCTCGCGTCGGGATGGTGCTGAACGAAAAGTGGACGCTGGAGCGTCTCATCGGCATCGGCGGCATGGCGTGCGTCTACGCGGCGAAGCATCGCAACGGCGCGAAGGCCGCGGTCAAGGTCCTGCACCCGGACATCGGGCGCATCGAGGAGGTTCTCCGGCGGTTCTTGCGCGAAGGCAAGGCCGCGAACCTCGTGGACCATCCGGGCGCGGTGAAGGTACTCGACGACGACGTGATCTCGAGCGGCCCGGACAAGGGCGCGGCGTTCTTGGTGATGGAGCTGCTCGAGGGAGAGTCGCTCGAAGATCGCATCGAGAGTGGACCGCCCATCTCGGAGCGCGAGATGCTCGTCATCCTCCAACAGATCCTCGACGTACTCGCCGTAGCGCACGCGAGTGGAGTGATTCACCGCGATCTCAAGCCGGAGAATCTGTTCCTCGCCAAGAGCAAAGACGAGCCCGACGTAGCGCCGCGCGTGAAGATCCTCGACTTCGGTTTGGCGCGTCTCGCCGACGGCGGGATAGGTACGGTTCACGGCCTGGCGATCGGTACGCCGTCGTACATGCCACCCGAGCAGGCCGGGGGAAAGGCCGACGAGATCGAGCTCCGAACTGATCTGTTCGCCGTGGGCGCGACGAGCTTCCGCATCCTCGCGGGTCGAACAGTTCACCCCGGGAAGAACGCGGTCGACATCGTCCTCAAGATGGCGAGAGACGCTGCGCCGAAGCTTCGAAGTGTCGCGCCGTCCATCTCCGAGGCGACCGCTCGCGTGATCGATCGCGCGCTCGAGTTCAAAAAACAGGACCGATGGCCCGACGCAAAAACGATGCGTGCCGCCGTCGACGAGGCGCTCCTCGCGCTCGACGATCATGGCATCCTCGAGCTGCCGCAAGATCTTCTCAAGACGTTTCACGCCGAGCCCGCGCCCGTGCCCGCTCCGGTCGCCGAGCGCGCCTCGGTCACCGCTCCCGTCTCGGCTCCGGCCGCCTTCACGCCCAGCCCGGCACGCGCGGCGGGCCTCGAGCCGGTGAGGAGCGAAGACTCGATCCTCGTCTCGCTCGGGCTCAAGCCCAGCATGCTTCGTCGAAGGTGGCGCTTGCTGCTCGTGCTCGCGCTGCTCTACGGCGGGATCGCGCTGAAGCTCTCGTCGGAGGACAGCGAGATCGAGCCCGCGACAGACGCCGGGGCAGCGATTGATGGATCAACGATCGACGCATTGGTCGACGCATCGGGCGACGCGTCGGGCGCCGACGCACTCGTTCGCACGAAGGTGGACGCGTCAGTCGCCAAGGTCGTTGCGTCGAGTGTGGATGCGTCGATCGTGGGTGCGTCGAGCGTAGATGCTGGACATATCAAGCCAACGCCTAGCTCTCACCCGTCGACCAAGCCGTCGTCGGCAGTGAAGCCACCGCATCACAAGTGATCGTCAGTACGGGTCGTCGCTCGTAGTCTTCGGCTTGGGCGGAGTGACCTTCACGTGAGGACTCCCGGCGTCGGTCGCGGCGTCACGTATGCTCGCGTCTTTGGCAGCCACATCGATGCTTGCATCCACGGCTCTTGCATCCGCGTGGGCGTCGCCGACACTCGCGTCCGTGGACTCGATCGCGGTGGCCGCCGCGGCTTCGGGAGCGGCGTCTACGTTCGGCGCCGCGTCGACTTGCGCCGAAGGCGTCGGAGCAACTGTGGCGATGGGATCCGGCGCCGGTTCGGGCGGGAAGAGGCGCGACCAATTGAAGAAGGCAGCGCCGGCCGAGCCAGCGACGATGATCACGATCAGGGGGGCTACCCATTGCCGCTTCGGCACTCCGGCAACGCGGCTGATCTCGGAGGGCTCGCGAACCTTCACTTTCTCGACGGGCGCGGCCTTCGCTTGGACCGGCCCTGGCGAAGGATCCGGAGCGGGGACCGAAACGGGTGCTGGATCGGCGACCACGATGGGATCGGCAACGGGCGCGGCGACCGCGATGGGATCGGCGACGGGGTCTGCGACGGGGATGGGATCGGCGACGGGGACGGGGTCCGCGACGGGGATGGGATCGGCGACAGGAACGGGCGCTACGATTGGATCTGGATCGGTCTTCGCGACGGGTTGGGGCGCGGCGGCAGGTTCGGCCCACGAGAGCTCACGCTCGATCGAAGGTTCGGTACTCAGCGCGACGGGCGCGACGGGGATGCCGATGCCAAGGACCGTTCTCTCTCGTGGTGCGGAGGGTCGCGGTGGGCTCGGTGCTTCTGGCGCGATGCCCAGCGTGGTCTTCTCTCGAGCTGGGCTCGTTGCGAGCGAAGACGGCGGGGCGGGCGCTGGAGGCGCGGCGATCCCCAAGACCGTGCGCTCGCGGACGTTGCGCTGTTGGCCGATCAGGCCATCGACCATAGCGAGCTCGGCGTCTTCGAGTTCGATGAACTTCACTCCGATGCCAGCGCGCAGATCGCCGAGGCCGGCCTTTCGCGCCCAAATCACGCGCCCGGTGGTCGCGATGACTCCGCCGTCGCCGGTCGTGATCTCGATGTCGATCAGCTTGCCTACGACTACGGACTCCGCATCAGTCGCGATGAAGAGCCCGCCTCTGCCGAGGTCGTGAACCATCCCTTTACGCGAAGTGCCATTCGAGGTCGTGAAGGTCGCTTCGTTCGACGTCTTCACCCTCGGGTGGGCCCGTTTCTCCGTTGTCATTCGGCCAGCATAGGCGTCGGCAAGCCGCTCGTGATCGTCAATGCGTCACCGGTCAACTCTTGGCGGCGTCCGACCGGAGGCCGTTGACCTCTCGTCCGCGCCGCGGGACACGTGCTGCGATGGCCAAGCCGCCGACGGAGGAGACCCAGCGTGAGGCACGTCAGCCGGGGTTGTCGTCGGCATCGATCGTGGGTCTCGGCGCGCCCAGCAGGGGGGCGAAGAGCACCCAAACCCCTTTCGAATTCGTCGAAAATAGCGGCATGACAGTTCGAGTCCGCAAGTCCCACACCACGGGCAAGCAGACAGTCGTCGAGCGATTGGAGCCGCTAGGACGGCGATATCGAACTTCGTCTCATCACGGCTGGCTCGCGCATGCGGCGAGTCCAGCACCCGCTCCGCTCGCGAGTGCGTCGAGCCAAGTGCGCGGCCGGTCGGCGACGAGATCACCTGCGACGTAGACACGATCGCTCGCGCGCGATTGATCCGCGAGAACACCCACGCGCTCCATGATCGGGTGGTCCGTGAACGGCCACGCGAGCTGCTCGGCGGCGAGACCGAACATCGAGCCGGGCACCAACAGCTCTTTGCCGTCGTGACCCACGCGCACGGGCGCATCGACTCCACACGCGAACACACGGCGCGGGTAGGGAGGCACCGCAGTCGCGAGGATGTGCTCGGCGGGCGTGTAAACGATGCCACCGCCGAGCAAGCCTCCGGTCGCAAGCACGACGACGTCGGCCTCGAGCTGCGCGCCCTTTTCGAACTCGACGGTGACCTTGTCAAGGACGGAGATCAACGTGACCCATGCGTCCAAGGTCGTGACGCCCGCGCGCTCCAGAGCGCGATCACGTGCGGCGTCGAAGCGACGTCCCGCCGGGCTCGAGAACGGCGCGATGGCCTCTCCGCAGGGGATCCCCACGAGCGCGCTGAGCTCAGTCCCACGCGAGCGATCCGCGCCCAAGATCGGCGGAGTGAGGACCGCGCTCACGTTCGCGCTTCCGTTGAGCGCCGCCTTGATCGCAGCGGCGAGCCAGGCGAGGCGCGCGGGATCATCGTGCCGACTCGCGAGCTCGGCGAACGTCATCGCTCGCTCGTCCGTGTGCTTGACGAAGCTTCCTTCGAGCGACTCGAATGAGCGCTCTCCACGAAGCGCGTGCGCGCTGTACGACCGAGAGAGAGAGCCCGCGTCCCAACCGTCCACTGCCGCGTCGAGCACGAGCACGCGACCCGCGCGGACCTTCGACAGGTCGAGCAGCGCATCGTCGTACGCGCGTGCCGGTCGGAGGATCCCCGTCGATGAAGCGAGCAGGGCGCCGGCATCCGGATGAGAAATGCAGCCGATTTGAGCCAAGACTTGCATGCATGATGCATCTAGCGGCCTGCCCGCGCGTGACGACTCCCATGGCGTAGCGTCGTAGGCACCGACACCGAGAGAGGTCGCGCCCGAAGATCCGCGCACGAGGGTCACGTCCGCGCCAGACGCGCGCGCCGCCAGCGCGGCAGCGGTCCCGCTGATGCCGCCGCCGATGACGACGACGCGCGTCACCCTTCCCTCGGTTCGCGATCCACGCCCAACGTCGCGCGAGCTTGTGCGAGCAAGAGCGCCTCTTGTCGCGCTTGCTCGGGGCCCATTGCGACCACGCGCAGCTGACCTTGCTTCTCCAAGAAGTCTCGCGCTTGCTCTCGGCCCACGCGCGGCGAGAGCCCGAGCTCGTCCGCGACGATCTGCCCGCAGCGCGCCGCGCAGCGCATGCCTCCGCACGCACCGAGGCCCAATCGCGTTCGGCGGCTGACGTCGTCCACGGTGCGCGCGAGCTCGCGCTTGATCGCGTGGCGCACCTCGGCAGAGAGCACGGGCTCGCACGCACAGACGATCTCGCGCTCCTTGGGATCGCGCTCCAGCCGCGAGAGCACGCGCAGGCTGCGCGAGCCGTGACGGAAGACGAGGCGTCGCGCGGCGACCGGCGTGATGCCGTGTTCTTCGGCGAGGGCGATCGCGTCAGGCACCGCGTCTCCGCCCGGCAAGGGCTTGGTGTGCGTAGAGCAAAGAACGCCAGGCGCGAGCTCGGTCGCAAGCGTGTCGGCCATCTCTTGCGAGAACGCGCGGTAGCTCGCCAGCTTGCCGCCGATCATCGAGTAGACGTTCTTCGCGCCGTCGACTTCGTGATCGATAATCGCGTGCTCGCGGCTGAGCGCGTCTTCCGTGGGGCCGAACTCGTAGATGGTGGGTCGAACGCCGACGTACGTGCCGATTGCTCGTGCCTCACGCACTGCAGGAAACACTCTCGCGACCGCTTGGACGAGGTAGCGCACCTCTTCGCTCGTGGAGCGCACGGTGTCGAGGTCGCCGTAGTAGTCGTCGTCCGTCGTGCCGATCATGCTCATGTTCTGCCAGGGCATCAGGAACACTTCGCGGCCGTCGATCGCCTCGGCGACGATCGCGTAGTTCGACAGGCGACGGTCGTACGTGACGTGGATCCCCTTGCCCGGACGCACTCGCACTCGCACGGTGGGCAGCTTGCCGAGCGCGGCGGTCACCGGCGCCCAAGCACCGGTCGCGTTCACCACGTGGCTCGCGCGCACGCGGACGGTCGCCCCGGTCAGGGCATCCTTCGCCGTCAGCACGTACGCGTCGTCGTCTCGCGCGATCGACTCGACGGTCGTGTGATTGTACAGCCGCGCCCCGTGCTCCTCCGCGTCGATCGCGTTCAAGATGCAGAGCCTCGCGCCGTCGATGCCCCACTCGTCGAACGTGATGCCGCCTACATACGAGCCGACGATGCCCGGCTCCAGCCGCTGCAGATCGCTCTGGTCTAGGCGCGTGTGCATCTCGCCGCGCTTGAGCGGCTGATAGTCGTCGTACGCCCTGAAATATGCGTCGATCAGCTCGAGCATGACGCGACCTTTCGGTCCCGATTTCACCGGGAGCAAGAACGGTATGCGATGAAGCAAGAACGGCGCGATGCGCTGGATGTACCCCGAATCCCGGCACGAGCTCTCCGTGACGCTCGGGTTCTTTTGCATGTAGCGCGGCCCGCCGTGGATCATCCCGCTCGAGTTTCCGCTCGCGCCGAACGCGAAGTCGTTGCGCTCGAACAAGACGACCGACACGCCGCGCAGCGCGAGATCGCGCGCGGTGCCCGTGCCGTTGACGCCGCCGCCGATCACGGCGACCTCATAGGTCGACTCGGGTGCCGCCCCAGCGTGCTTGGGCATCGCAAGGACGGGGGGTCTCAGGCTCGTCGCGGGCTCGTCTTGCATCGGCGGTTGGCGCGCCGATCTAGCACGCTGATAGACACTAGGGTCGGATCACTGCTGCGGCCATCCGCCCCCCGGAGGTGGCCCGCCCTGAGGTGGTGGGCCGCCGTAACCGCCGCCGCCTTGAGGGGGAGGTCCATAGCCGCCGCCGCCGCCCTGGGGAGGCCCGCCGTAACCACCGCCGCCTTGAGGGGGAGGTCCATAGCCGCCGCCGCCCTGGGGAGGCCCGCCGTAACCACCGCCACCTTGAGGAGGATAGCCGCCACCTTGAGGTCCATACCCTTGCGGATAGGCCTGTTGTTGCTGCGGCATCGGCTGCGGAGGCTGTTTTTTGCTGAACACGCGCGTGAGCCCGAAGATCAACGCGAGCGCGAGGAGCGGCACGAGCAGCATGAGCGGGTGGTGCGCGAAGATCGCCACAGTGATGGTGAGCCCGGTGAGGACCAACGCGATCGGGAACATCACGACGCTCGTAATGAGACGACCCGCTTGGCCGACGAACGGAACGATCGACAGTACGGCATTGACCGGCGAGATCGTCATGGCCAAACCCATCCACATGACGACGAAGCCAACGAGTCGGAGGATCCACGTGAGTGTCTCGTACTCACCGTGCATCAATTGGATCGCCTCTGCGTGTGTGCCCGGCACGACACGATAGAGCTTGGCCGGCACGAGCACGTCGCCGGGCTCGACCCACGGTGTGACCCCCAACCCCGTGCGGATGCCGTAGAGCGTGACCGGACCGGGCTGCGGATCCACCACCTCGAACGACTCGCGCACGTCACCGAGCTCCGGCGCGCTGTTGGTGCCTCGGCCCATGAACACGAACGTGCCGTCGCGGTGCGGGTGCAGCGTCGCGATGGGAACGTTGCTGTGCTTGACGTCGTTGTTGTTCTCTTCTTTGGCGGCCGCGCTTCCAGAGGCGGCGGGCTTCGACGTCGAGACCGCGGGCTTCGCAGCGGATCCCGAGGACGCCGCGTGAGCGGGCTTTGCGGACGGCGCAGCGAAAGCGCTCGGCGCAGCGGACGCGTGTGGCCTCGTGCCGGGCTTGGTGGTGGTCGTCGCGGGCGCGGTCTCCCTCTTCGTCGGCTCGGGCGCGAACGTGACGAGCATCGCGTCGTCGACCGGCAACGGCTTCGTCGGCGGCAGTTCGATGTCCTTCGGCGTGATTGAGAACGCGCCGACCTTCGCGCTCTTGGCGAAGAACGTCTGCGAATCGACCGGAAATTCCGGGTTCTCGTGCCCGTTGGAGTCCGCGAAGCCGTCCGAGTTCTGCGGGTCGTCGGTCCACTTCTTCTCGTAGGTGTACGTCGTCACAGTGTCGCTCGAGCCGCCCGTGTTCTGCTTCTCGTGCGTCTCTTTCTTCTCGACCCACGCGTACATCTCGCTCTTTCGATTGAGCTCGATGTGCTTGGCTGGCTTCAAGAAGTCCGGATCACCGACCAACTCGTCCGTCGCGAGGCTCGACGTGACCGCGATCAGCGCGCCCTCGGCCTTGCCGTTCGCGCCATCCGGTGCCACGACGGTCGCCGTCTTCGCGACCGTGGACACGTCGAGTCGCCCTTCGTTCCACCACAAGATGGGAAACGAGATCGCGAAGAGGATCAAGCCTACGAAGAAGCTCTTGATCGATTTGAGGATGTTCCCGCCCAGAGAGTTATGCGTCACTGTCGAATATGCCACGTAGCGATGATACAGGAGTGCGCCGCTTTTCGCCGATACCTTCGCGATCGCGTCGTCGGGAATCGTCACCGTACAGGAGTACGGCTCCTCATCCGCTCCTAGGGCTCACGAAGTCTCGACGAAAACCGCCACACTCCTGAGGGGCTTCCGTCACTTATGGCTTTGGGTGCGCCAAGAGCCACTCGATCATCGCGGGATCGAACGCCGGAGTGAACGCGGGGATGTGCGAGCCGCCTTGGATGCTCCATAGCTCGACTTGCCCGTTCGCTTTACAGCCGCTCGTCAGCTTCGAGACGGTGGTCTCTGGGCCTGGGATCGACGCCTCGAGATCGAGCGGCGGGGCCGACGTGTCGAGGGTCGGGCCGCAGCCGTTGTACTTCGCCCAGGTCGAGGTCGTCACGGCCGCGCCTGGATAGACGCCTCCGCCCAGGCCGCCGTTCGAGCCGCCGTCGTACTTGATAGTCGCGTCGGCCGTCCCTTGAACGTGCAGGATCGCCACGGGCGCAGACGGATTGCATTTGCCGGTATCGAGCCACGTCTCGCCCGCGAGTGTCATTACACCCGCCACGACGTCCGCGTGGTCGCACGCCATCCGATAGGACATGAACGCGCCGTTCGAGTGGCCAATGAAGTAGACGCGCTTGGGGTCTACCTTGTAGCGAGTCTCTATTTCGATGACGAGGTCACTCAAGTACTTCGAGTCGTCGACATTCGTTTTGCCGAAGTCGCAGCACGCGTCCGTGGCGTTCCAATACTTGTTGCCCTTGAGGTCGATCTTGCCGTCCGGGTGCGCGTACAGCAGGCCATATTTCTCTGCACTCGCGCGCAAGTTCAAATAGAGGTCCTCCAGGAGCCCGCTCGCCGAATAGCCATGGAGCAGGATCAAGAGCGGCGCCGGCTTGGCGTCCGAATACCCATTAGGCACATAGACCTGAACGGGCCGCGCGCCGCCGAAGGGCGTCGGATCGTACTCACCGCGCGTAGTCGGCGCGCTCGCGTCTGGCGAACTCGCGGTGGGCGACGAAGCGCACGCCGCGAGCAGGACACCAAAGAGCGCGCATTGCTTCAATCGCAAACGGAACATCAGAACACTCCCATCACTCCGGCCGGAGTAAACCAAGTATGGACCGACTTCGTGTCGAGGCGAACCGCGCCAGGAACCAAGCTGACTTGCGGAGTGAAGGTCGCACCGGCACTGCTCTCGTCGACGTTCAACCTCGAGTGTCGGGTCCAAGCTGACCAGGCGATGTGCACGATGGGCAGCACGATGCTCGCGCCCAGGATGGCCCAACCGCCGCCGACACCGCCAAGGCCGTCGCAACTGGGGCTGTTTATGGCGCAAATCGCGAGCACCGTGGTGCCCACGGCGATCCCACCGAGGTACGGAAAGATCATGATCACCATCGCCAAGGCCGCGAGGTTCGGAGTGCCGCGCTCGGTGACCGGGTGCACCACGATGCTCGTGCCGTGCGCGAATTGGAATATCATCGACATGTCGACGCGCTTGTGAACCGAGCCGTTGTTGGCCGACACCTCGACGTAGTCGTTGCTCGACGCGCGCACCCAACGCTCGCATGGCAGCGTGCAGATCGTCGCACCGTCGCGCGCATGAAGCGTCCATACTTCGTCGGGCTCGACGTCCGGCTCGGGCGGTTTGACGAAGCGCACACGCATCCCAAATCGCTTGTCGTCTTCGGATTCCGGAGTCGTCGCGACTACCGCTTTGACGAATGTGAGCGTCGCGTCTTTGCTGTCGAACGCCGCGACCGTGAGCTGCGCAGACTGCACTTCGCCCGAGCTCGTCTTGCCGATGATCGTGTGAGCACCCGGATCCACGCGGCGTTTGGCCCCGATGGCCTCGGGCGGAATGGCGCTTCCGTCGAGCGTGAGCGTGACGTCGGTGGGCATCGCCCCGGCCACGCGTACGGTGATGGTCGGGATCTTCGGCTCCAGTTTGTCGGCGAGCACTACGGCGTCCGAGCGAGCCGCGTCCGCGCGCGCGGTCTCGTTGGGGTTCCTCGGGATGCGAGCGACCGACAGCAGCAGCTCGTGCGCTTCGACGAGGTGACCGAGGTCCAGGTGACAGCGGCCCAGCTCATAAGCGGTTATCGCCGTTCCTGCCATCGCGTGCGCGGCCTTGTACTTCGATAAGGCGGCGTCCAGGTTCCCCGCGTCGCGCAGCGCCTGAGCTTCCCTCAACGCGGCGCGCGCGCTGTCCAAGTCGGACGCGGACCGGCCCTGCGCAAATGCCCGAGAGCCCCCCGTCGCCGCGATCGAGAGCGCCAAGAGCGACGCGAGAAACAGCGGGTGCGCGCGCATGCGGGGCGCACCATAGCGCGTCGGTCGTCCGTTCATCGAGCGTTTCTGCGCTCCGCCCAGGTGATTGGCGTGACGTGCTCTGGCGCGATTGGCAAGTATCCCGCGCCGCTGGCCAAGAGCGGATACAGCAAGAAGGATGGCGGCCGCGAGCGCCCGGTGTCCCAGTACAGACGCTCCTCGCGGTCCTCTAGGTCCACCCACCCCTCGACTCGGCGCGCTCTCAGCGCACGTAGCTGCGGCTCGCGCGCGGGCATGAACGTCTCGAGCTCTTCGACGTCCAGCGCCAATCCCACGCACGCGTGGCCCCAGGACAGCATCATCGAGCAGGCAAACCCCGCGTGCGCGCTGTTGGACGCTATTGCCAAGTCGACGAATCCCAACTTGTGAGCGAGCTGCATCGAATAATAGACGTTCTCGTCGGTGTGCAGCGCATCCGTCTCCAGCCAGATTTTGTCCGCCGGGACGCCGAGCGTCGCCATTGCCATCGCCAATGCCTCGGCCTCCACATAAGGAGAGTGCACCGCAGAGCCCGAGACGATGAACGCCTTCGTCCAGCCCTTCGTCCAAAGCGAATAAGCGAGACCCGCGCGTCCGAGCTGACAACGCGTGAGCGAGCCGTCCGACTCGCTCGGACATCCCAATACGATCACGGCATCATGAGGTCTCGCCGGAGGGCCCCGCTCCAACAGCGAGTCGGCGCAACCCACCGTGAGCGGAAGCAGAAAGACGAGGCCCGCTCTCATGCTTCGCGAAGCCCACGTTTTTCGCTCTTCTTTGCCTTCTTCTCGAAGCGCCGCGCGAGCGAGTCCACGATGGTGTACAGACGCTCGTTGCCGACCTCTCGATGTCCCTTGACGATGCGCGCGGCGTACTTCTCTCGCTCTCGCAAGAACAGCTTCAGCAGCTGCGCGTCGATGACGTCGCTCCCGAGCCCGTAGCCGAGCTTCTCCAGGTAGCGCGCGTTCATCACCTGCTCGAACTGGTTCTTCACCGGAATACTGAAGATCGGCTTACCCAAGTAGAGCGCCTCCCCGATGAGCGATAGTCCCCCATTGGCAACTACCGCTTGGCACGTCGCGAGGTCGTTCACGAAGCCCTCTTCGCTGAAGTCCTTGATGAAGCAGTTGCCCACGCGATCCGGGAGCGGGGCGGACTTCTGGTCTTTGCGACGCATGCCATAAACGAAGAAGCGATGGTCGCTTACTTCGTTGAGCGCATCGAGGAGCGCCTTGCTGCTCGCAGAGGTCTGATACACCAACACGTGATCGCCCGTGCGCGCCGTGCGCTTGGCCTTCAGGATCTCGCCACGCAAAATGGGACCGACGAGCGTCGTCGTCTCGCGAAACTTCTTGCGCACGGGCGGCTCGAAGAACGTGGTGATGACGTAGTGATCGCAGCCGGGGAGCTTGGCTCGGATAAATGCTTTCGTTAGTTGGTAGTCGACTTTGACGCCTTGTTTGACGTCGTCGTCGTGCTTGCAGCGCGTGATGATCTGTTGGTTGTCCACGCTGACGATCGGCAGTCCGTGACGCTTGGCGAACAAGTAGGCGAACGAGTCGAAGTCCGTCATGACGAGGTGGGGTTTGAAGTCCACGACCTTCTCGTAATAGGCAGCTACGTTGTCGGCGAGCAGGCTCGGCGCGGCGATCAGGTTGCGTGCGAGCGTGCCGTCGCGGTCCATACGACCTTCGACGTAGCGGATGGTGAGGCCCTTGATCTCGACGACGTCTGCGAAGGCTTTCGACAGGAACGCGTGGGCGCGGTTGCTGACGACTATCTTCACTTCGTGGCCTTGCTCGACCAAGTGTTGGCAGACGACTTTGCTGCGCGTGGCGTGGCCCATGCCTTCGCCGGTGACTCCGTAGAGGATCCGCATTTGGGGGAGACTAGCCGATCCGCTGCGCGCGGGGCGAAGGTGGTGCGCCTGCTGGACTTTTGGGGTTGGGGCTCGGCGACGCGCACTCGAGCCGTGCAACGACTCAACGATCATGATGCCGGCCGACACCAAAGCCCCGATGTCGGATCACGATCTCGCGCACTACATGGTCGGCCGTCCTCGGGAAAAGCACCGCACGCTCGCCGGTCTTGCCGGTCGCAGGTTGCTGTGGGGGAGAGGAGAGAGAGCGACCGTGCGCTTGGTGGTCGCAGACGGCTGTAGGGGAGGGGAAGGTTGGCAGCGGGGTGGGTGTTGAATCGGTATGCGCGTTGTGACTTGGAACATTCAGAAGGGGATTGGGTTGGATTTTCGGCGGGACTTGGGGCGGACTGTAAAGGTGTTGGAGGGTTTGGGTGCGGATGTAATTGGGTTGCAGGAGGTGTTGCGGACGGGTGAGGGGGACCAGGCGGAGACGGTGGCTCGGGAGCTTGGGATGGATTTGGCTTGGGGGCGGGCTCGCGCGGCGCGGGGTGGTGAGTATGGGAATGCTTTGCTCGTGAGAGGCGCGGCGCATTTCGAGTGCGTGCATGATCTCGGGATTCCGTGGCGGGAAAACCGTGTCGCACTTCAAGCGGTCGCCGAGGTGAGCGGCGTGCGCGTTCGTATGTTCGTATGTCACTTGGGGCTCGGCTTCGGGGAGCGCAGAAAACAAATCGCGACCCTCACTGCTCATCTTCGCTCCGCACCGAAGACCGAGCCGCGCCTCGTGATGGGAGACTTCAACGAGCCCCACGCAGGCCCCGTTCGACGCGCTCTCGCCGAAGAGTTCCCCGACGCGCCCGCCCCGCTAAGAACTCACCCCTCGATGCTCCCGCTCATGTCTCTTGATCGCATCGCCTGGGACGCGCCGCTGCGAGGAGACGTGCGTGTCGTGCCAGTGCAAGGCGCCTCCGATCACCGCGCGCTGCTGGCGACGCTCGACTGCATGCCAGGGCTCAATTGTTCTTGAGGAGTTCTGCCACGCGCGCCGCGCCGATCTTGTTCGCCTCGGCGTGGTCTTCGTTCTTGGTGACGACGCCGCTCGCGCCCGTGAAGACGACGTAGGTGACGCCCTTGTCGACGCCGCCGGTCTTGGGATCGGGGTCCACGCCGAGGAGCTTCGCCATCGCGACAGAGGCCTCACCGATGATCGACGGGGGGCCTTCGTCGGCGAAGACGCCGAACGCCATCTTGCCCTGATAGATCACGAGCACCACTTGCCCGAGCTCGATGCCCGCCTTGTTCGAGTCCCAGCGCGTGCTCGGTAATGGGATGACGACATAAGGCACTATCGAGGCATCCAGAAACTTACCCATCGAGTCCGTAGCGCTCGTTTGGGACTGAAATGCAGGGTCAGTGACGAGGTTGCACGTCTTCGTCTCGAGCCCGTCGCAGTCGATGTCCATGTCTGCATTCCAGAACACGGCGCCCTTCAAACCGCATATCGGAATGTTCGCGGGCCACGACGCTTCGATCTTTGCCTTGTAGTCACCGCCAAGCCTGTTCGCGCAGTTCGCCGTCAGCGCGAGCACCCGCGCAACATCATCGATCGGCAGACTCGTGTCCGTCGCCGAGACATCCTCCGGCAACGACCCATCCCTCACGAACGACCCATCCGGCGACTCCGCCCCCGAAGCCCCACAAGCCAAAGCCCCCACCACGATCCCCAAAAGTCCAAAAGCGCGCATCCCAAGCATCCTAAACCAACCAACTCCTCTCAACTCCCCAAAGCCACCTGCGGGGGCAAGACCGGCGAGCGCGCGGTGCTCTTGCTCTCCCTCCCCAAAGCCACCTGCGGAGGCAAGACCGGCGAGCGCGCGGTGCTTTTGATCAGGACCGCGGACCCTCTAGCCATCCACGATCGAGAGCGCGCCCTCAGGGGCTTTAGTGTCCGCGGGCATGAGCAAAAGTACTGCGCGTCGCCGAGCCCCAACCCCAACGTCATCCGGCAGGTGCCGAAATTACCCCCGAATGCGAATCGCGATCGTGAGCTTGATCAAGCTCTTCAAAACGTTGGGCACGCGTTTGAACAAATTGATCGAAGGGGGTCGCTTCTCCATCACGCGAACGGGGATCTCTTTGGTTCGAATCCCGCCGCGATCTGCGCGAATCACGAACTCGCTGGCGAACACGTCCTTCTCGACGAGGCACGCGCGAACGGTGTCGAGCAAGGCCGTTCGTCGAAATGCCTTCAACCCGTGCGTATCGGTCCCGCGGAACCCGAGCATCACCTTGAGCAAACCCGAATACGCCTGACTCGCCACGTGTCGCAGCATCGGTCGATCATCCTCTGCGCCGGCGAGCAGCTTGCTGCCGATGACGAGGTCCGCCTCGCCCGTGTCGAGGATGTCGATCGCTCGCCGGTGAAAGTCCGTGTCGCAGAGATCGATCTCGTCGCAGATCACGAGCTCGCCGCGCGCGAGCAGGATGCCCTGCTTCATGGCCTTGCCGTAGTTCGGCTCGCCCATGCTGATCGACTTTACCTCGGAGTACTTCAAGGACAGCTCTTGCGCGAGCGCGACCGTGCCGTCCTTACTGCCGTTCTCGGCGAGGATGATCTCGTACGACCAGCCGAGCGGCTTGAGGCGCTCGCGCAGATCGACGACGGCGGAGTGGAGAATCGCCTCCTCATTATAAACGGGGATGACGATGGAGATTCGGGGTTCGGTCGAAGCCATGGCAACGGAGCGTTCATAGCCGACTCCGGGTATCGAGGAAACTCCGTGTGAGGGCCCTTTGGCTTGGAGGGTGTCCATGGACACCGCTCAAACTGTCCGGGACATGCGGACATATCGAAAAATCGCCCGTTAATGCCCTCCGACGTTTGGCATCGCGTGTGCTCTACACCGTCAGCATCGTGGGCATCCATCGAGGTCATCCATCGAGGTCATCAACGGCATCGTGGGTTGACGCCCGCTCGAAGGAGCGCGATAGCGCCCCTTTCCTCGTAACGGAGAGTGACATGGCAGAAGGACTCAATCGGGTAATGCTCTTTGGAAACCTCGGGGCGGACCCCGAGCTACGTGTGACGCCCAGCGGGCAAGCGATCCTCAAGCTCCGCCTCGCGACGACCGAGTCCTATCTCGACAAATCGAACACGCGCCAAGAGCGCACCGAGTGGCACTCCATCACCATCTGGGGCAAGCGCGGCGAAGCGCTCGGCAAGATCCTCACGAAGGGCGACCGCGTCTTCATCGAAGGCTCGCTGCGCACGTCGAGCTACGAGAAAAACGGCGAGAAGCGCTACCGTACGGAGATCATCGCGAACAACGTCATCCTCGGCGGCGGTCGTGCGCGCGGTGCTGGCGCCGGTGACGAGGCTCCTCGCACTTCGTACGGTGGAGGTCGCGGCGGTAGTGGCGGTGGCGGTGGCGGTTCGCCTGCGCCCGCGCCCGTCGAGCAAGGCGCTCCGCCCGACGACTTCGGCAGCTTCGACGCCGGAGACGACGAAATCCCGTTCTGACGATGCTGAAGGTCTCGTCCAAGGACGTCATCGCGCGCATCCGAACGGAGCTGCGCGTCGGTGACGTCGTGGCGTTCGACGGTGACGGCACTCTATGGGATGGTGACGTCGGGGACGAGTTCTTCTTCGCGCTGCTTGCACACAACGACGTGCGCGAACCGGCAAAAACAAGGCTGGTCGATGAGGCGCGCGTCGCCTGCATGGACACGGAGGGCACCCCGGTGGAGATCGCCAAGCGCATCTTCGCCGCCTACACGGCGGGCCAATACTCCGAGCGGAAGGTCTGCGAGATGATCGGTTGGCTATGCGCCGGCTGGTCACTCGCGGAGGTCACCGGATTCGCCGACAAGATGATCCCGAGTGGCGCGCTCGAGGCGCGGCTGCACGCCGAGGCGATAGAGGTAGGGGTCGCCGTGAAGGCGCTCGGCGGGCGCGTGGTCATCGTGAGCGCGTCGCCGCGGCATATCGTCGAGGCCGCAGCGCGTCGCGTCGGTTTCACCGCGGACGTCATCGCCACAACGCCCCGCTACACGAACGACACCATGTTGCCGTCAGTGGACGAGCCCATTCCCTACGACGAAGGCAAGGTCACCAACCTGCGCGCGTACCTGGGTGAGGGCGCGCTCGTCGCCGCCTTCGGTGACAACGCGTTCGATGTCCCGATGCTCCGCGCCGCGAAGGTCGCGGTCGCCGTACGACCGAAGGAGCGGCTCCTCGCGCGAACGGCCGACGTTCCCGGCCTCTTGACGATCGATCGGTCGAGCGCAAGCTCTGCTTGAGCCGGACGCGACACGCGCGTAGGCTCGGGATGGCTCCAAGTGACGTTCACCTCTGGCATGGCTCCCGCCCAGCCGGGAGAAGTCTTGCTCGGCAAATACCGCGTCGAGGGTGCGCTCGGCCAAGGTGGCATGGGTGTCGTCATGCGCGCGACACACTTGCAGCTCGGCCAGCCCGTCGCGCTCAAGTTCCTCTGGATGCAGAGCGGCCCTGCGGACTCGGTCGCCACGGACAGGTTCCTGCGTGAGGCACGCGCGACCTTTCGCTTGAAGGGCGAGAACTCGGTGCGCGTGCTCGACGTCGGCACGACGCTCGAAGGGATCCCCTTCATCGTGATGGAAATGCTCGAGGGCAAGGACCTCCGGCAGCTCCTCAACGATCGCCGGTCCATCCCTGCGTGGGAAGCCGTCGGCTACATTTTGCAGGTGTGCTGCTCGCTCGAGGAGGCTCACTCCCACGGCATCGTCCACCGGGACCTCAAGCCGCGAAACCTGTTTCTCACGACGCGCATCGACGGCTCGGCTTGCGTGAAGGTGCTGGATTTCGGCATCTCGAAGGTAAAGGGCGACAGCGACGAGAACCCGCTCACCAACCCGCAGATGGCGCTCGGCTCGCCGCGCTACATGGCGCCCGAGCAGTGGATGAGCAGCACCACGGTGGACGCGCGCGCGGACATCTACGCGACCTCGATGGTGCTCTACGAGCTGATCACCGGTCAGGTCGCGCTCGCGGGTTTGCCGCTCGGCGAGCTGATTCGAAGGCTCTCTGCGGGAGCGATCCCGTCACCGCGAGATCTCAAGCCGGACCTGCCCGAGCCGCTGTGCAAGGTGGTGCTGAAGGCGCTGCGGCCTCACCCTGAAGAGCGATACCCGACGATCCAAGAGTTCGCGGGCGCGCTCCGAGAGGTCGCTCCGCCGAAGCCGACCCCCACGCACAAGAGGATGTTGGCGCAGACGGCCGCGACCGCGATCGTCGACAAAGACGTGATGCTCGCGCGCGCCGCGCTCAGCTCGGCGCTCGGTCCCCGGTCTCGCCCCACGCCGGAGCCGATACCTCCGCCTCCACCGACCCCGATCATGGCGCCCGCTCCAACGGCTCGTCCGCCGTTTCCGAAGATCCACGATCCGGTCACCGACGACTTCGAGCTGAAGACGACCGTCAGCATTCCAGAAGGGCTCTCGCCGCCGAGCGCGCGCCCCTATGCGAGCACGATGCAGTCGTCGCTGCCGCAGCTGCCGCAGCGGTCGGCGTTGCGCTCGACGCTGCCGGTCCAGCAGCTGCCCAACCTCGAGGCGCTTGCACAACAGCGAGCGCAGGCGCAGCAGCCTCCGTCCCAGCAGTGGCAACAACAGCCGCAGCACTACCTGCCGCCTCCACCCGCGCCGTCGTACTCGCAGGCGCGGTACGGTCCGGGGCAGATGCAGTCCACGCAGCCGCCGCAACAGGCTCCGATGAACTACTCGCAGCCGGCGCCTTCGCAGCAGTACTACCCGCCGCAGCACCCTCCGACGAACCCTCCGCCGATGGCGATTCAGCAAGCTCAACCGCAAGACGACGGCGGCTCGCGCGTTCCGTGGTTGCTGATCGTCTTCGTCTTCGTCGCCATCGCGGCGGCGAGCGTCGCGGTCGCGCTTTATCTCAAGCGCTAATCTGCTAGTGAGCAAACGATGGACTTCGACCTCTCCGAGGAAGAGCGACTGATCCGCGACACGGCGCGAGACTTCGCACAAAAAGAGATCGCCCCGAAGGCGTCCGAGATCGACAAGAGCGGACGCTGGCCCGCCGAGATCGTCTCCAAGATGGCCGAGCTCGGCTTCATGGGCGTGGCCATCCCCGAAGAGCTCGGCGGCGGGGGCACGACGACGCTCGCGTACGCGGTGGCGATGGAAGAGATCAGCGCGGCCTGCGCATCCAGCGGCGTGATCATGAGCGTGAACAACTCGCTCTTCTGCGATCCGATCTACAAATTCGGCACTCCCGAGCAGAAGCGAGACATCCTCACGCCCACCGCGCGAGGGACGCTGCTCGGCTGCTTCGGTCTCACCGAGCCCATGAGCGGCTCGGACGCGCAGACCATGGCGACCAACGCGACCAAGAGCGGCGACGGCTGGGTGATCAACGGCGCGAAGAACTGGATCACGAACGGGCCTCACGCCGATCACATCCTCGTGTTCGCAGTGACGGACCGTAGCGGACCGAAGATCAAGCACACGGCGTTCATCGTGAAGAAGGGCACTCCCGGATACACGCAGAACGCGCACGACCACAAACTCGGAATCCACGGCGCGCACTCGTGCACTGTGTTCTTCGACAACTGCCAAGTATCGGACGGGATGCGCGTCGGCGGTGTGGGCGACGGCTTCAAGGTCGCGATGTCCACGCTCGACGGCGGTCGTATCGGCATCGCGGCCCAGGCGCTCGGAATCGCTCGCGCGGCGCTCGATGCGGCCACCGCGTACAGCAAAGAGCGCAAGAGCTTCGGCGTACCGATTTCGCAGCACCAGGCGATCTCGTTCATGATCGCAGACATGGCGACCGAGCTCGACGCGGCGCGGTTGCTCACGTGGCGCGCTGCCAAAATGAAAGACGCGGGCGCACGCCACTCGACCGAGAGCGCGCAGGCCAAGCTCTACGCGTCCGAAGCGGCGACGCGCATCTCGCACAAGGCGCTGCAGATCTTCGGCGGCTATGGCTACTCCACCGAGTACCCCGCCGAGCGCCACTACCGCGACGCGCGCATCACCGAAATCTACGAAGGCACCAGCGAGATCCAGAGGATCGTCATCGCCGCCAATCTCTTGAAGGGTTGATGATGAAACGAGCAGCTCTCTGTGTGGGCCTGATTTGCGGCGCTTGCGGCGGCGGGACGGTCGAGGCGCCTCACGTCGATCCGGTGCCGACCGTCACGGCCCACCACGAGGGACCGCACATGCGCGTCGCGGGACAGCTAGGATCCATCGACGAAGCCGCCACGAAGAACACCTTCGCGAAGCTGTCAGACCCGTTTCAAACTTGCCAGACGTCCGGGCTCAAGCGCATCGACTACTTGGCGGGAGACGTGAAGTTCTTCCTACGCATCGGCGAAGATGGCAGAGCCAAATGGGGATATCTCGAGAAGTCCACGCTCGGCGACATCGAGACCGAGAAGTGCCTGATGAACATCGCGATGGGCGCGAGCTGGCCTGTACCCGACGGCGGCGAGGCCGAGATTCAGTATGACGGCTTGGGCTTCGACCCGCCTTCCACCGCGCGGCTCCCCACAGACTGGCCGAGTGACAAGATCGCGACAACGCTCGGCAAGCACGGCGAGGCGCTCAACAAGTGCGTGGACGCCGGCAAAGGCGCAAAATTCACCGTCACCGCGTACGTCGTTCCCGGCGGCAAGGTGCAGTCCGTGGGTGTCGCGACCAACACCAAAGACGGCGCCGAGCAGATCGACTGCATCGTCTCGGCGGTGAAAGCCATGAAGATGCCGACGCCCGGAAGCTGGGCTGCCAAAGTCGCGTTTCAGCTCTAAGGAACTACGCCATGGATCTGACTCTCAGCGAGACACAGGCGATGGTGCAGCAGACCGCGCGCGATTTCGCGACGCGCGTCATCGCACCCAAGGCACACGAGATCGACGAGGAGGAACGCTTCCCGTTCGAGATCTTGAAGGGCCTGGCAGAGCTCGGCTTGATGGCGGTGAATGTCCCCGAGTCGCTAGGAGGCTCCGGCGCGGGCGTCGTGAGCTATGCGCTCGCGATGCAAGAAGTCGCACATGCCTGCGCCTCGACTGCCGTGACCATGGCGGTGAGCAACATGGTGGGCGAGGTCATCGCGCACTTCGGGACCGACGCTCAGAAGAACGTCCACTGTCGCAAGCTCGCCAACGGTGACTACGTCGCCGGCTCGTTCGCGCTGAGCGAGCCCGAGGCCGGCAGCGATCCCGGAGGGATGCGCACTACCGCCCGCCAAGAGGGCGACGCGTGGGTCCTCGACGGTGCCAAGCAGTGGATCACGAGCGGCGCTCACGCGGGCGTGATGGTCGTCTGGGCACGCACGGGCGGCCTTGAGCTCAAAGGCACCCGAGGCATTTCGTGCTTCTTGGTCGAAGGCGGCGCCAAAGGCCTAAAAATAGGGCGCGCCGAGGACAAGATGGGCCTTCGCGGGTCGAACACCGTGCCGCTCGAACTCGACGGATGTCGTGGTGAATTGCTCGGTCAGCTCAACGGCGGCTTCAAGATCGCCATGATGGCTTTGGACGGCGGGCGTATCGGCATTAGCAGTCAAGCGATCGGCATCGCGCGCGCCGCACTCGAAGAGAGCGTTCGATACGCCAAGGAGAGAAAGGCGTTCGGCAAGCCGATTGGCGAGTTTCAAGCGATGCAGTGGAAGCTCGCGGATATGAAGACGCAGCTCGACGCCGCCCACTTGCTGGCGATGCGCGCGGCCTCCCTCAAAGAGGCAGGGAAGAACTTCTCCAGCGAGGCCTCGATGTCCAAGCTGTTCGCGAGCGAGATGGCCGTACGCGTGTGCAACGACGCGGTGCAGATTCACGGCGGCTACGGCTACATGCGCGAGTTCCCGGCAGAGCGGCACCTCCGCGACGCGCGCGTCACGACGATCTACGAGGGCACGAGCGAAGTGCAGCGCATCGTCATCGCCCGGTCTACCCTCGGCTGAGGGGCCGCCTCGGCGATTGGATATGCCACTTATGTCGCGATGGTGGACGAGACGCTCGTGAAGCAGGCTCGCGCGATCGCGGCGAAGCACGGCTACGTCTCTCTCGTCGCGCTCGCGATTGGCTGCACACCGGCGCCGAGCGCACAGAACGTCCTCATGGTGACTGCGGAGCCGAGTGACGCGACTGTCGTGGCGCCAGATGCCTCGACGGTTGATGCATCAATCGTCGCGGACGAGCCGCCCAAGGGCCTGTCGTGTCTTGCGCGGACCCACGCTGGAACGCCCAAGAAAGCGGGTGATCGATGGGGCCTTCTGCTGGCCGATGGCACGTTCGTTCCTTGGGAGAAGCGCGACGGCGAGCGCACGGACGCGTCTCCGTTCGGCCTGAAGGACAACTACGAGACGCGCTATGCGGTCGGGCCCATCGCGCCGGTCACCCGTGAAGACCAGAATCCGGGGCGCGTGCGCGTGGACGAATTGTTCTTCAATACGTACGGCAAGACGGCGCGCGAAGTTCAGACGTCTCTCGTGACCGTGATGGTCGGCGGCAAGGCGTTCGCGGTGCACACGAAGATCGCCGCTCCGCTTCGTCGAGTGGCCGTGCACGTCGCAGACGCGATGAAGAAGGACCCGAAGCTCGAGCGCTTCTTCGCTTCGCCCGGCGGCACCTTCAATTGGCGATTCATCGCGGGCACGACCGAGCTGAGCATGCACTCGTGGGCGATCGCGATCGATCTGGACGTCGGATGGTCGAACTATTGGCGCAACTCGCCATCACCTCTGAAGTGGACCAATCGATACCCGCAGGCGCTCGTCGATGCGTTCGAGGCCGAGGGCTTCATCTGGGGAGGGCGCTGGTACTACTTCGACACGATGCACTTCGAGTACCGCCCGGAGCTCGTGGACTCGAGCTGCTATCTGTAATAGATTATCGTTCAATGTCACGCGCGTGCGCTCCACTGCTCGCCGCCGCGTTGGGATCGTGCGCGCTCTACTCGGGAGGTCGGGGCGAGTCGGGTCCGATAGACGGCGATTCCGGGGCCGCCGATTCGATGTCGATCGATGACGCGCAGGCGCCCGCGGATGCGCCTCTCTCGTCGGACGCGGCACTCATCGGGGACACGGCCGCGCCTGCCCCGACCTGCAAAGAGCTCCTGTCGCGCGGGTCCACGCAGAGCGGGACGTATTCCGTGAGGCCACAAAGCGTTGCGATCTCCGTCTACTGCGACATGACCACGTCGGGCGGAGGTTGGACGCTCGTGGGGCTCGAGCTCGCAGGGAGCACGGGGACGTTTCGCTTCTTGGACGCGGACACCAACAACGACAAGGCGTTAGCGGCCGGCACTGCCAACGGCCTGATCGGTAAACGCTTCATTGGCAAGTATGTAGGCGTGTTGATGAAGTGGGGCTCCGATAGCCTTCAATTCACGAGGGCGAGCAGCTTCGATCTGTTCGCGAACACGGTGAACTCTGCCGTGGCGCTCACCAACTTCCAGACGAGCGACTCCAACTTGGACGGCTGGGTGAGCAACGCGGGCGGCGCCGTCCTCTGCGTCGCTTCGCGCGACAACGACATTCGTCCGGGCGACACGAGCTGGGCGATCACGCCCAAGGACGACAACAACCGCTTTTGCGGCTGCGACAGCGGCGGCTGGATCGGCCGGGGCGCGTACTACGGCGGCACCGTCAACGGACAGCAGACCGCGTGTCTCGGCTTTGGCGGCGGTTGGGCAGGCGCGAAGGACAACGGCGTGCAGAAGGGGAGCATCACTCCCAACTACGAGACGCGGCTCTTCGTGCGCTGAAAGACGATGTCGAGTACGCCCAATGCCACTGCGGCGACGCTCTTGGGCTTTTTGCACGAAGGCCCGATGACGGGCTTCGATCTCCTCAAGAAGGCAGAGGAGGTGACGGGCGAGTTCTGGAACGTGACCAAGAGTCAGGTGTATCGGGAGCTGAAGTCACTCGCCGCAGACGGGTCGATCGCGATGCGCGCGACAGGGCCGAGGGACCGGCAGCCGTACTCGATTACGCGCGCCGGCCGCGCCGCGTTCGCTTCTTGGATCGCGCTGCCGCCTGGGCCGCTCAACATGCGATTTCCGCTCGCGCTCACCGTCTTCCCACTGCGACCCAAGGCCCTAGGCTGCGAGACGAGCGTCTCGGCCGACGCGTTGAACTGCGGCGCGTGCGGTGCCGCGTGCGGAACCAACAACATCACAGGCTCGTGCGCGGCGTCCAAATGCGTCTATCAATGCAAAGGCAACTACGCGCAATGCGGGCACCGACCCCAAAGTGGGGTGTGATATCGACCTCGGCCTCGGCCTCGACGTGAACAACTGCGGCGCGTGGCGCCACTCGTGTCAGGGCGGTGCGTGCGCGGCGGGAACCCACGGTGGCAGGTTGTTGCTGTAGGTCGCGCGAATACCCGTCAGTCGTCGCGACCTTCAAGCTAGCCAAGTAGCGAAGAGACGCGGCGCAGCCGAACAGCTGCGCCGCGTCTGCACATTCACTGCGGCTTCGTAACGGTGCTGCCGGCGAGGGTGACTGCCGTCTGCGCCAAGGCGCGCCCGTTGATCGACGAGCCCGTTTGAAGGTGGATCGCCGTCTTGCAGAGCACGACGCCTTCGGCGTGCGAGTTGGTGCCGAATTCCACGAAACCGGCGACCTGCCAGACAATGTTCTTCGCCCTAGCGCCGCCGATCAGCGTCATCTTCTTGGCCGAGGCCATCTTGAGATCGCCAGCCACCTGGAAGATCCAAGTGTCGTTTGCGCCACCCGAGATCGTGACGTCCGTCGGGACGGTCACGCCCGTGCCCCAGTTGTAGAGGCCTGGAACGAGCGTCTTGCCGCCGATATCTCCGGCGCCCAGATTGAGAAACTTGGGAGTCGGTCGGCCGGCCGCGTCGGTATAGGCAGTCTCCATGTTGAGAATGGCGACATTCAGATTCGTGGGCGTTGGCGGATCATTGTCGGACGCGAAGATGTTTCCGGTGACCTGCGGTGAGGTCCAATACGTTCCCACGCGCGTCATCGCGAAGCCCGTGATGAAGCTCGCCGCGGCGGGGCTGAGGCCGACGTCTCCAGTGACCGCGGAGGTCGGCACGTTCGTGACCTCGGACTTGGCGAGGACCACATAGTCGCCGGCCGTGCCGAGGACCACAGGCGCGGGGCCGATGGCAGCGACTGTGTCCGTCGTGAAGCTCCACGTGTAGGGCGCCACCATCGCAGTGCCGGCGGAGTCCGTGACCGTGTTCGCGACGGTCGCCGTGTAGAGCGTGTTGAGAGAGAGCGGGCTCTTCGGTGCGAACACCGCCTTGCTGTTCCCGTACGTCACGTCACCGAGTACGGCGACGGTGCCTTGCTTGAGCGTGAAGCTCACGGCCGTCACCGTCGGACCCGCCATCGGTTTGCTGAACGTTGCCGTGACGAGCGTATTGGCCGACTCGTTCTTGGCCATATCGACCGGCGACGTGAGAATCACGGTGGGCGGTGTTTGCGGGACTGCCGAGTCTCCGTCCGCTTTGGCGGCCGCGTCTGCGCCCTTTGCGTCATTCCCGATGACGTCAGCAGAGGCGTCGACGCCGACGTTCTCGCTGCTGTCGGAGCAGGCGGCTGCGGAAGCAATGAGCGGAAGGATCGCGACCCAAGCCATGTGTCGGAGTACTAAGGATGATCGAAGCATTGATTGGACCTCTTGAGGTTGTGAGCTGGCGGGTAGTGCAACCACCGCGCCGCGCGGCAGTCCGTAGGGACTTGAATCGACACGCCATGATCCAGCGAGAAGTCGGTGATGCGTTTCGGTTGATTGTGGCGCTCTTGCTCGAACTAAATCGCCGCACGCCGACAATTGCGCGGAGATCCGCCCGGCACGACGGCTGCACTACGCCGGGCATGACTACAAAGAAAATCGCGGACGCTGCCAAAGAGCTCATCGACAAGGCAGAGGCGCTCGTCGAAAAGGGGGTTCACCGCGCGGAAGAGACTGCGGAAAAGGCCAAGCACGGAGCCGCCGAGGTCGCGACCAAAGTCGTTCAGGCCACGAAGGAGACGGAGCAAAAGCTGGCACATGCCGCCGTTGAAGCCGTTCACAAGATCGACAATCGCGTCCAAGAGGTCTCCAAGAAGAAGACCGACGAGAGCAAGAATTGAGGCACGCGAGCACACTCGCGCTCGTCCTTTCCGCCGCATGCTCCAGCTCGGGTACGAACGGCTCTGATGGCGGTCCCGTCGGCGACGGTACGGTCAACAACGACTCGAGTCCGTTCGACTCCTCGACCGTGGACGACTCCGGGCTTCACGGCGGTCCAACCGCCGTCAAGCTCGGGTCGAAAGACGACCTCGGCTCCGTAGGTGCCTACGTGATTCTCGCCAAGACGGGCATCACCAACGTGACCGGCTCGTCGATCACCGGCGGACACTTGGGACTGAGCCCCGCGGCCGCGAGCTTCATCACGGGCTTCGCGCTCGTCGCAGACAGCACGAATCAGTTCGCAATCTCTGCGTCTGTCGTCCCTCCGAACAAGGTGTACGCGGCCAACTACGCGGCGCCGACCCCCACCAACTTGACGACCGCAGTGTCCGCCATGCAGACCGCATATACGGACGCGGCCGGCCGATCGAAGCCCGACGTGTTGAACCTCGGCGCCGGAGACATCGGCGGCAAGACGCTCGCCCCGGGCCTCTATACATGGGGCAGTGGCGTGACCATTCCGACGGACGTCACGCTCAACGGCGGCGCCAACGACGTGTGGATCATGCAAGTCTCGAAGGACCTCGACGTCAGCTCGGCGAAGAAGGTCATTTTGGCGGGCGGTGCCAGCGCAAAGAATGTATTTTGGCAGGTCGCTGGCAAAGTAGTCATTCACGCGAATGCACACTTCGAGGGCGTCATTCTTTGTCAAACCTCGATTACGCTCCAAACGTCTGCGTCACTGTTGGGCCGAGCGCTCTCGCAGACGCTCGTCGCGATCGACAACAACGCAATCACCGCTCCGTAGTGATCCGAGCGTTAGTCGCGGGCAGCGCGCTGGTCGTCCTTGGTTGGACTTCCAGCGCGTTTGCCGATGAACCGCAGCACTCCACGGCTACGACGCCAGCGCCCATAGGCACTCCGGCGGCGGCAGAAGATCTGCCGCTGCGCTTTCGTGACATGCTCGAGTTCGAGGCGGAGCGCGCGCGGCCCGAGCGCATCTTCAACGGCGTCATCACGTCCGTGAGTAGTCTAGGCGTCATTGGTGCCGGCGCGATCAGCCTGGCGGCGGTCGACCAGAACGACCCGAACCGCGGCGTGGTAGCGAGCTACGGCTACATCATGATCAGCCTCGGTGGCACTGGGCTGATCGCGTCCTTGATCGGAATGATCCCGCAGTCGTCAGCGGAGCAGCTGTATTTCGAATACGCGCCCATCGCGACGGACACTCGCTACAACGCGGCGCTGCGCATCCAGCTCGGGGAGGACGCGCTACGCGCACGCGCTCGGAAAGACGCCTTCATGCGCAAGGTCGTCGGGCTCACTAACATCGCTGCGGGCCTCGGCGTCGCGAGCATCTCGGTCTGGCGCGCGACGTTCAGCTCACTCACGCCAGCAGACCGCGCCATCTCGGCGACGCTCACTGGAGCGTCCGCGCTCCTCGCGCTCGGGCAAGGTATCGCGCGGCTGTGGTTCATGCGCGGCTCCGCCGAGATCGCGCTCATGCATTGGCAGGCGTCTCAAGGTCGAATGCGAGCGGTGGACGACCCGCCTCCGAAGACCTCACTGGAGCTAGCGCCTTTCCTGGCGCCGATCGCCGGAGGCTTCGTCGGCGGCGTCAGTGCTCGGTTTTGACGCGAGCAACTCCGCGATGCGCGCACGCAGCTCGGCGCGGTCTAGAGGCTTGATCAGAAAGCAGCTCGCGCCAACGTTCAGTCCGATCGTCCTCGAGCGCACGTCATTCAATGCGCTAATCATGATGATGGGCACGTGCTGGGCTTGGCGATGTAACTGTCACAACCCGCCGCCACGATGCGCGCCTCGTCGCCCTTCATCGCCAATGCAGTCAGCGCGATGACCGGAATGTCGCGCGTAGACGCCTCCGATTTGAGAATGCGCGTTGCCGCGAGCCCGTCCATCTTGGGCAATTGAGTATCCATCAGGATGAGCGCCGGGTGATGTGCGCGCGCGAGAACAAGTCCCGCCTCGGCGTCCGTGGCGGCGAGCACCTCATGGCCCGCTGACTCCAAGAGGAACACCGACAACGTCATGTTTGCCGGGTTGTCCTCGATCACCAAGACCGTCGTCATTCATGCCCCCAACTGAGTCTGCGAGATAGCCGAGTATTCGCTCCGCGCCGACGTTGAAGATCTGAATGACCCCGTGTGCGTCGGTCGCAATGCTCGAGAAGTTGGCGCTGTTGAAGATTGCGCTCTGGAGAGCGCCGGCTTGTACGGCGATGTACATCTTGGAGTCGAGCCCACGTCCGCAAGTTTGCGTCCACCGGAGACCGCCACTTTCGAGCCCATGTGAAGGCGAGTCGACGCAGGGACGCCACACTCGACAAGCTCGCCACGGGCCCAGTCTCGCTTTGCGCTGGGATCGACCGCGGCACGCGCGCTGCACCGGGTGCGGACAGGAGACAACCCCCATGATGCCCGGAACCCCTCAAACGCACGACGCCACAGTGGCTCAGCTAGCTTCCTTTTGTCGCGGAGAGATGAGCGCCGTCGAGACGTACGATCGAGCGCTGGCGAACGCGATGATGAAGTCCTTCGAGCTCGTGCTCACGCAGTGCCGGCAGTCGCACGCGCATCGTGTGAGCAAGCTCAGCGACCGAATCAAGCAGATGGGAGGCTCGCCGCCGCAATCGTCGGGTCCGTGGGGTGCGCTCGTGAAGTTCTTCGACAACATCGCGGAGGGGACCCACGCGCATGCAGTGATCTCGATCCTCGAGGACGGCGAAGACCACGGCTCACGCGACTACGAAGCCGACATCGTCAAGCTCGACATCGACACGCAGGCGTTCCTCCGATTGCACGTCATCCCCCACGAAGTGGAGACGCGCCGGCTCATCGAGTCGATTAAATTTTCGTCGCCTGACGGCAACCGATGACTCGCCTCACCGCGTTCGGGCAGACCGATAAGGGTCTCGTTCGCGCAGCAAATGAGGATGCTTTCGTGATTGCCGACTTGGTCGGCGGCGACCTTGGAAACAGCGTCGGGCGCTTCGAGGTTGGCGAGCGCGGGGTGCTCCTTGCGGTCTCGGATGGCATGGGCGGTCACCAGGCCGGAGAGATCGCGAGCGCGCTCGTGCTCGAGTCGCTCGAGCGATCGATGGCAGCGCAGGGAGCGAACGAGCCACCCGACGCACTGATGGCGCGCGCGACGAGCCAAGCCAACCGCACGGTATGGGAGGCCGCTCGATATCCGGGTCGCGAGAAGATGGGCGCGACGCTCACGGCGCTGTTCATTCGCAACAAGACGGCGCACATCGCTACGGTGGGAGACTCGCGCGCGTATCTGCTGCGCAATGGAGTCATCTCGCAAATGAGCCACGATCAGAGCCAAGTCCAGCTGCTGGTGGACCGTGGCGTGCTCACGCCGGAAGAGGCGAAGCACTCGATCATGCGCAACATCATCTTGCAAGCGATGGGGCTGAAGCCAGACGTGAAGATCGGCCTCGGCCGATTGGAGCTCAGGCAGCGCGACTGCTTCTTGTTGTGCTCTGACGGATTGAGCAACAAGGTAGAAGACGACGAGCTTCGACGCGTCGTGCTGACCTCGTCGTCCGTCCAGAACGCCGCCAGCGCGCTCGTCGCTCTCGCCAATCAGCGCGGCGGAGAGGACAACGTCACGGTCATCGTCGCAGGCGTGAGCGGTGATTTGCCCGCGATCCAAGCCGACGAGCCCTTGAGTGGGTCGTGGAGCGTCCTGCGCCAATTCGACGCAATGACAGACGCGCTCAGCTGAGCGTGTTTGGCGCCCTCGGCAGGTCGGCGCTCGAAGACTGGCTCGATTGCTGCTGCTACGGCTTGGCTGGATGTTAGAGACAAAAGCCATTGGGTTGTCCGCCGCGAGCACGGTCGAGACAGTCGGCGCGCTGCACGCGAGTGCTCAGAAGTCCGGTAGCGCTCACGCTCGGCGAATCTCGCGCATCAGCGCGACGCTCGGCCGGCCCGTGTTCCTCGTGCTGTTGCTCACGCTCGTGACTCTCTGGATCGCGCTGAATTTGACCGCCTCCGCGATCGGGGCGCGCGCCGTCGATCCCCCGCCGTTCGTGTGGCTGCAGGGTGCGATCTCGCTCTCCGCGTTGCTCGTGAGCACGGTGGTACTCATCACGCAGAATCGTCAAACGCGGCACGTGGAGCAGCGCTCCCGACTCGATTTGCAGGTCAATCTGCTCGCCGAACAGAAGATCACCAAGATCGTCGATCTGCTGGAGGAGCTCAGACGCGACATGCCCGATGTACGCAATCGCGTGGACGCCGTCGCAGACGAGATGGGCGTCCCCGTGAACACCGACGCCGTGATCTCGGCACTGGAGAAGACACTCGAGCCTCGAGCGTCTCTGCCGCCGAAAGATTGAGGATCGACGGTGAAGTTGCAGTTGCAATTACGCCACAGTGTGTCGTGCGTGTGCGTGCTACGGTAAAAAAAGCCGGTATTCTCGCCTCAAAGTCGTTGGCACAATCGATGCGCTAGGCACTCAATTCGAGGGTGAATGAAGAATAGAATTCTCGTCGTCGACGACGATCAAGACACGTGTGACCTCATGGAGGCCTCGCTCTCGAGGCAAGGCTTCGACGTCACCACGCGCACCTCGGCGCTAAGTGCGCTCGCCGAGATCGCGACACGCACGTTCGACGTCGTGCTCACCGACCTCGGAATGGGCGAGATGGACGGCCTCGCGCTCATCGAGCGCATCATCGGCACGACTCCCGACGTACCGGTGATCGTCGTCACCGGGCAGAGCACCATGGGCGCCGCGATCTCCGCGCTGCAAGCCGGCGCTTACGATTTTCTCACGAAGCCGATCGACAACAAGCTCTTGTTGCTCGCTCTCGGGCGCGCGACTCGACATCACAGCCTGGTCCAAGAGGTCAAACAGCTCCGCGAGGCCGTGGCGTCCCCGTCGACCTCTCTGGTCGGCGAGAGCGAGGCCATGAAGCGCGTGCTCGATCTCGTGAGTCGCGTGAGCACGAGCAATGCCTCGGTGCTCGTCGTAGGCGAGACAGGCACCGGAAAAGAGCTGATCGCGCGCGCCATTCACGCCAATAGCCCCCGGCATGCCGCTCCATTCGTCGCCATCAACTGCGCGGCGGTCCCGGCGGCCCTTTTGGAGAGCGAGCTCTTCGGACACGCCAAGGGCGCGTTCACGGACGCGCGCACGGATCGCAAAGGGCTCTTCTTGCAAGCAGACGGCGGCACGCTGTTCCTCGATGAAATCGGAGACATGGCCGTTGAAATGCAGGCCAAGCTATTGCGCGCGCTGCAGGAGCGGACGGTCAGACCGGTCGGCTCGAATAGTGAACTAGCCTTCGACGCGCGCATCCTCGCGGCGACCAATCGGGACCTCGAGACCGAGGTCTTCGAGAAGCGCTTCCGCGAGGATCT
>JAYVYD010000537.1:0-10848 GCA_043784605.1 Myxococcales bacterium | reverse complement strand
TCGCGCCAAGAGACGCTCATCGCGGAGGTCTTTCTCACGCTCGCCGCGATCCAACATTCCCGCGAGCACCTCCACGAGTGGATGGAGACTGAGTCTCGGCCCGTGAGCTGGCTGTTCGCGCCCGCGCGCGCCGAGGTCATGCAGCAGCCGGTCGGCGTGGTCGGCATCATCGCGCCTTGGAACTATCCGATGCAGCTCGCGCTCGCGCCCGCCGCGGCCGCGCTCGCTGCGGGCAACCGCGTGATGATCAAGCCGAGCGAGCTCACGCCCGAGACGAGCAAGGTCATCGCCAAGACGATCGAGAGCGTGTTCTCGAGCGAAGAGGCCGTCGTCATCATCGGCGGAGCGGACTTGGGCGAGGCGTTCAGCAAGCTCGCGTTCGACCACCTGCTCTTCACGGGCTCGACGCGCATCGGCAAGGTCGTGATGCGCGCCGCCGCAGAGAACCTCGTGCCCGTGACGCTGGAGCTCGGCGGCAAGAGCCCAACGATCGTCGGTCCTGATTTTCCCGTGGACGTCGCCGCCACGCGCATCATGCACGGAAAGGCCTTCAATTCAGGTCAAACGTGCATCGCGCCGGACTACGTGTTCGTGCACAAGAGCAAGCTCAACTCCTTCGTGGACGAGTGCAAGGCGCAGTTCGCCAAGATGTACCCGACGCTCGAGGATAACCCCGACTACACGAGCATCGTCAGCGATCGTCACCACGCGAGACTCAAGGGGCTCATCGAGGAGGCGACCGCCAAGGACGTGAAAGTCGTCGAGTGCAACCCCGCGAAAGAAGACCTGACCAAGGCGCGCAAGATGGCGCCCACGCTATTGATCGAACCGTCCGAGGACCTCGCCGTGATGACCGAAGAGATCTTCGGCCCGCTCTTGCCGATCAAGACGTACGAGAAGCTGGACGAGGTCATCGACTACATCAACGCTCACCCTCGCCCGCTCGCGCTCTATTACTTCGGCTACGACGACGCAGACATCGCGAAGGTTCTGGAGCGCACGTGCTCCGGCGGAGTCTCCGTCAACGAGACGATGTTCCACTTCGCACAAGAGGACCTGCCCTTCGGGGGCGTGGGTTCGAGCGGCATGGGCCACTATCACGGCAAAGAGGGCTTCGACACGTTCACCAAGAAGAAGCCCGTCTTCTACCAATCGCGCGTCAACAGCACGGGCCTCTTGCGACCGCCTTACGGCAAGCTGGTGGACATGGTGCTGCGCTTTCTGACTGGCAAATGAGGAGTTGGAGATGACGAAGATCTCGATGCTTGGTTGTGTGATCTGTGTCGCGTGCAACACGGCAGACGGCACGCCGCGGCCTCCCGCAGCCGATGATGCAGCCGTCGCCGACGACACGTCCGTCGTAGTCGCCAAGAAGGACGCGGCAGGCGCCGTACAGGACTCGGCCGTCGTCGATGCGGCGTTCACGTGTAACCCTCCGGCGCCTCAAAACAGCTTCTACGCGCTATCGTCGATGGACCTTGGGCAGACGCGCCAAGTCTCGATGTGCGAGTACCGCGGAGACGTCGTGCTCGTCGTCAACGTAGCGTCGCAGTGCGGATACACGCCGCAATACAAGCCGCTCGAGGCGCTCTACCAAAAGTACATCGCGCAGAAGTTCGTGGTGCTTGGCTTTCCGTGCAACCAGTTCGGCGCCCAAGAGCCGGGCTCGGACAAAGACATCAGCACGTTCTGCACGACCGAATACGGCATCACTTTCCCGATGTTCACGAAGAGCAACGTGAACCCTCCGACCGAGAACCCGATCTACACGTGGCTGAAAGGGCAGACGGGCGGCGCAGGAGCGATTAGCTGGAACTTCAACAAGTTCCTCCTGAACCGCAAGGGCCAGCTCATCAAGCGCTACGACTCGGCCATCGCTCCGGACGATCCCGGCCTGCTCGCCGACATCGAAGTGCAGCTCAAACTCTGAGAGCGCGACCCCTTTTGCGGGTCGCGTGAGTCACTTGCGAATGTAGGCCGGCGCGTAGGCGTCTTGCTGCGGCCATGTGTATTGCGACGGCTGCCCATACGACTGCACAGCCGGCAGCGTGATCGAGGCGACGCGGTACTTCTCGGAGACACGCGTGAGGTAGACCATTGCGATCGTCGCCATGCCCAAGTCGTCGAGCCAGCCGATCACGGGCGCGACGTCGGGGATCAAATCGAGCGGCCATACGACATACGCGAGAGTCGCGAGGACGAAGAGCTTGCCCATGAGCGAAGCCTCCTTGTCCTTGAAGAAGCGGGCGAACGAGCCGATGTAACCGAGCTTCTTGCGATGACTAAGGCGGGCAGATCTGGCCATGACGAGAAGCTAAGTCGCGTTCTCGAGTTTGCCAGGGTTGTCGCCGACGCTCGTATCGGGTAGCCGAGGAGGTGTATGTCGGACGACTTCTTGGCCGAGCTTGCGAGCATCGCCGCGTCTCTACGCGCGTACCTCGAAGTGCAAGAAGACACGGGCGCCTGGGGCATCCCGAGAGCTACGAAGGGGAGCGTCTCCACGCCCGCCGCGACGCCGCCGCATTTGGCATCCGTCTCTCACGGCGAATCCAGCTCTCCCGGCGAATCCAGCTCTCCCGGCGCATCCACGGTTCACGCCGCGGTCGCGGTCGCCGTCGCCGGGCGCAGGTCGCTCGAGGTCGTCCGAGACGTTGTGAGCTCTTGCGAGAAGTGTGTGCTCTCGCAGACGCGCAAGAGCACGGTGTTCGCGCGCGGCAACCCCGCCGCTAAGCTCTGCTTCGTCGGTGAAGCGCCTGGCGCGGACGAGGACGAGCAGGGGGTGCCCTTCGTCGGCAAGGCGGGACAGCTCCTCGACAAGATGATCGCCGCGATGGGCCTGTCGCCCGAGAGCGACGTATACATCTGCAACATCATCAAGTGTCGGCCGCCCGGCAATCGTACGCCGCTCCCCGAGGAGATCTCGGCGTGCATCCCCTACCTGCACGAGCAGCTCGAGAGCGTGGACCCGAAGGTGATCGTCGCGATGGGCAACACGGCAGTCTCCGCGCTGCTCGGCACCACGATCGGCATCACCAAGCTGCGCAGCCAGTGGAAGCTCTACAAAGGCCGAACGCTCGTCATGCCGACGTACCATCCGTCTTATCTCGTGCGCGAAGGTCCCCAGCAGCAACAGAACAAGCGTGAGGCGTGGGAGGATCTTCAGAAGGTCATGAAGGAGCTCGGGCTCTCCAAGAGGAGCTGACTCACCGTCGAGCGAGGTGCGCGAGGTCGGCGACACGCGCCTGCTCGAGCGCGTTGATCGCGAGGCGCGCGTAGGCGTCGACACGCGTGTAGACGTGGTTGCCATCGGACCAGCAGCTCGCGCCACGGGAGACGACGCCGACGACCTCACCGGTGCGAGCGTCGAGCGCGGGCCCGCCCGAGTCTCCCTTGCAGGTGGCCGTCTGTACCTCGAACTCGCGCGGGCCAAGCACGGCGCCCGTGTTTCGATTCGAGCCCGGGCCCACAGAGAGGACCTCGCTGCTCGCGCGCGGGACTCGCGTGCCGATGTCGCCGGTGGCGCCGCCGCCGAAGCCGATGGGCACGACGTAGTCGCCTGACTCGACGCCTCCCGTCAAACGCATCGGCAAGATCTCGACGTCGTCGATGGCGCGATCGAGCACGAGGAAAGCCACGTCGGCGTCGCAGATGACGCTCGTCGTCGGGTGAACGGTGCGCTCGGCATGAGCACGAGGTGCGTCGACTGCGACGTCGATGTGCGTGCCCGTGAAGATCTCGATCGTGTGCGGATCAGCGTCACGCGCGACGTGCGCCCCGTTGTGAGACTTGCCGCGAGAGTCGCACGCAGGTGTCTGAGTGAGCGCGTCCGACACGCAGTGTCGCGCGGTGAGCACGAGGTTCGGTGCGACGAGCGTTCCGCTGCAGAGAGTGATGCTGCCGTCATCAGAGTGTCGCGTCGCGACAGCGACCACGCCGCGAGCCGCTCTTCGGAGCGCCGCTGGATTCTCCGCGGGGCTTGCTCGCCCGCATCCTGCGATCAAGAGAGAGGACAGAATCGCCAACCGCGCGACGCGCTCTCGAATCATGTTTGATGCCTTTGCACCTTTCGCACCACCGGTCTTACGATCTTCGTCTCCGCTCTATGCGGCTCTCGATCGAGGAACGGTGTGATCAGGCACAGGTGAAATGTGCCTCAGCGATCACCGTTGCGCCACGTCGTCCGCTCGGAGCGGAGGCACGATGCGCTTGGTCTCGAGCTGCGCGTTGAGCTCAGCGCCGAGCAAGAGCGCGAGGCTGATCAGATAAAGCCAGACGAGGATCGTCGCGACGGCGGCAAGGCTGCCGTAGAACACGGCGTACTTGGCGAGGTTGCGCACATAGGCGCCGAAGCCCCACGTGACGAGCGATGACGCGACCGTCGCGATGAGTGCCCCAGGCCATGTGACGCGGCGACGCCCTGCGGAATGCTCGACGCCGAAGCGATAAAGCACGGCAAGCGCCGACACCGCGATCACGGCGAGAGCGAACAATACGCCCCAAGGCTCCCACGAGCCCAAGAGCGCGGTCACCCGGCGATCGATCGGGAGCGACGTGTCGCCCAAGTATTTGTCGACGCGCATCGCCGTCCAGAACGTGCTCGAGATGAGCGCGAGCACGACCAACACCCAGACGAGAGCGATGACACGCTGGATGTACCAGGCGCGACGCTTCGCTCCGAGCGCAAGCTCGAACGTATCGATGAGGCTGGAGGTCCCCGAGCTCGTCACCCACAAGAAGCCGATGACGCTCAGCGGCGCGACGGTGACCGAAGCACCGGCCATGCGCTCCAGCTCTTTGCCCGCGATCTCGCTCGCGAACGGCACCACGTCGCCCAGCGGCCGCAAGAACTCGGCGACGCCGTGTGCGCGCACGAAGTGCCCTAGGATGTAGCCGAGCAACGCGAGGATGGGGATGAAGCTCAAGAAGAAGTTGAACGCCATCGCAGACGCCGCGAGGAACGCGTTGTGCCGACGCAGGCCACGCATCAGCCGCACGGTCCAGTCGACGAGGAAGAACTGGCGAGCCCACGCGAGAGCGCGAAGGCTGACCCTCACGACTCTCAGCGAGATCAGCGAGAGGGTCGACGGAACGTCCACGCCGCAAACTCAACACGCATCGCGTGCCGCCGTAAAGCGGTTCTGAGTTCGCACAATGGAGCGAAGTGAGAGTACGAACCGCCGCTGAGCGAGCTACAATCGATCTCGTGAGCCTCCGCGGTGCAATCTTCGTCTTGGGTTTTAGCCTTCCGCCTGCTGCGATCGCGTTCATGGCGTGCGGCGGGGATACGTCCAACAACCCGCGCCTCGACGCGGGTTTCCAGCGCGCCGACGCAGCGCTGCTCGATCGCGCGCGACTCGACGAGCCGTATCATCCGGAGGCGGGCTGCCTCGTGACGATCGAGTCGCCGCCTGTCACGGACAGCCCGCACGTCGCGATCGGGACGGACGTCACCTACGCCTCCAACCCTCCGTCGAGCGGTCCGCACTATCCCATATGGGCCGCGTTCCAGGAGTTCCCGGATCCGGTCGACCGCAGGTACTACGTGCACGACCTCGAGCACGGAGCGATCGTCCTTTTGTACAACTGCGCAGCTCTCCCGGACGGAGGCGCCGCGATCGCCGACGGCGGTGACGGCGGCACGGCGTGCGACGCGCTCCGCGAAGGTCTGCGCAAGGCGGCCGCGTCGATCCCGGCTGACCCGCTCTGCGCCAACACTCCCGGCGTTCGCGTTCGCTACGTGATGACGCCTGATCCACTGATCACCGGCCCCATCGCCGCGAGTGGCTGGGGCTTCACATACAACGCGGCGTGCGTCGACATACCGACCTTGATCGATTTTGCGAACAAGCACTACGGCCAAGGCACCGAGCCCGTGTGTGCGAACGGCACGACCACGTTTTGACCATGAGCAAGGTGCCTCCCGATCGAACCGCGCCTCTTGGGGTCTTCGACTCTGGCCTCGGCGGGTTGACCGTAGTGCGCGCGCTCCGTGCGTTGTTGCCCGACGAGCACATCGTCTACCTGGGTGACACCGCGCGCGTCCCGTACGGCACGCGCGCGCCGAGCACGGTGGTGCGTTACGCGATGGGCTGCGCGAACTGGCTCGTGTCTCGCGAGGTGAAGGCGATCGTGATCGCGTGCAACACCGTGAGCGCCGTCGCGCCCGAGCGATTGCGCGCAGACCTGGATTTACCGGTGTTGGGAGTGATCGAGCCTGGCGCGCACGCTGCCGTCGCCGCGACCAAGAGCGGCCGTATCGGGGTCTTGGCCACGGCAGGGACGACCGCATCAGGCGCGTACCCCCGGGCAGTGGCGACGATGTCCACACGCTGCGAGGTGTTCGGACAGGCGGCGCCGCTCCTCGTTCCGCTCGCCGAAGAGGGGTGGACGACTGGCGAAGTTCCACGCCTCGCGATACGAAAATATCTCGAGCCTCTAGCGCGAGCGAAGGTCGACGTCGTCGTGCTCGGATGCACGCACTACCCGCTCTTCCGTCCGCTCATCGACGAAGAGATCCACGCGATGCTCGGGCCGGACACGCGAGTCGTCGACAGCGCCGCCACTGTTGCGCACGACGTGCAAGCGTTCCTCAAGTCGCGCGATCTGCTGCGACCCAACGGCGGAGATACTCCGTTGCTGCACCTCGCTGTCACGGACATGCCGAAGAGCTTCGGCGAAGTCGCGGTTCGATTCCTGGGCTCCGCGGTCGACGACGTGGAGCAGATCGATCTGTAAGCGGAGCGCACTACCGTCCGAGGATTCAAAAAGAGCGGGAAGATCAAAAGTGGATTGAGGGATCACGTCAAAGTGCTTCCCGATCCTTCTCTGAATCCTCAGCCGCGTAAGGCGGCGATGTGCTGGCTCGGTGATGTTCTGACCGCATGACGGTGCCACGCGATCTCTCGGACCCTGACTACGAGCCTAGTGGCGAGGAGCTTCAAGGGCTCGCCGCGCGCGCATTCGCATACGTGAAGAAGAACCACGAAGCGAGCCAGGAGCGCATGCGCCGAGAGATCGCCGCTGAATGCGAGCGCGTTCTCGCCGAGTTGAAGCAGACGGCATGAAACGAAACGTACGGTCGCCTACGTGCGAAGCCGCGTGAAGCGACTCATCGCCAACTAGAGACGGCGCACTCTGGCTCGACGGAGAGGCTAATTTCTCGACTTTGGTGATGCCCGTCGCGGCTCACGCATTGCAGTCGACGTACGTGATGCGTTCGATCGTTCTCTGGCTCGTGGTGCTTGCTGCCTTCTCGTTCGCGTGTGGGACGTCCTCGGTCACGACTCAGTCCGACGCCGGTACGTGCGCGATAGAGACAACCCCGGCGAGCGGCGGCGGCGTGTGTTGCCGCACGCGGGACCTCAACAAGTGCGCGGGCATGCAGGAGCTCGGGGGTTGGGCGGCTACCGCGAGCGCTTGCTGCAGCAAGCCCGGCGGCTACATCGACCAGGCCTACGTACCCTCCACCGACTCGCACGGATGCGCAGCGCTCGTCCGCGATCCGATCTGCCACTGCATGTGCGTGCCGTTCGACGCGAGTGCGAGCTCGGACGCTGATTAGCCCACCACGCGGATCACCTGCGTCGGCCTCACGACGAACGACTGCGCGGCGATCGCGTTGAGCGCTTTTCGCAGCTCTTTCTCGATAGCTTGATGCGTCGTCATCACGACGTGCACGCCGCTCGGAGCTTCTTCTTGCACCATCTGCTCGACGGTCACGCCGGCGTCACCGAGCGCCAGTGCGATGCGCGCGAGGACTCCGGGTTTGTTTTCCACGTTGAACCGCAGAAAGTATCGCGAGCGAAGCTCCTCGATCGGGACGACCTTGCGCACTTGCATTTGTATGCCTCGTGTCATCAGTCCCGGCACACCCGAGCGCAGCGCGCGTGCGACGTCGAGCACGTCGGCGACCACGCTCACGGCGGTCGGCATGTCGCCCGCTCCGCGACCCGAGAGCATGCACGGACCGAGAGCTGCGCCTTCGAGCGCGATGGCGTTGAGCACACCCGAGACGTTCGCGAGCGGAGTGGATTGTGCGATGAGCGCCGGGTGAACGCGGAGCTCGATCTGCTCGCCCGCGTCGCGCCCCACGGCGAGGTGCTTGATGACATAGCCGAAGCGCTTGGCGAGCCGGTGGTCGATCGGCTCGATCGCGCGAATGCCTTCGGTGGGGACGTTCTTGCTGTCGATGCGCGCGCCGAACGCGAGCATCGCGAGCACGACGAGCTTGTGTGCGGCGTCGTGACCTCCGACGTCCAGCTCAGGGTCCGCCTCCGCGTAGCCCTTGTTTTGAGCCTCCTTCACCGCTTCGTCGAAGCTGAGACCCGCGTCGTTCATGCGCGTGAGGACGTAGTTGCACGTGCCGTTGACGATCCCCGTCAACGATTGCACCCAGTCGCTCGCGAACGCCTCGCGCAGCGTGCGGATGATCGGGATGCCTCCGCCGACGGAGCCCTCGAACGCGAGATCGACTCCCGCCGCGTGCGCGCGCTCGACGAGGTCTGGGCCGTGCGCGGCGAGCAAGGCTTTGTTCGCAGTGACGACGCTCTTCTTGTTCTCGATCGCGCGCTCCACCCACTCGCGTGCCGGGTCGAGGCCGCCCATGGTCTCGACGATCACGTCGATCGTGTCGTCGCCGAGTACGAGCTCGGGGTCGGTCGTGACGAGAGCGCGGTCGAGCTCGGGCACGCGCTCCTTCTTTTCGTCGCGCACGAGCACCCGCGCGATCTCGAGCGGCGCGCCGACGCGCATGCCGAGGTACTTCGCGTTGTCCGTGAGCAGCTTGACGACGCCTCCGCCGACCGTGCCGCATCCGAGGAGACCCAAGCGCACAGGACGCTGCGAAGTGCCTGAAATCATGGCTCGGGACGATAGGCAACTCGTGGCGTCATGGGAAGCGCGCTGCTAGCCTCATTCGCGCATGTCGAGCCAGCTATCGTTTCCGCCGGGCACCGTTTTCGCGGGCGACTACCGGATCGAGCGCGCGATCGGACAAGGCGGCATGGGCGCGATCTTCGCCGCCGAGCAGCTGTCCACCGGAAAGGTGCGCGCGCTCAAGCTGATGCATCCGACGCTCGTGACGGACGAGGAGCATCGCCGTCGCTTCGTACAGGAGGCGCGCGTCGGCTCGCGGATCGCGAGCGAGCACGTCGTGGAGGTGCAGGCCGCTGGCGTCGATCAAGCGACGGGCGCGCCGTACATCGTAATGGAGCTCCTCGAGGGTGAGACGCTGCAGCAGCGCTGTCGGCGCGCGGGCGCGATGGGCGTGCCAGAGCTCAAGGAGCTCTTCGAGCAGCTCTGTCACGCGGTCGCGGCGGCGCACGCAGCAGGCATCGTTCACCGCGACTTGAAGCCAGAGAACGTGTTCCTAGCGACGACGCGACGTGCGGGGGGTGCGGCCATCACGGTAAAGGTGCTCGACTTCGGCATCGCCAAGCTAGTCGCTGAAGCGGGCACGCGCGGCACCACGGGTGCGATGGGCTCTCCGCTGTGGATGGCGCCAGAGCAGACCGAAGCGGGCTTGATCACTGCGGCGGCAGACGTGTGGGCGCTCGGGCTCATTGCGTTCTACGCGCTGACGGGCACGTTCTTTTGGAAGTCCGCGCGCAACGCCGAAGCGACGGTCTCCCAATTGTTTCGGGAGATCGTGCTCGAGGACATCCCGCCCGCGTCGAGTCGCGCGCGCGAGCAGAACACCGATCCGTTACTGCCGCCGGGCTTCGACGCGTGGTTCGCCAAGTGTCTCGCTCGCGAGCCGGGCGCGCGATGGCAGGACGCGAGCGCGTGTTGGCGTGGCATGCGCCCGCTGTTCGGCGACATGGCGCCGATCTCGAACGACGAAGTCTTCGGTCCGACGCTGGCCGGAACGCCCATTTCTGCGGCTCCAATCACTCCGGCAGTCATGACTCCGCACGTCGCAACGCCGCACGTCGTGGCATCGGTGCCTCCCGCGAACGCGATCCAGATGGGGACGCCACCGCCGCTGGCGCACACGCAATCCAACGCGAAGGGCTCCTCGATGGGGCCGTGGATCTTGGGATCTGCGGCGGTGATCGCGCTCGCCATCGTCGGTTCGGTGGTCGCGTTCCTGCGCTTGGGTGCCAACGAGAGGCGCACGGCGACCTACGAGAGCAGCCCCTCCGGCACCTCGCTCACCATGGGGCGAACGCCCGTCGTCGCCCCGCCTTCAGCGACCGAGATCGTCGCAGCTCCGATGCCTTCGACTTCCGCGGCAACACCCATCGTGTCGGTCGCGCCCTCTGCGGGCGTGGGCGCCAAACCCGTCGTCAAGGTAGCGGCCCCTTCGGGCGGAGGCGTTGGCAAGGTCTGGGCGTGGAAGGTGAGCGGTCACACCGTGCACATCCAGTCCGCCAAGATCATCGCGACGGGCAACGTGCCCGAGGACGTCATCCGTAAGGCTATCGACTGGGACGGCTGGGAGTACGGTCGGTGCTACGAGCGGGCGTTCGGCAAGGCGACGAGCATGCCCACCGGATCCATCACCATCAAGTTCAAGATCTTCGATCAGCTCCCGCAGAAAGCCGTGGTCGACAAGAGCGACTTCATCAACGGCGAGTTCAACGAGTGCGTGAGAAGCACGCTCGTCGGTCAGACCGCGAACGGCGCCGGATCCAGTGGGTTCGCCGACGTGACGTATACGTACCTGTTCACTCTGGCGGACTAGCGGGACCCTTCGAGGGGATTGCCACGAACTCGGCCGTAGCGAGGACACGGCGTCCAAATCCGGATTGTAAGGCCTCCGGTCAATATTATCTTGCTATCTTGATCGCCGCATGATCTAGCGTATCTGTGCGGCGCGATACTGAGAGTGAGGAGGTCATTGTTGCA
>JAYVYD010000536.1:0-6205 GCA_043784605.1 Myxococcales bacterium | reverse complement strand
GCCGGGTTTTGTGCCCTGGGGGTGCTGTTCCTGGCAGTGCGACACACCACGGCGTTCTGCGTGGGATGGCTGCTGATCGCGGGCTGCTCGCTCGAGATCGTCGTCGCGCACCTCGACGAGCGCGCGGCGCGAGCGATCGACGACGACGGGCAAGAGGCGCGGTCCCGACGTGGACTCTGGTCTCTCACGCGCGCGCCGCGCGAGCTCGGACCGCCACCACACGAGTGTCCGCGCCCTGATGCCGTGACGTCGTGCGATCGACTCGGCGTCCTCGCCGCGCGACAGCTCCTCCACTCGCTTCGCCCACCAACTCGCAACGTGTCTCGACATGACGACAGTGAATCAGCCGGCGAGAGATCGCGCACGGCGTCCATGGCCGTACGGGTACGTTGAAAAAGCATGGTGGCTCTCCGTGGACGGATCGCGGCGCTTCGGGCGCCGTTCGTTCGGGTGGCGGAGCGGCGATGCACGACGCGCACGAACGCGCGAGCAGGCAACGCTCCTTGACGGCTCGCACGCTGCCCCGCTACGCGCTTATGTGCATGTCACCCACATAGGTGGGACAACCCCTCTGGTTGCCGCCGCGCGCCCACTTTCAAACTCTGTCGCGCCGTCAGTCGGTGGAGTCGATGATCAACCGGTAGCCGACGCCCGCCTCGGTCAAGAGGTGGCGCGGACGTGCCGGCGTCTCTTCCAGCTTGTGCCGAAGCTGCGTCATTACGCCGCGTACGTAGTGCGCCTGATGGCCATGACCAGGCCCCCAGACCCGATCGAGCAGCTGCTTGTGCGTGAGGACGCGGCCAGCGTTCTGGATGAGCGTCACGAGCAGCTTGTACTCGATCGGCGTCAGGTGCAGCTCGTCGTCGCCGTTGACCACCGTGCGCTTGCCGAGATCAACGCGCACGGGTCCAAGCGTCACGACAGACGTCGCCGCATCGGGCGCCGGCCGCGCCGCGCGGCGGAGCGCAGCGCGTATTCGAGCCATCAGCTCCGCGGTCCCGAACGGTTTGGTGAGGTAGTCGTCGGCACCCGCGTCGAGCGCATCGACCTTGTTCGCTTCCTGCCCGCGCGCCGAGATGACGACGATTGGCGTGGCGGTCCATTCGCGCAGCCGTTTGGTAACCTCGACTCCGTCCAAGTCAGGAAGCCCGAGGTCCAGCACCACGAGATCCGGCGTGTGCATCTTGGCCTCTCTCAGCCCGTCCGCGCCGGTCGCGGCCTCGAGGACGCGATAGCCGTGCGTGGTGAGTGACACGCGGACGAATTTTCGCATCGGCGCTTCGTCTTCGATGACGAGGATGACGGCCTTCAGCTCTGTCATCGCTCGTGCCTCCCGTGCTCGGATTCCCCGGCGGCCTCGCTTGCGTCATCGCCCAGCGGGAGCGTGAAGTGAAACTCGGCGCCGCCGCCCGCGCGCTCCTCTACCCAGATGCGGCCGCCGTGCGCGGCGACGATGCCGCGGCAGATCGTCAGCCCGAGCCCGAAGCCGCCGCCTTCGGTCTCGCGCCGTCGATAGAACTTGTCGAAGACGCGCTCCGCGTCTTCGCGCGGCACGCCCGGTCCATGGTCGACGATAGCGACGTCGATGGCGTTGCCGGAGACCTTGGCCGTAATCGCGAGTGGCGTCGCCGCCGGTGTGTACTTGGTCGCGTTCTCGAGCAGGTTGACGAGCACTTGGTGCACGAGGACGGAATCGATCGGCACGAGCGGAAGGTCCGCGGGCAGATCGATCTGTACGTCGCGTCCGCGCAAGCGGTCGTCCATGCGGACGAGCGCCGAGCCCACCACTTCCTCCAGCGGTTGCACCTCCTTCTTGACGTTCAGCGCGTGGGCTTCCAGTCGCGTCATGTCGAGAATGTTGGTCACGAGTCGATTCAACCGCTGCGCTTCTTCGAAGATGGTCGCGAGCAGCTCTCGCCGCGAAGGTTCGTCGGTGGGCGCGCCCTTCTCGAGGAGCGCGCTTGCGGCGCCAGTCACGACCGCGAGAGGCGTCCTCAGGTCGTGCGAGACGGAGCTCAGGAGGGCGTTGCGAAGCTGTTCGGTCTCGATTTGAATCCGACCGCGCCGCGCCTCGTCGCCAAGTTGCGCGCGCTCGATGGCGGATCCGATGAGCCCCAAAAACGCCTCGAGAAGCCTGCGCTCCTCCGGATCGCCGAGCCTCGAAGACGCCTCTGGGTAGAGCGCGAGCACGCCCACCCGACCACGCGCCCCCTTGAGCGGCACGAGCAGCGCAGACGCGGACGGAAGCGTGTCGGTCGTCGCTCCCGCAGGTCGCTGATGAAGCCAAACCCACTCCGCCACGCCGCGGTCCTTCTCATTTCCGGCAGCGTCGATGGTGCCTTCGTCGGCGAACGCCGTCTCGATCTGATCGCTTCCGCTCGGAAGGAGCACCGCGATCCTCGCACCGAAGACCTCACGAACTTGAGTGGCGGCGACGCGGAGCATTGCTTCGCGCGTGTCGGCGATGCCGAGCTGGCGGCTGATGGCATAGAGGCTCGCGGTTTGCCGTTCGCGGCCGCGCGCGGCGTCGGCTTGATCGCGAATACGCTTGGTGAGATGGCTCACCACTGCCGCAACGACGAACATCACGGCGAACGTCACAGTGTGGCGAAAGTCTGAGACCGCGAAGCTGAAGTAAGGCGGGATGAAGAAGAAATCGAAAGAGATGACGCTCAGCACCGCCGCGACGAGCGATGGGCCGTAGCCGAGTCGCATCGACACGACAACGACGCCGAGAAGAAGGATCATGACCACGTCGGCGCGCTCTTGCTGGCCAAAGCCGAACCACGCGATGAGCGTGCACGCCGCGACGACCGCGACACCGGCGACGTAGCGTGATCGCGAGCCGCGCGTGACGGGCGTGCTCGTCGCGACGTCGCTAGGCGGGCGCATCGACTCGTGGCGATCCTCTCCGGAGATGACGTACACGTCGATCTCTGCGCTCTTGCGGACCACCTCGTCGAGAAACGATCGCCTCACCACGTCGCGCCACCGCGGGTGGGTCGGCTTTCCGACCACGACCTTGGTGACGTTGCGCTTGCGCGCGTAACGAACGGTTTCATCAGCGGCGTCCTCCGCGTGAAGCGTCACCGCTTCCCCGCCGAGCGATTCCACGAGTCGCATGTGCCGCGCGATGCGCTCACGGTCGGCCGCCCGCAGGTTAAGCGCGGCGGGGGTCTCGACGTAGAGGCCCACGAGCTCGGCATGGAGGCTCGTCGACATGCGACGCGCCGCGCGAATGATTCGCGCCGAGTGCGGGCTCGCCGAGACACAGACGAGAACGCGGTCGCCCGTCTGCCACGTCTCCTCGATTCCGTGCGCGGCTTTGTAGCCTCGCATCTGCGCGTCGACGCGGTCGGCCGTGCGGCGCAGTGCGAGCTCACGGAGCGCGATGAGGTTGCCCTCCTTGAAGAAGCTCTCCACGGCGCGCGCGGCTTGTTGCGGGACGTAGACCTTGCCGTCGCGCAGACGCTCGAGGAGCTCGTCCACCGGCAGGTCCACCAAGCGCGCGTCGGACGCCTTGTCGAAGACCGCGTCGGGAACCGTTTCGCGCACGACGACGCCGGTGATCTGCGCGACGACGTCATTCAGGCTCTCGAGGTGCTGCACATTGAGCGTCGTGAACACGTCGATGCCCGCATCGAGGAGCTCGTCGACATCTTGCCAGCGCTTCACGTGTCGGGAGCCTGGCGCGTTCGTGTGCGCGAGCTCGTCGACCAGGAGGACCCCGGGCTTTCGCGCCAGCGCAGCATCGAGATCGAGCTCCTCGATTCGGATACCCCGATGTTCGAGGCTGCGGCGGGGAAGCATCTCGAGGCCCATGAGCAGCGCGCCGGTGTCGTAGCGGCCATGCGTCTCGACGATTCCGATGACGACGTCGCGCTTCTGGTCGATCTCGACGCGCGCCGCCTCGAGCATCGTGTACGTCTTACCGACGCCGGGCGCAGCGCCGAAGAAGATCGTGAGCCGCCCGCGCTTATCGATCGATTCCTGCGCGCGGACGCGCGCGAGGAGCTCGTCAGGATCGGGACGGCGCGCGACCATGCGTCTCTACTGTAGTCGGTCCAGAGCCATGTTCAGGGCGAGGACATTCACGCGTGGCTCGCCGAGAAAGCCGAGGTCCGCGTTCTCGGTGTGCGCGGCGACGAGCGACTGAACCCGCGCCGCGTCGAGCCCGCGCACGCGCGCGACCCGAGCGGACTGGTATGCCGCGCTGGCGGGGCTCACGTGCGGATCGAGCCCGCTCGCCGACGATGTCACTAGATCGACGGGAACGGGAGCGACGTTGCCAGGATCGGCCGCGCGGAGCGCTTCGATTCTTGCGCGGGCGGCGTCGATGAGCGCCGTGTTCGACGGCCCGAAGTTCGAGCCAGCCGATGCGCCCGCGTTGTACGGAAACGGCGAGGTTGCCGAGAGACGCCCCCAGAAATACTTCGGTTCCTCGAAAGGCTGACCGAGTAGCACCGAGCCGCGCACGCGCCCGTTGTCATGGATAAGACTGCCGCCCGCCTGCTTCGCGAACGCCGCTCGCGCGACGACCGTCACCACGATCGGATAGGCGACGCCCGTGAGCAGCGTCAGCGCGAGGAGCGCGACGACGGCCGCGCGGAGTTGAGCGAGCATGATGAGCCTCACGTGAGGTGGAGGACGACTAGGAGGAGATCGATGAGCTTGATCCCGACGAACGGGACCACCACGCCGCCCAATCCGTACACGAGGAGGTTGCGGCGCAAGAGGGCGCCAGCGCCGAGCGCGCGGTAGCGGATGCCGCGTAGGGCGAGCGGGATCAAGAAGACGATGACGAGCGCATTGAAGATCACTGCGGAGAGGATGGCGCTCGAAGGCGTCGCGAGACGCATGACGTTGAGCGCCGCGAGCCCTGGATACGTCACGGTGAACGCGGCGGGGATGATGGCGAAGTACTTGGCGATGTCGTTGGCGATGCTGAAGGTGGTGAGCGCGCCGCGCGTGATGAGAAGCTGTTTCCCGATCTCGACGATCTCGATGAGCTTCGTCGGGTTCGAGTCGAGGTCCACCATGTTGCCAGCCTCTTTGGCGGCCTGCGTGCCGGTGTTCATGGCCACCGCCACGTCGGCTTGCGCGAGCGCGGGCGCGTCGTTGGTGCCGTCGCCGGTCATCGCGACCAGGCGTCCGCCGGCCTGATGCTCGCGAATGAGCGCGAGCTTCGCTTCCGGCGTCGCCTCCGCGAGGAAATCGTCAACCCCCGCTTCGGCGGCGATCGCGGCGGCCGTGAGCGGGTTGTCGCCGGTGATCATGATCGTCTTGATCCCCATCCGACGGAGCTCGGCGAAACGCTCCTTGATCCCGCCCTTGACGATGTCCTTGAGCTGCACGACGCCGAGCACTTTCGCGCCCTCGGCGACGACGAGCGGCGTGCCGCCCTGTTTGGCGACCTTGTCGACGCTCGCACGCACGTCCGCGGGAAACGCGCCGCCTCTGGCGCGAACGTACGCGTCGATCGTGTCGGACGCACCCTTTCGGATCTCGCGTCCGGCCATGTCGACACCGCTCATCCGAGTCTGCGCGGTGAAGGGAACGAACGACGCCTTGAGCGATTCCACCGCTCTTTCACGGATCCCGTATTTCTCCTTCGCCAAGACGACGATACTTCGCCCTTCCGGCGTTTCGTCCGCGAGCGACGAGAGCTGCGCCGCGTCGGCGAGCGCCTCGACGGTGATGCCTCCTGCTGGCAAGAACGCCGTCGCCTGACGGTTCCCGAGTGTGATGGTCCCGGTCTTGTCGAGGAGCAGCACGTCGACATCGCCGGCGGCTTCGACCGCGCGGCCGCTCGTGGCGATGACGTTTGCTTGAATCATGCGGTCCATGCCCGCGATCCCGATCGCAGAGAGCAGTCCACCGATCGTCGTGGGGATGAGGCACACGAGAAGCGCGACCAGCACCGTGATCGTCACCGGCGCGCCCTGACCCGCGGCGCGCACGGCGTAGAGCGAATACGGAAGAAGCGTCACCGTCGCGAGGAGAAACACGATCGTCAGCGCCGCCAAGAGGATGTCGAGCGCGATCTCGTTGGGCGTCTTCTGACGCTTGGCGCCCTCCACCATCGCGATCATGCGGTCGAGGAAGGTCTCTCCAGGGTTGGCGGTGACGCGTACGACGAGCCAATCGGAGAGCACTCGAGTGCCGCCGGTGACGGCGCTGCGATCGCCTCCGCTCTCGCGGATGA
>JAYVYD010000535.1:0-4439 GCA_043784605.1 Myxococcales bacterium | reverse complement strand
CAAGCGCTCATCGACAAGAACATCGTTGACCTCAAAGAGGCCGTGCGAGGCGCGCCCGCTCCCCGCGCTGCCGCGCTCGGCAATCAAATGAAGGCCTATGGTGGCACGAAAGAAAAGTTCAACGCCGCGCCTGGCAGCGACGAAGGCAAGACCGCCGCGAAGAAGGCGTTCGAGCAGGACAACAACAACCTCGACCGCCTCGGATTTTGAGGAGAGACGATCATGAAGAAGCTGACCATCCTCCTCGCATCCGCCCTCGCCTTTGGCGTGGGTCCCTTCACCGCGCGCCTCGGCGTCGTCGGCAGCTCTGCTGCGCTTGTCCTCTTCGGCGTGCTCTTAGCGGTCGCGGCGAGCGGGGGCGCATACGCGCTGGCGATCGCTTGCGGAGCGATGGCCGCGCTCGCCGGCGCGATGCTGATGGGCATCTCGCCCGCCGCGGGAGGCGCCGTTCTCGTCGCTCTCGCCTACGCGGAGCGCTCGTCGCGTGTGCGCGGAGCGGCGGCTCGACTCGGTCACATCGGCGCTAGCATCGTCGCTGGCGGTCTCGCTGGCGTGCTCGCGCAGGCGTACGGCGCCGCCTCACTCGGTGTACACGGCGTGGCGATCGTGGTGGGTGCGGTGCTCGTCGCGCTGCCGATGCTACTCGAAGCGGACGACGCGCTCGCGCACTCGCTCGACGGCGCCGCCCTCGAGGTGGCTGAGCCGGCGCGCACCTCGCTCAAGCAAGGCGCGGAGATCCGGCGTCACGCACACGAGATCCCGCTCGATACCTCGGCCGCGCGCAACGTGCACAAGACTTGGGCTGCTCTCGACAAGCTCGCGACGGCGCGGGTTCGTCTGGAGAAAAGTCAATCGCGCAACAACGCAGTCAACGCGGACCGCGCCGAGGGCTCGTATCGCGAACCCGCGCCCGCGCCAACCGCGGCTCAGTCGGTCGTGGCGATGGTGGACCAGCGCATCGCCGACCACGTCAAAGCGCTCTCTCGTGCCTACGCTGCGGTCGACACTGCACGCGCCGCAGCGGTGGGCCTCGATGACGTCGCGCTAAAGGGCGCGCTCACGGTCGGTGACTCACTCGAGGACGCATCCAAGGCGATGGTCGAAGTGAAGTGAGCTACCAGCGGTGATACGCGGGGTGACCGGGCTTGACCGCGACGAACGTGCCGCGACATGTGGCGGTCACTTTCCCGCCTGAGGTGATGGTCGCCTCTACCGTCGCGCGATCGTCGGTAGACTCCACCACGCGCGCGTCGAGATGCAGCTCGGCGTCCACTGGCGTCGGGCGCTTGAGCGTGACGTGAAAGTCCGCGGTGACCGTGCATGGTGGCGTCTCGGCACCGGATTTCTTCATCAGATGTATCGACGCCGCCCAGTTGGAGTGACAGTCGAGCAGCGCGCCGCAGATCCCTCCGTTCAGCATGCCAGGGAACGCGAGGTGGTGCGCCTCGGGCTTCCAATCGCACACGAATGTTCCTGAAGCAGCTTCGAAGCTGCGGATCTTGAGCCCCTTGGGGTTCGCGACTCCGCAGCCGAAGCACTCGTTGTGTGGCGCGTAGCGTTCTTGGATCGAGAGCCCGCTCATCGTCTACTTGGCCGCGGGCTTCTTCGTTGTGGTCTCTGCCTTTTTTGCGCGCCATGCGGCGAGCTTCTTGGTGCGGCGGGCCTTCTGCTTGTTGCGCTTCGCGGGCTCTTGGGGGGTGCTCATGGCGCGCAACCTACTTGAGACGTGCCAACGGCTCAAGTCCAGGTTCTCTCATCGGCACCATCAAGCCGTGGAGAATTCACAGAACGTAACGAAGCCGGGAAGCCCAGAGAATTGGAGCTTCAGTCGAAGCCCACCACAAAATCTTCCCGTCTTGCCGTGAGTCTCCTCAACGTGATGGAGGGACGGCGGCAACCGAGGCGGTCCCGTCCGGGTTCGTCTTGTCGAGCGTGGCCAGCCAACTCTCGATTCGATCTGCCGCGAGCTCGCTCCATGGCATCTGTCCGAAGCGGGTCAGCAAGTGAGGCGTGTGATCGCCCGTCCGCCGGCTGTCGCTGAACTCCGCGCGCGCCGCATCGAGCGATTTCACCGCGTCGTCCCAGCGCTCCTCGACGTTCGCAAGCCAAGCCTGCGTGAGGTGGCGGTGCTGCCGCGGCTCGGCCTCGTCGACCACGACAGCGTCGCACTCGGACAGGATGCGCTTTGCGGTGAGCGCCTCTGCGCTCTTGCTTGCGTGAGGCGGCGACACGCGGGCGAGCGACACCTGCGCCAACAAGAGTCGCCCCTCGACGACTCCCCACGGGTCCTTGAGTTTGTCGTAGATCCGCGCGGCCACGGCGGCGTTTGCGCTCGCGGCGTCGGTGTCTCCGATGTCCAGGCCGATCATCGTGAGCAGGCGCTCGCACGCGCCCTCGCCTCGCGGGTTCGAGAGCTCGCGGAACGACGCGCGCGCCGCGAGCGCATATCGGCGCGCCTCATCCATCTCGAAAGCGCGGTGGTGAGCATGACCTAGGACCACGTCGCACTGGGCGATCCCGAGTCGGTAGCCGATGCCGTCGAACTCCGCGCGCGCCTCGAGCAAAAGCTCGCGGGAGCGCCGATAGCCTCCTCCGGCAGTCGAAATCATCGCGAGCAAAATGAGGCACTGCGCGCGCCCGAGCGGATCGCCAATGACGAGACATCGCGCGCTGGCGTCGTGCAATAGCGTGCGTGCGGCCGAGTGATCTCCGAGCAGGTAGTCGATCTCGCCGAGCACGACCTTCGTCTGCGCGATGCCGGCTTCGTCGCCGAGCGTCTCGAACAGCGCGAGGCTCTGCGTTGCGAGCTCTCGTCCGCGCGCCGGCTGACCGCGATCGCTCGCGATGTGCGCCAAGAGACGGCGGGAGTGCGCCTCGTGGATGCGATCGTGCGCGCCCTCGAACGCCTCACATGCGAGCGTCGCTTGCGCCTCCGCCTCGGTGATCTTTCCGATGTGTCGCAGAGCCTCCGCGCGCCAATAGGAGTACTCGGCAGCAGTCGCGCCCGACACACGCCCGTCGAGCAGCTCGAGATCGCGTAGCGTCGCCGCCGTGTCACGACCGCGTCGCCACGCACCCTCGATGTGCCTGAACATCAGACGCGCGGCGAGCTCATCGTCTCCGGCCCGCAGCAGGTTTGTCACGCGGTGCTTCATGATGCGGCGAGACCCGACCGCAGGGTGCTTGGCGAGCGCGTCCGCTGCGAGCCTGAAGATGGCGGCGTTGTCGTTGCGCTCTTGGAGGCGCCCCATCAAGTGCTCTTGCAAGAGCGCGTGTGGCCACCGGTACTGATCGTTGGCCGACTGCAAGAGGATCTGCGCGCGCGTGAGCGCCACGATCGCGTCGCGCGCGTCCATTCCGAGCGCCGTGACGAGCGATTTCAGCACCTCGCCTCGAATGTCCTCGCCGAGAGCGGCCGCGGCGTACGCAGCCAAACGCAGCTCCGTCGGCACCGCTCGCAGTCGCTCGTCCCAGAGATCGGCTGTGGTGATCGCGCGGCCTTCGAGCGCGTCTTGCGGCACTCGGTACCTGCCAGAATCGAGAGTGAGGTATCCGCCGCCCGCCCACGCGTACAGGAGCTGCAGCGCGAACAGCGGGTTGCCGCGGCTCTGCGCGACGCCTCGCTGCACGGCGTCGTCGTGCAGCGGAAGTGTCGCCTTCAAGAGCGCCTGCGTCTCCTCTTGAGCGAGCGGCCGGAGCTCGAGCACTCTCCCGCCCCAGTCGCTCATCATCGCTTCCATGCGCAGGGCCGCGTCGAGGTCGGTGGCCAACGCCTCGCTGCGCGCCGTGGCGACGGCGAGTATGCGCAGCTTGCTGGTGGCGCGTCGGAGACGAGCGAGCATCTCGAACGTGTTCGGCGACGAGAGGTGAAGGTCGTCGAACCACAAGAACACGGGCCGATCGTGGCCGACATGCTCGAGCACTTTTTGGATGACCACCCAGCGCAACTCGGGTGTGTCGACGACGAAGCGCTTGCCGGACGGACCGAGCGGCGACGTCGTGCCGGGTGGCGTAGGCCTAAGCCACTCTGCCGTGGCGGCGACCCACGTGAGCGCCCCGTCGTCCTTCGGGTCCACTTCCCAGCGCTGGATGAGCGTCTGCTCGACCTGCGTGCGGTCCGCGCCCTCCAGCCCGAAGAAGTTGTTCACGGCACCCGTCACGCCGTCGAGCGGAGTCGCGATGCGTCCGTAGCGCGCGCGCAGCGGCACCATGATGCCCTGCTCGTGAACCTGTTCGTAGAGCCACTCGGCCAGTCGGCTCTTGCCGACGCCTGCCTCGCCGATCATCGCGATCATCCTGCGGCTCACGTCGGTACCCGGCACGGACACTGCGACCTCGCGCACCGCTTGCCACAGCTCCGCGCGCTCCGGTTCGCGGGCGACGAGCGGCGCCTGTCGCAGGCCCAGCAGACCCGGCGCGAGCGAGCGCCCCGAGGCGAT
>JAYVYD010000534.1:0-2105 GCA_043784605.1 Myxococcales bacterium | reverse complement strand
TTCACGCGACAGCCCCTCGAGACGCTCGCCTCCGCTTGTCACGATCGCTAGTCCCCGCGCGACCGTGGCCTCGGGGGCTATCTCTACTTCGAGCATCGTCGGTGTGCGCGCGCTCCAACGACGGATTGTTTGCGTGGGTAGGCCGAGCGCGTGCCCCAACTTCGCAACACGTCTACGACCCGCTTAGCACGATCATGTGGATGGGAGACGGAGTGGAACGGCAGCCAGGCGCCCGCCCGCACTCCATTTTGAATACGTTTTACTCGTCGAATGACTCGGGCTCGATTGAAGACGTCGCAGTGACCGCTGACGGCGGCGTGTACGCCGTCAGAAGCATCACCGCGCGGTTTGTTGGACAAGTCCTCAATCGTTCGACGATTCAGGCAACTTCGTCTACCAGTCCCACCTACAATTACTATCTATTCGTCGAGGGCGCACCAGCATCTACTGGGTCGATGGTGCCGTCGCGAATAGTTGCGACTCCTGAAGGCAACCTGCTCGTCTTCGACCGCATCTGCAGGCGAATCGTTCGGATCAATTTGCCAGCGAAAACGGTGTCGCAAAATGGATAATCTCTACCCAATCGTCATAGTCGACTCCGTTGGGGTCGACCCGAACGACGGCTCCGTTCTCGTATCCGGTATCTTCACAGGGACCGTGGACTTTGGAGATGGTGTGCCTCGACACAGCACGCAAACCATGAGCAATTTTGTCAGCCACTCCTCCTTCGTGATGAAGCGAGGTCCCTAAAGTGCTACTCGGCGTCGCTTCCCGTCGGCTTCAGGTGAGACATTCGCTTTCGCTTCGTGTCCACATAAGCGGCAGACAGCTCGTTGAGCGGAACACTCACGGCAATGCGCCCCACGACGTCGATCCCGAGCGCGCGTAGTCCGGCGACCTTTGCGGGGTTGTTCGTCATGATGCGCACAGAGGCGATCCCGAGATAGTCGATCATGTCGCGCACGACGTCGTACTTCCGCGCGTCATCGGGCAAGCCGAGCATGCGGTTGGCGTCCACCGTGTCTGCGCCCTTGGCTTGAAGCTCGTATGCGCGGATCTTGTTGGCGAGACCAATCCCGCGGCCCTCTTGGCGCAAATAGAACACTGCGCCGCCGCCCCTGCGGACGATCTCCTGGAGGGCGTGATCGAGCTGCTCTTTGCAGTCGCACTTGAGTGAGCCGAACACTTCGCTCGTGAGGCACTCGGAGTGCACGCGAATCGGGATCTCGGCGCCGCCGCGGACGTCACCGTAGACGAGAGCTACGTGCTCCTTCTCGCCGGGCTCGCCGCCTTCGATGTTCGCGAGGCTCTTGAAGACGTGTGTCGTGAACGTGCCGTGTCTCGTGGGAAGCTCGGCAGACGCGAGGTGCTGGGTTCGCGCCTTGGTCAGAGGCCGGATCACCCTGCTGGGGGGGACGTGCATCTCTATCTCTCCTTCGGATTTCTTCTTCTGATGACTCCCGGACGGAGTCGGTTGCGGATGGGCTTGGCCGCGTGATGGAACCTAAGGCCAACCCCGTCGTGGGTCAAACCGGCCCGTTGCCCGCGTTCGCGCCGCTTACGAGAATCGCGCACGGGCAGAGGCACGTTCACGTTTACGGTCTGAGAGCACCTGCTATACGCGAGGGGGCTCGTGGGCGTTTCACCCGAAAAGGCATCGCTGCCATCGATTCCCGAAGTCGTTCGGCGGCTTGGGTGGGTATCGCTCTTTCAGGACGCGGCTGGAGACATGGTCTACCCGCTACTCGCGCCGTTTCTGCGGTCCATGGGTGCGGGCGGCGCGGCACTCGGCGCGCTCGAGGCGGTGAGCGAAGGCGTGAGCGCCGTCGTCAAGTGGCGGTCGGGCGCTTGGGCGGACCGCGGAGATCGCAAGCGACTGGTGGTGATCGGCTATGCGATCGCTTCGGTCGCGCGTCCCATCATCGGGTTCGCAGTGGCTCCCTGGCAGGTCATTGCGCTGAGGTCCACGGATCGCATCGGCAAGGGCGTGCGCTCGGCTCCGCGCGACGCGATGCTCGCGGGCGCGGTCGATCCGGCCCATCGCGCGCGTGCGTTCGGCTTCCACAAGATGATGGACAACGCGGGGGCGGTGCTCGGTCCTCTCA
>JAYVYD010000533.1:0-4720 GCA_043784605.1 Myxococcales bacterium | reverse complement strand
GCCGCGCTGAAGGTCCTCTTCAACCTACCGGTCAATGGCGCGTCCGAGGTGTCGGTCAATAGAAAGCCCAGCGTCACCTTCAACCAGGCGATGGACGGCACTACCATCACGCCAGGCAACTTTACGCTAATGCAGGGCGCGACGCCGCTCACATGCACTGTCTCTGTCGACAACCCGACCAACACCGTAACGCTGGTCTCGGCCGCCGTGCTTGTACTGAGCACACCCTATCCGGTCACCGTCACGACGGGCGCCAAGTCGTTAGGAGGGATGTCGCTCGCGACCAACTACACGTTTAGCTTCACCACTGGAGCGTGCAGCCAGTCGAGCGTCTCACTCGGCGCCGTGTCCGACTTTGCGGTTTTGGCCGGTTCCACGGTCACCAACACGGGTCCGACTTCGGTCACCGGAGATCTGGGAGTGAGCCCGGGCAGCCGTCACGGGCTTCCCGCCCGGAACGCTCGTCGGAACCAAACACACCGCAGACTCGACATCAGCCGCCGGAATGGCAGCTCTCACGATCGCATACAACGATGCAGCAGCACGCGTCCTGTGCCCGATTTCGATCGCCGGAAACATCGGCGGCAAGACGCTGACTCCGGGCCTCTACAAGTCTACCTCTACGTTGGCGATCTCGTCGGGAGATCTCACACTCGATGCCAAGGGCGATGCGGATGCAGTCTTCATCTTCCAGATCGCCACTACCTTCACCACCACCTCGGGTCGCAAGGTCGTCCTCACCAACGGCGCCAAGGCGGCCAACGTCTACTGGCAGATTGGTAGCTTCGCGACACTGGGGACGACCACCGAGTTTCAAGGCACGATGATGGCCGATCAAGCGATCACGCTGAGCACGAACGCGACTCTGAACGGACGAGCTCTAGCGCGAATCTGTGCGGTCAACCTGGATAGCAACCCCATCGTGAAACCGACGCCGTGACCGCCTGAGCGCCCAAACATAGATAGATAGCTGAGGCGATCACGCCGCGGTGCTCTAGTGGACGTGACGATCCTGTGCAATGGGGCAATGTTGCAAGCGACTACGCGTCCAAGTGCTCGATCGATGGCTCCACGGAAGGACGGAAAGTGGCGTGCGTCATGCAATCTGCGCGAGCATGAGCAAAGAGTACGAGCGAAGGAGAACGGGCTCGTCCAGCAAGCCACCGAAAGGCGCGGCAGATCCGAAGCAGCCAGCTGCGAAGACGCAGAACAGTCCCAACGCCGAGCCCGCGAGCGGTCTCACGGAGTCCAAGACGCTCACCGCTCGGCGGTTGCTCGACGAGCTCATTCTGCGCGATAGAGTCTTCGCGGACGACGCTCTCGCAGAGCTCCGAACCAGCGCGGACCGCACGTTGGCAGAGGAGCGCTCACCCTCTGCCGATCGCTCGATCATAGCCGAGCGGCGCGTGAACGATGCGGGCAAGCACGCCGAGCGCAACGCCACCGATGGGCTCCTCGGACGCGAGCGCGCGCGCGCGGACTCGTTGATGGACACGACAAGACGCGAGGCCGACGCGGCCAGCCTCGACACGGACGCTCTCGAAGACGCCGATCGCGCGCGACGATGGAGCGTCCTCCCCATGGTGACCCACGACCTCCGTAGTCCGTTGGGTATGATCGCGCTCAACGCGCAGATGATCGCGGAAGACAGCAACGAGTCGTCCATACGCGACGCTGCCAGAGACATCTCGCGCTCGTCGTCACACATGGGCAGGCTGCTGATGGACTTGCTCGACGTGGCTCGCTTCGAGTCGGGGACGTTCAGCGTCCGCCCTCTTCAGCACGACGTCGGCGAGTTCCTCAGCGCGCTGCTTCGATCCCACGTGCGCCTCTTCGCGCAACGCGAGATTACGTTTCTAGTCGAGGCCCCAACCGAAATAGTCAAAGCGAGGTTCGACCGCGATCGTCTGACACAAGTACTGACCAACTTACTCGGCAATGCCATGAAGTTCACGCCTCGACACGGCACCGTCGTGCTGAGCGTGGTGAAGCAGGCCGATGGCGTCGAGTTCGCCGTCTGCGATTCGGGCCCCGGGATCGCCGCCGTGGCGATGGCAACCCTCTTCGAGCGCTTCTCACAAGTCGACAATGATTCGCGCCGAGGTCTCGGATTGGGCCTACATATTTGCAAACAGATCGTCACCGCTCATCACGGCCGAATATGGGTAGACGCCGACCAAACCAAAGGCGCCACATTCCGATTCACGCTTCCTGACTGAGCATTAACGTCGTGCCCATATCGGCTGGCGCCTCCACCCCGTAAAACGAGCACGCACGGGCGAGTTTCCGGGAAAAGGATGGCGCCTGCTCGAACATGAGACGGCCCGTCACACACTGGCGAATGAGACCGTCAGTAGGTCGGCGAAAGGTGTCCCTGCATTGTGCGACGAGTGCGTCGGGCTCGTTGGTGGGCGGGCGGCCGCACGACAATGCCAGAAAACAAATAGTGAGTGGTATTCTGGAATGGCCCATGCGGTCCACCGGGAAAGCGCGCTTACTTCGTGCACGCACCGAGCGCAGAGTTGCATTTTCCTGGGCAGTCGAGCGCCTCGGCGCATGGCAGTCCGGCGCACGAGAGCGCGGGGGTGGTGGCCTCGAAGCACCGCGTCGTCGCCGAGTTACAGTGGAAGCCGGCGCTGCAGTCGAGCGAATTGTTGCAGGACACACCATAGCAACGCGAGTTGTTGACGGCGCCGGTACACGCTTCACCGAGGGCTGCCTCTTGGGTGACGGAAGGCGATGCGAGCACAGTGGGGGTGTGGAGGATCGGCTCGCACTGAACGGCCCCGGGCATCGCGACGAAGTCACTCAACCCTTGGATCCAAGCGGGCTTGCAGCCGCGCGTCTGCGCGGTGTTGAACAGACCCGGGCAGCTCGCGGCGAAACCTGCGGGCGTGCCCGAGCACTTCGCGGCCACATAGGCGTCGCAGATCGACTTCGGGTCGACGGGCTTCGCGGTGGGACCGTCCGGCGTATCCAGCTTCGCGTCCGAGCTTGCGTCGGGGTTGCCGATCTTCGAATTGTCTGGGCCGGCGCTGCTGGAGCACGCGGCAACGAGGACTACGCTAGCGAGCGACGGAAGAAGATATTTCATGCGCCGCGACATAACATTCCCTACCGGCACTGTCACGGCTCGCCGCTCAACTTCGAGGCAAAGCAGCTGGCCCGCTTTCGGCGGCCTCGAACGCTATTTCCCGCTCCTGGCGTCCCAATCTCTACGTTCACACGGGTCTCGGCTATGATCGCGTCGTCAGGGATCCTCCGACTGAATACCTCGACAGTGTGGGATTTGGCGTTGGTGTGACTCTCGCAACGTTTGGAAAAGCCCCTATGCGCACAATCACTCGCCTCCAGAAGCTCTTCACCGCGGCGCTTGCTCTCGTCCCCGTCGCGGCTTGCGCGAGCGGGGTCGATCGATCGCAGCTCCACGATGACGTCTGCAACGGCACTGGCAAGTATGACCCGTTGGCAGGCGTCACGCCGGGTCAACCGGTCGACTACATCGAGCTGCGCGGCTCGGCTGAGGATGTCATCTCGAAGACGGGCACCCCCTGCGCGACTGCGACCGAGCGCATGAAGTGCAACGCGACGCTCAGTTCGACCAAGAGCGCCGTGGGATGGAACGCCGGCAGGGGCCAGATCCCCGGACAACACCACCTCGTGTTCACGCGCGGCGACACGGTCGGGACGGTCACGTCGTTCGACGATCTGCGCACCTTCCTCGCTCCGGTCGATGACGTTCACGACGCGGCGATGCTCGTGGCCGAGCAACCCGGAGACCTCACGGTGCAGTGCGGCGCGAGCACGGGCGGCCCGGTCCCCGGTGGTTTCGAGGTAATCGCCAACAGCGGAAATACTTGCGGCGGAGACATCAGCGAAAATCGCGTTTTCGTGAGCGTGCCCGGCGTGGTTGCCGTGCGTGAGAGCAGCGTCATCCAGCGAGGCGACTCGAATTGTTCCATCGGTCGCAGGCCCGAGGGGCTGGAGCGATCACGCGGCCGCACCGAGAACGAAGTGGGCGCGTTCTTCGCGACGGTCTCGCATCTCGAAGCGGCGAGCGTGTTCGCATTCGAGCGACTGGGGCGTGAGCTGGAGACGCATGGTGCGCCTCTGGAGCTAGTCCGCGCATGCGAGCGATCGCGACGCGAAGAGGTTCGGCACGCGCAGGTGACCGCCGAGATTTCACGAGCCTACGACGCCGAGCCCGACGCACCGCGCGTGGGCGAGTTGCCCGTGCGAACGCTCTTTGAAGTCGCGCTCGAGAATGCAGTCGAAGGATGCGTGCGTGAGACCTTCGGCGCGCTGGTCGCGATGCACCAACACCGACACGCGACGGACCCGCGCGTCGTGAAAGCCATGCGTACGATCGCCCACGAAGAGACAGGACACGCGGCTCTCTCTTGGGACATCGCCGAGTGGATCGAGCCGCAGCTCACCGGCCGCCAGCGCGCGACGCTGTCAGAGGCACGCGCTGTAGCCGTCCAAGAACTACGATGCGCGCTCGCGACGGAAGTCGCGCCCGAACTCGTGACACTCGCAGGCATGCCTGCCCCTTCGGACGCCGTGAAAATGTTCGACGCCATCGCGCCCTGCCTATGGGCATGAGATTGTCGTCGCCTTGGGCGAACGACAACAACTGACCGGATTGGCTTCGCCAGCATCAATTGTCGTCGCCTTGGGCGAACGACAACAACTGACCGGATTGGTTTCGCCAGCATCC
>JAYVYD010000532.1:0-7258 GCA_043784605.1 Myxococcales bacterium | reverse complement strand
GCTCGACTCGGCCCAGCCCCAGACGTTCAGACGCCTCCACGAGCGTTTCAGCGCACGCCCGCGCCTCGACAAACCGCGCTCAAATCGATTACGCTCTCCACCGAAAACAATCCCAGTGGCAACACAGTATCCATACACAAGGCTCAGCCCTCGTATTTTGGAAGCACACCGCTGCTCCTCAATATGGGTATGATCGTTCCCGATCAAGTTCCGTGTAGCGGGTCAAGCATGGTCACTCAGGGTACAGATGTGTCCGATTACGATGACGTGCAGATTTCCTACGTCTCGCCTGGTCAGGGCGTCGAGTGGATTCATTCATTCCCCGACTCGACGTTTGGACCCTGCGTCCAGGGAACGCTGGCGGGACGTCCAGTCCACACTAGTACGATCAAGTTCTTCTGAGCGACGCGGCTGCGGTAGCAATGGAGGACCAGAGTCTCTTCTACGCGATGCTCGGCATCTTTGTCGTCTCTTGCGGCGCGAGAAGTGACATCGGCAACTTTGAAGTTGTGCGTACCGATGCGAGCATTGACGCGTTCGATGGCGATCGGGACGTTGCTACACGCGATGCAGCTGGTCCACCGACGGTTTGGGCAGTTGCAGTTGGGCAACAACACTCGTGCGTCGCTCTCTCCAACGGAAGGGTCTTGTGTTGGGGTGGCAACGCGAGCGGTCAACTTGGCAATAGCAGCCGAGCCAATCGTTCCCACCCGGACACTGTGCAGGGTGTTGTCGATGCTGTTGCGGTAACCGCTGGCTGGAACTTCTCGTGCGCGCTCACACCCAAAAGGGTCCTCTGCTGGGGCGGGAATTCCAGCGGCGAACTCGGCGACGGGACAAGTAGCGATCGACTCGTTCCGACCCCAGTAGACGGTTTGAGTGGGGTGGGGGACCTTCGGGAGATTGCGAGCGGCGCCCACCACTCGTGCGTACTGACGGGAGGAGAAATATGGTGTTGGGGCGCGAATGGGAGCGGGCAACTTGGTGACGGTTCGCTCACGAGCCGTTTGCTACCAGTAAAGGTCCAGGGCATTGTAGGCGCGACGCATGTGGATGCCAGCGATGCATCAACGTGCGTGGTCCTACAGGGCGGTGCTGTGAGGTGTTGGGGAGACGACTCCTTCGGACAACTCGGCGACGGCAAAACCGCTGGTTCTAGGACCACCCCGGTCGCCGTACTCGGTTTGACAAACGCCGCCCATGTGAGTCTCGGCGCGCAGAGTTCGTGTTCTCTGCAGGACGACGCACGTGTAAGCTGTTGGGGGGCGAACACCGTTGGCCAACTCGGCGACGCCACGACAGTCGGCCACCTGCTTCCGCAGCCGATTCTCGGCTTGACCGCAACGGTGCTTTCCAGCGGGGGCCTTCACGTCTGTGCGACTGCAGCTACGGTCGAGTGTTGGGGATTCGGCGCGAATGGCCAACTCGGCGGTGGCTCAACGGATAATCGAACTGTGCCAACGTCGGTTACCGGTTTGGGGGGAGCTACAGCTCTAGCGGCCAGTTGGTACCACACGTGTGCCGTCACCGATGGACGCGTGAGCTGTTGGGGTTGGAACTCGTCCGGTCAATTGGGTGATGGGACTACGGTGGACCGAGCGACGCCGGTGGTTGTTGGCCTGTGAGCGACGACCATTGCTCAAACGCTTCAACCAGGATCACTGAAGGGCCGACACTGAACCGAAGCGTTTAGGAGTCGCGGACTCCTTGTGCAAATTGCGCAAACTGGAGTCGGCAAGATCCATCTCCGAATTGGCCACCTCGGTGGGTGCCCGCGACCGTCAAGCTAATCCAGGTATGGATTCTCGCATCCAGACTGGACCCTACTTTGGTGGGCAGGTGGCACGCAGCGGGACCGGCAGCGCCGACGATGTCCAGGGCTCATTCTGCAAGACGGTACGCGCCAGCCGAAAGCCCGTGGCGTAGGTATGGGTCACCCGAGTCGCGCCAACCCGTTCGGCGCTGCGCTCCTGCGCCGACGTTTGGAACACGCAACCCCCGCGTGATACAGGATCGTCGGTTGGAGCCATCGCTTGCCAGGGATCGATGGGAGTGCGCTTCGATCGCCCCTGATCGGGGTCACCGGAGAACTCTAGAGCGTTCCCTGACATATCATAGAGCCCCCAGGCATTGGGAGCACGTAGCCCAACTTCATGCGTGAAGAGTTCGGGTGAATTGGCGCAGTACCAGCCGATCTTGAGAAGGTTCTGGTCCTCTGCGCACTGAGCCCATCCACCGTCCAAAGGTGTGATGGCCCCAGAGTAAAACGCCGTGGTTGTTCCGGCTCTCGCAGCATACTCCCATTCCGCGTCCGTGGGCAGCCGGTACCCCGTGCAGTCGTACACGGTGCCCGTGCTTGGCCCGACCGTGCCGCACGCAGGACCCCCGTCAGCCGCACAGCCGTTCAAGGCGTAACAGGGCGGTCGTCCATCCTTTGCCGAGAGGTCATTCGCAAACTGTATGGCTTCAAACCAAGATAGGTTCGTGGCTGGGCAATCGGTGGCCGAGCACGCTCCAACACTTTGTGGTCCAGCATCCTCCTGCCCAAAGCGAGGGGATCGACCAAGACTGGACCATTGCAACTGAGTCAGCTCGAATTGTTCAATCACGAAATCGTGAGTGAGCGTAACCGCGATGGAATCTTCTGAGTTCAGATCACGGCCCCATTCATCGGGAGGCGAACCCATCTGGAAGGCACCCGCGTGAATGATGCACCACCCATCTCTACAGTTTGGGAACGTCATGCTTGGACAGGCCCGCGGCGTCGTGGCGTCCACCACGCTCGCATCTTTCGCACCGAGCGAGTCACCGTTATCGTGCTTGCACGCCGTGCCGATCGCCGTGAACAGCACAAGGAGCGTCCATTTGAACCCGCTCATGGGAGGACGTTGATTCCGTGCTTTTTGCCAGCGTCGATGAAGTATTGCGATTTCGCAGATCCAAACAGTGAGGCCGCGGCCTGTTTGAGAGTTGAACTACCTCCGTTCAGAGTGTCAAAGAACACCTTCGCACTTGCACATAGGCTCGTAACGTTGCCGTTGCATGCCTGCTGATAGACGTGTTGCAGATCGGTGGAAGTGTACGCGTTCGCCCCTCGATTGTGGAGCTCCCAGAAGAAGGTGAGCCAATCCCATTCCACTCCGCCGGCGGTCACTCCGTCAGCACCCATGCTGGTGTTGCCCGTAGCGCACTTGTTCTGCATCCACATCTGCGGTGGCCCTGAGTTGTAGAAACACGGGACCGCATTGGGGGGCTTATGTGGAGTGCCGTCGGGCAGCAGGTAGTCCTTGTAGTATATGAATGTGCAGCTGTTGTTCGTGGCCAGGTTCATCAGATTGGCGGCGAAGAAGTGCGCGAACCCTCTGTTTCTGCCCACGGTTGCAATTGACGTGATTGGAGACAATGGTAGCGATTTCCCGTCTTGACGAAGTCGCACCGACAATGCGAGTCAGTGGTCCATCTCTGGCACATTGTGTTGTTCGCGCCGGCGCACTCGTAGTCAGGGAGGCTGAGGTTGCCCCAGGTCGTGTATTGGATATTGTGTCCAAACTCGTGGGCGATAACGAACTTGTTGAAAGTAGTGTGCCGACCTGTGGCCGATGAAGTGCCATCAGGTGCATAGATTAAGTCGGGGCCTAATTCCAGGGCGCCCGTGCCGGCGGAGTAGCAGGCGCCTCCTGGAACGAGGTTCGTGTCCAAAATTGACGGGCATCCGGTGTCTGCCCACACTTTGTAAGCATGGTTACTCAGGATGCCAAAGTCCGCCGTAGACGTGAGGGTGAGGCCGACGACAGCCGCAGCTCGCGTAATGAAGTCTTCCGAGGACGCGGCGTATTGGAGAGCAAGCGGGAGTTGCTGCGTTCCACCCCCCGACACGACGAAACTGCGCACGAAATTCTCGGTTGCATCGACCGACAGGCACCCGTTCTGATTGCTCTTTGGATTGCAGATATAGCCTCCATAGCCAGGCGACACCTTGATGCTGGTGCCGATGTCGTCTCGCGACATCTGGCTCGTCCAAACAACTCGTATGTGCCGTTGTTCAGCTGGATGGGATCCGAACAACCCGTGCTTAGAACCGTGCCACGCGCGGCGATGTGACCGCCTTGGGAGACAATGTAGTGGACGTAGGGTGCAACCGGTGACCAAATCCCAGAGACGGCGAAAATGTCCTCACCCTTGTTGGTGTCGTCGTATTCAACCGTCCAATGTGGGCATACTCGATACCACGTTCCGTTAGGGAAGCTAATGTCTGCTGCGAAGTTTGGATAGAGAGCATCGAAGTCGCTGGCCCATCGACCCCGCATGTTGTACGCGCCCAACTGGCCAGAGGTGGGTGGCGGTTGGGTTGAGACGTCAACGAACCCGGTACCGTTGTAGACTTTGCCCGTTACCGTAGCCAGCGCGGTTCTCATTGATTGTGTTGAAGTCAACCAAGCAGCCTGAGTCGTGCTTGATGCCGGCTGAGATCGGTCTAGGTCCTTGCCAATCTGACCGTGGACGATGATTTGCGAGTAGTCGGCCGAAAACTCGTAGTACAGGGGAGACTCGATCGCGTAGCTTTCCCCAGTTGGTCCCCCGGTGGTGTACGGTCGCACTTGCAACTCAACCTGCGCGTCCGTTCCGACAGGCCGAATCGGGAAAGCGGTCGCGGGAACGTTGACCACCTGGGTGCTATTCGGCGCAAGCGTCAGTGTGAAGTATTGACTTCGTGTTATTGTGCGCTCATCAAGGCCCAGCGCTACGAGGTCGACGTAGACTGTGCGGCTAGTCGAATCACTGTTTTGAATTGTTGCCGCGAACGACGTGGATGCTGCCGTAAAGGTGCCTATCACGTCGGGATTGGCCCACGTGGCGAAGAACAGCGGGACGCTTCCGTTGTCTCCAGGAGAAGCGCCGGAATTGCTCCCCCCTCCGATATCGAAAAGCCACGCGCCAGTGGTAGGAGAATTGGCCGGAGTGCCGGTGACCCATCCACCCGCACCCAGCGTCGCGGTGGTACTCAAGCCCCCGCTGGTAAGCGAGAACGCCGCAGCTCCCTGAATCATAGGAGTGGTTGCTGCTAGCGAAAGATTTGGCTGATCGAACAGGTCGACGCTTGCGGTTATGGTGTTGGAAGAGTCACTAAAACCTCCTGCGAGTAGCACCTGGGAATTGGGAAGTACGCACGCGCGATGTGAAGCACGCGCACTGTTCATACTGGGCCCGGTGGTCCATGAGTTGCTGGGGTCGTAAAGCTCCGTCGAGCTCAGGGGGGTTGTCGTATTCGACGCATATCCGCCGGCGGTGAGCGCTTGACCACCGTAGTTGAGAGCAGTGAGGGTGTGTGAGTATCGGGCAGTCGCCATGCTCGTGATGCCTGACCACGTCGCAGCGACAGGATTGTAGAGCTCCGCTGTCGCAGTCGCGGTCGATGAGCCATAGGTTGTAGCTCCGCCCGTGACGAGCACCTTGCCGGTGGAGAGCAGCGCCGACGCGTGAAACGCGCGGCCCGTCGCCATCGCGCCCGTGAACGACCACGTCCCCGTCGTGGGATCATAGAGTTCGGCGTTCGGCGTGTAGTAGGGACCTCCGAGGAACTGCGGCCGATCGTCGCGACCACCTATGTAGAGGACCTTGCCAGTTGAGAACTCAACATCGTCGAAGAGCGTGTACGACGGGTCAGCGCCGTAGTTGTCGTCGTGGCTCGTGAGGGTAAGCGTGTAGTTATGGCCTGCAACCACACTCGCGCTGACTTGAGTCCATGCGGCGCTGGTGCAGATCTTTGGAAGTGGAGTGGTCGTCCCACCGCCGCCTGGGGTGTTGTCGACAAGAGTTGCGGTCGCCCAGTCATATTGGATCGTGTCCGGGCAGGTCATCTTGTACCAGAATGACAGGCTGGTAGTTTGGGGCGGGGCGGTGAAGGTCTGGCTGAGATTGCTGTCGCCGTTCGTGGCGATCGTCGATCCCGCCATCGCGCTGTACGTCCCCGAATGCGGCGTCGTCGTTGTGACGGACGTTGCAGCTCCGCTTGAGGTCCAACCGGTCAAGGTCCCGCTCTCGAATCCGCCATTCGCGATCCCGTTCCCGTTCGAGAGTAGGTGCGCCGTTGCATACGCGTTCGGATAGTCGACCAAGCTGCCCGTCGTGGTCCAGGTACCCGATGACGGATCGTAGAGTTCGGCGCTTCCGACGAGTACCCCCGACGAGTTGATGCCGCCCGCGATGAGCACGATGCCACTCGAAAGCAGGGTGCCAGTGTGATTCTTGCGCTTGGTTGCCGGGCTGCCGGTCGCAGCCCAGGTGCCCGTCGCAGGGTCCCACAGTTCAGCGCCGGCGCACGTGCCCGCCGCGGTCAGGCCGCCGACGACGAGTGTCTTGCCGCTGTTGAGCAACGTGCCCGTATGATCGGCGCGACTCTCGACCATCGAGCCGGTCGTGGTCCACGAAGGATCGACGACGGCTGGGAACGAGACCGACGGACTCCACCCAACATGCACCTTGCAAGTTACTGCACCAGGCGCCTGCACTGCTCGACCCCATGGGCCCGACGCCGTCGTATCGACCTTGCAACCCGTGACGGACAGGGTCGCGTCGCTGCGCAGACCAGCTGAATCCACGATGAACGGCGGCGCGACATGCAACCGAGGTGTGCCGTTCGAGTCGAGCACCTCAAGCGAGTTGCCAGCGAGCCGTAGCCCGGCTGCCTTGGAGCCGAGAGCGACGTCGTAGACGATCTCATGCGCGCTCGGCGCAACCTCCAGGTCGACGAAGTCTTCAATGCCCTCACCGCTGCCGCGGACCGCATAGTGACCGCCGGCCATCGCCCCTGTGTAGATGGCGTATCCATCGACAGTCGCGCCAACAACGTCGGAGAGACCCTCCAACTTCAGATCGACTGCGACTCCCGTCGGATCTTCGACGTGGGATGCATACCCCGAAGACTTGGGCAGTCTTGTCGTTGCAGGCTTGGTCGGCGTGTCGGTCGTGTGCGGAACGAGCATCGCGTTCACGGAGTCGAACCGATCTACGTTGGAGGCGATGAACACGGGTCGACTCACGACGACCTTGGTGTCGTCGAGCGCCGACTTGGATTCCGTCGTCTTGATGACAAACCGCGCACGTAGGTCGGCGAGGGCAGCTTGTCCTTGCGACGAGACGGCGGCACTTGATTGCCCCGTCGAGTCGAACTGGGCAGTGGAGCAGCCGGGCAGAACGCTGGTGAGCGTCGCAACCGCTCCGAGGATCACCATGGTCGTCGCGCGAAGTGAGTTCGAGT
>JAYVYD010000531.1:0-9170 GCA_043784605.1 Myxococcales bacterium | reverse complement strand
CGCGCCGCGCACGCGTATCGTCAGAGCGCATCGACGTCGTCGAGAACGGCGTCGATCTTCAGCGCTTCGTGCCGCTGTCCGAAACCGCAAAGCTGCGCGAGCGCAAGCTCTGGTCGATGGACGGGCGGCGCGTGCTCGTGATGCCGGGTCGCATCTGCGATCAGAAGAACCAGAAGTCCGTCTTGCGCGCGCTCGTGAAGCTGAAGCACGCGGGAGAGCTCCCCGAGGACGTGCGCGTCTTGTTCGCGGGCCGCGGCTCACCGCCTTGGTACGGCGAGGCGCTGCGCGCGTACTCCACATTGTCCGGGCTCGGCCGGCAGGTGGAGTTCGTCGGCATCGTCAAGCAGGTCGAGAAGCTGGTCGCGGCCGCGGACGGCATGCTCCTTCCGAGTAACTACGAGGGTCTGCCCAACGCAGTGATCGAGAGCATGGCCTGCGCTGTCCCCGTCATCGTCTCCGACGCGGCCAACACGGATTCGCTCGTGACGGACGGCAAAGAGGGCTTGGTCTGCGACGACAACCAGGCCGCCGGCATCGCGCACGCGCTGCGCCGCTTCTTCGCGCTCACTCCCGAGCAGCTCTCTGCGATGGGTCAAGCCGGCAATCAACATGCGACCGCGCGCTTCGCAGTCGCGCGAATGGTGGCACGTACGGTGGACGTCTACGCGCGCGTGCTCGGAGGCCTACCGCGCCCCGAGGAGCGCAAGAAGCCGAACGGCGCGCGAGCCCTGAACTGAATGTGCGGCATCTCCGGTTTTCTCGCGCGTGACCCTCGCGCGCCCGCCGACTTGGCGGCCACCAAGCGAATCGCCGACGCGATCTCGCACCGCGGGCCCGACTCCGCCGGCTTCTTCGCAGATGGCCCGTGCGCGCTCGGTCATCGGCGCTTGTCGATCATCGATCTGTCGACGGAGGCAAACCAGCCGCTCTTCAACGAAGACAAAACGATCGCCGTGGTCGTGAACGGTGAGATCTACAACTTCCAAGAGCTGCGCGAAGAGCTCGCGCGCAAGGGTCACACGTTCCGCTCGCACAGCGACAGCGAGGTCGTGCTTCATCTCTACGAAGACTACGGCGAGGGCTGCGTCGCGCGCCTCGACGGCATGTTCGCGTTCCTCTTGTACGACACGAAGCAGCGCAAGATGCTGATCGCGCGCGATCGCAGCGGAAAGAAGCCGCTTCACTATCGCAAGCTCTCGCACGGCATCGCGTTCTCGTCGGAGGTCGGCGCGCTGGTGCACGCGTTCCCGGACCAAAGACCCGGCGTGGATCTCTCCGCGATCGACGAGTTCCTCACGCTGCAATACGTGCCCTCGCCGAACACCGCATTCACCGACACGTACAAGCTGCCCGCCGCGCACTACGCGTTCTTCGGCGCCGGTGAGATGCCGGTACCGGTGCGCTACTGGAGCAAGCCCAAGGGGGAAGAGTTCGGCGGTGACGCGGACGAGCTCGCCGAGGAGCTGCTGCGCTTGATGCGCGCGGCGGTGAAGCGTCGGCTCGTTTCGGACGTCCCGCTCGGCGCGTTTCTCTCGGGCGGCATCGACAGCTCGACGATCGTCGCGTTGATGGCGCAAGAATCCACGCGCGCCGTGAAGACCTTCAGCATCGGGTTCCCTCACGCCGACGACAGCGAGCTCAAGTTCGCGCGCATGGTCGCCAAGCGCTACCAGACCGACCACCACGAGGAGATCGTGAATCCCGAGATGACGAGCGTCGTGCAAGCGACGGTGCGGCACCACGGAGATCCGTTCGCCGACAGCTCGGCGGTCGCGATGTATTACCTGTCGAAGATGACGAAGCAGCACGTGACCGTAGCGCTCAGCGGAGACGCGGCGGACGAGAATTTCGCGGGCTACAAGCGCTACAATACGGCACGAATCGGGCACCTCTACGATCGCCTGCCCTACGAAGGTCAGCTCGTCTTCCGAGCCGCGCTCGAGGCGTTTGGTCGTGCGATCATTCCTCACGTCGGCGCGTTCGCCGAGCGCCTCGGGCAGGGCGAGGCGGATCGCTACCTGCGCCTCGTCGGACAGTTCTCACCGAGCGAAAAGCGAACGCTCTACCTCGACCGGATGCGCGACGCCGCCACCAACGCGACCGTCGAGCGCTTCGATCGCGTGCTCAGCGAGTCTGGCGCGCAGAGCCCCATGGGGCGCGTCGCGGACCTCGACTGGCAGACGTACTTGGTCGACGACATCAACGTGAAGGTCGACATCGCCGCGATGACGCACTCGCTCGAGGTGCGTTGTCCGTTTCTAGATACGAAGGTCGTGGAGTTCGCCGCTCGCTTACCGGAGAAGATGCTGATGCGGCTGCGCGGCAAGTGGCTGCTTCGGCGTGCGGTGAAGGGGCTCGTGCCTCGCGCGATCTTGCAACGGCAGAAGCGCGGCTTTGCGCTGCCGCTCGAGCGGTGGATGAAGCGCGATTTGCGCGAGATGGTGAACGACACGTTGCTCGACAAGCGTGCGCGCGAGCGTGGGCTGTTCGAGCCGAAGATCGTGACTGAGCTCGTCGAGTCGCTCGATACGTTTCATGCAGCGACGGATCGGGTTTGGACGATGCTCGTGTTGGAGCTTTGGTTTCGTGAGTTCGTGGATGCTCCGGCGACCACTGTTCGTACTTCTTCCGAAGCGGTTGCTTGACTCTTCTTGACCCGCTGCGCGCGGGGCGAGGGGGGCACCTGCTGGACGTTTGGGGTTGTGGCTCGGCGACGCGCAGTACGTTTGCTCGTGCCCGCGGCCACTAAAGCCCCGACGAGGTGTTGTCGATCGCAGGTTGCGAGAGGGTCCGCGGTTCCGATCAAACGCACCGCACGCTCGCCGGTCTTGGCCTCCGCGGGTGGCGAAAAGGGGATTGGGAGGTTTGGGTTCAACTTGCGAGGGGCGGTGCGTGACGACGGTTTGCGACGTGACTACGAAGGCTGCACTCGCGAGGACGAAGCGTGCACTCGCGAGGACGAAGTCTGCACTGTGGTCAGGCGCGGAGTGCGTTGGCGAGTGCGAGGGAGGTTGGAGGGGTGGGAACCCGCGCCGCCGCCAAGGACGAAGTCTGCCTCGTCAAATCGGAACAACGTCCCAACTTCCTTTTCGTCACCTCCGGCCGGCAAGACCAGCCACGACCTCCCCACCTGCAGGTGCCCCTTTTTACCCCCCCGGAGGGCACCTCGATTACGCTGCCCGTCCACATGCAGGACGGCGACAAGCGAAACAGCGGTGCGACACCCGTCGAATCGTCGCGCGACGTCGCCAGCGAGGACTTCCTCTATCACCTGTATCGCGGCAGCGAGCTGCTCCAGGACAACCGCGCGCACGAGGCGAAAGAGGAGCTCGAGGCGGCGCTCTTGCTGCAGCCGCGCGACACGAAGGGCCAAGATCTGCTCGCGCTCACGTACTTCCGAATCGGCCTGTATCCACGGTCGATCCAGATCTACGAGCAGCTGCGCAAGGAGCTGCCGCACGACCCGTCGCTGATGATCAACCTGGCGCTCTGTTACTTGAAGACGGGGCAATCGCAGCAAGCGCGCGCGGTCCTCGAGGAGCTCGTGACGCAGTCGCCCGAGCACAAGCGCGCATGGGGCTACTTGGGGCTCGCGTACGACCGCCTTGGGGATCTCGAGAAGGCCGAGGAGTCGTTCACGCGGGCAGGTCACGAGGCGATGGCCAAGAGGCTCGCCGAGCGTCGCGAGTCCATGAGCATGCCGCCGCCCGCGCTGCCGACGGCGCAGCAGGTTCAAGCTGAACAGGATCGAGAAGAGTCCGCGGAGATCCGCAAGACCGCGGAGGTCGCGTTCGCGGAGCTGGATAGCGGAGAGCTTTCGTTCGCGCTCGCGGAGCCCGCGGTGCGGCGTACCGAGAGCGGCACGTGGCGCGCGGTGGAGCTGGGCGAGGCCGTGAAATCGATACGAACGAACTCGGAGCGTCCGCCCGCGATGCCGGACTTCGCGCCGCTGTCTCGCCACCCGTCGCCCGACAAGACGTCCTCGACTGCGCGTATCGCACGCCCGTTCGCCAACCTCGCGAAGGACGCACGGCTAGCGCCAGCGGTGGGAGAGCTCATCAGCCAGCACGCATCGGGCCTCGTGGTCGTCGTCCCACACGACGATGACACTGAGCTCTTCGCGGGCAGGCTCGACGCGGTCCGCGGCTACACGGGGACGTTGACGACCCGCGTGCTCGAGCGGCAGTCGCGCGCGGTCTCGCACGAGCCGTTCGGTGGCCTCGGCGCGCCGCTCGTGCGCATGAAGACTTCAGGGACGCTCGTGCTCGGTCCTCGGCCGTCACACAGGCTCGTGCCGCTCAAGCTCGATGGCGAGCTCGCGTTCGTGCGCGAAGAGTACGTGCTCGGTTTCGACCTGCGCCTCACGTTCGAGAACGGCCGCCTCGGATTCGGCGAGGGGGAGACGCTCCCGTTCGCGCAGCTCACGGGCAAAGGGGTCATCGTCCTCGAGCTGCTCGACCCGCTCGTGGTCGTCGACGTCGCGGCCAAGTCGGGCGCGGTGCTGCGCCGCGAGGCCATCGTCGGTTGGACGGGGCGCCTCTTGCCGCGCGCGCTCGCGCCGAGCGAGTCGCCGTCTGGGCAACGCGGGCTCGTGAGCTTCTCGGGCGACGGCTCGCTGTTGATGAGCGGGCGCTAAGATGGCGACCAAGAAGAAGAAGCGAACGCCGCAGAAGCGCCGGCCGCTCGCCGAGGACGCGTTCAACATCCCCAACCTGCTCACGATGCTGCGCGTCGTGATGATCCCGCTGTGTTTGTGGTTCCTCGACAAAGACACGCCGCGCTCGGGTTTTTGGGCCGGCATCGTATTTACGATCGCGGCGCTCACGGACATGCTCGACGGCTACCTCGCGCGGAAGCTCAACGTCGTCAGCGTGCTCGGCAAGCTGCTCGACCCGCTCGCGGACAAGCTCATCGTGATGGCGACGCTCGTGTGGATGACGCAAATGGGCCGCGTGCCCGCATGGGTCATCATCGTGCTGTTGGGGCGAGACATCAGCGTGACCGCGCTGCGAAGCATCGCCGCCAGTGAGGGCGTCGTGATCGCGGCCGGAGAAGAGGGCAAGGCGAAGACGGCGCTGCAGATGATCGGGATCATCGCGCTGCTGCTCGGGTACCCGTATCACTTGAGCTACGCGGGTATCGACTTCGGCGTCTGCGAGATGAATCACATCGGGCAAGCGCTCGTGTACTTGTCCCTCGTGTTCTCGTTCGGGAGCGCCGTGCAGTACGTGAGACTGTTCGTCGCGGCCGTGGAGGCGAAAGAGAAGAAAGTGTCCTCGCCATCCGACGAACGTCAACAACGGAGAGGATCGCTTCGCCCGCCCGAGATCGCACCTGAGCCCGACAAGCCGACAGAATGAGGCGATTCGAGATCGCGATCGTCGGCGGTGGTCCCGCGGGATCGAGCACGGCGCTTCACCTCGTACGAGCGTGCGGCGTCGATCCCCAGAGCATCGTGGTGCTCGACAAGCAGAAACACCCGCGAGACAAACCGTGTGGCGGAGCCGTGAGTGCGTGGGGCCTCGAGGCGCTCGCCAAGCTCCGGTTGCGCGACGTCTCCCGGTCGCGACCGATGCTCGGACTCTCGCTCGTCGAGGGAAGCGAGCGCGGGACGACGCGAGGAAACCTCGGAGTCATCGTGCGACGCGACGAGTTCGATGCGGCCTTGCTCGACGCGGCGAGGAGCGATGGCGTCGACGTGCGCGACGGCGAGGGGCTGGTCTCGCTCGCGCGTGAAGGGAACGGCTGGACGCTCGGCACGACGAGAGAGACGCTCGCGGCGCGCGTCGTATGTGCATGCGACGGCGCGGGGAGCACTGTTCGAAAGCTGCTCGGCTTGCACGAACCAGCAAGAAAAGGCCACCTCTACGTCACGGACACTCCTCCCATGAAGGCCGACGGCCCGGTGATGTCGGGACTGTGCGAGTTCGATTTCACGCCCGTGCGCCATCACGTCGACGGTTACTACTGGGACTTCCCGACGCCCGCGCCCGCCGGCGGAGACGACATCTGGATCAACCGCGGCGTCTATCACGCGAACCTTCACGCGGCGAGCGGACGAGAGGTGAAGTCGTCACTCGCGAGGTCACTCGCAGAGCGCGGCGTGTCGATCAACGACGTCACCCTCAGACCATTCTCGACGCGACCGCTCGTGAACGAGAGCGTCTTCGTGCATGAGGGCGTGCTGCTCGTGGGCGAGGCGGCCGGCATCGATCGCTCCACGGGCGAAGGCATCGCGCAAGCGATCCTCTACGGAGAGATCGCGGCCCGTCACGCCTCGCGCGTGGACGCCCACGGCTACGATCGCGAGGTGCGCGCCTCGCGCGTGGTCCGGCATCTTCGCCAGAGCGCGTGGCTCGCGCGTCACGTCTACGCGCCGCACGGACGGGCATTTCGCAAGCTGCTCCTGCGCTCCGACCACGCTCGCGACGCTGGGATTCGCTGGTATCGCGGAGACGCGCTCGGCCCTCGCGCGAAGGCAGCGCTGTTCGGTCGGCTGCTCTTGGAGGGCCTTCGAGCCTAGTGCGACGCGTTGCGACCTGTGCGATCTCTCGGTCGCCTCTCGCGGATCTCACCCCTCGTGATTCATGTGATTCTCGCGAGCCCTCTCGAACGAGTGGGGAGGGCCGGTCAACTACCCCTCTCCCATTTTGGGAGAAGAGTGCGTGGGTGGGGGACGCGATGCGGAGGCGAGGTCGCTGAGGTCGAAAGTTGCGCTCTAGTCTTCGTCTGCATCACTGCCGGAGGGCAACGAGGAGGCTCTGCCGTCGATGTCGAGGACGCTTCCGCGCGAGTGACTCGAGTCGGGTGGGGGAGGCATGCTCGACACCCCGGCGTGCCCGAGCGCCTGCTTCTGATCGAGGAACTTGAGCGCGGACCCTCCGCTCACGCGCTCCAGGACCATCCGTAGATCACCGGGGAGCGGGGCCTCGACGATCAAGCGCACGCCGGTGGACGGGTGGGTGAGCTCCGTGCGCACGCAGTGGAGGAAGGTTCGATCGAGCCCGCTCTTCTCCTCGAAGAATCGGTTCGTCGGCGCGTGTCCGTAGCGGTCGTCGCCGAGCACCGGGTGACCGATGGCCGAGAAGTGGCGCCGGACTTGGTGCGTTCGAGTCTGCTCGGGGATCACGCGAACGACGCTATGCCCGGAGACCACGGCGAGGCGGCGGTAACGAGTGCGTGTAGAGTACACCTTGCCGTCCTCGCGCAGATCGCGGGTGATCGTGCCCTTCGCTGGCGTCACTCCGCGCACGCACGCGAGGTAAATCGCGCGCGCTTCGGGGGCCTCTACCGCGGGAGCCCAACGCGCGGCGACCTCGGACGTGCGCGCGAACACGACGACTCCGCTGGTGCCGACGTCGAGGCGCTGGATGGGTACGGCGCGCTCCGCACCTTTGATGTTTCGGACGCGCGCGAAGAGCGAGCTCTTGTACTCGCCTTGCGGCGCGGTGGGCTCGTGCGGGGACTTCAGGACGACGACGAGGTCCTCGTCCTCGAACAAAATTTGCGGGCGCGGGAGGGGAGCCTTGCGGAGGATCGCGACCGACTCGACCTCCTCTGTGAGGGGGATCATGTCGAGCGGCCGCAGCGATGAGGCGCGATATCCGAGGCGGGCGAAGTGATCGAGATCGCGCGCGAGCGTCTCGGGGTCGCATGAGACATACGCGATGCAGGGCAAGTCCAGGCGCGCCAACAGCTCGCGAACGCTCGGGCTCGTCCCTCGTCGCGGCGGGTTGATGACGGCGGCGTCGAAGGCGGTCTTGCTCGCCACGAACTCTCGCAGCACCGCGGCCACATCCCCGGCGCGCGCGACGACATCGAGCTGTTGGTCCAAGGCAGCGCGCTGCGCCTGCTCCGCCGCCGGCGCGAACGCTTCGACCAGCTGGACGCGCGCGCCCTTCTTCGCGAGCGCGAGCGCGATCGCGCCGGACCCTCCATAGAGGTCCAGCACGCGCAGACGCGAGCCCTTCGTGTCCGACAGGCCGAGCGCCTGCTCGAGGGTGCGGTGGACGCGCTCGGCTTGCTTGCGGTGCGCTTGCACGAACGAACCGTAGGTCGCGAGGTGCAGCGAATCGCCGACGCGATCGAGCGCGGTCGTCACGCCGCAGAGCACGATCGTCTCTTGACCGAGGACCTGCGGGGAGTCTCCCGAATGCAGATTCAGCGCGACTCCGAGCACCTCGGGAACGCTCTCGCAGATCGCAAGCGCCGTCGCGCGGAAGCGTTCGACGTCGAGCGAAGCGCCTCGTTCGACTACCAGCGTCACGAGCGCGCCCTCACGGTCTCCGCGTATCTCTCGCAGATCGAGCGCGCGCAGTGACCCCTTGCCGTCGCCGCCGCGGGAAGCCAACGTTCCTCCGCTCGCCTCGTCAAGTCGAATGCGTGAGCGCAACGCGGCCGCGACACGTGAGAGTATTGGCGACAGCACCAAGCAGCTCGGGATGTCGACGACCTCGTGACCGCCGCCGCGTGCGTACAGCCCGAGATCTCCGCCGCGCCCGACGATCAACTTCGCGCGCGTGCGGTAGCCGACGACAGGGTCCGCCTCGAGAACGGGGTCCGTGTAGACGAACTCGAGCGATGGGTACCGCGCGAGCGCGTTGACGACACGCCCGCGCTTGTGGGTGAGTTGATCGGCGTAAGCAAGACCGATCATGGGGCAGCCCCCGCATCGCTCGGCATGCACGCAAGCCGTCGAGTCGAGCTCCGCCATGAGCCAACATCATACGCGAGACCGCGTGCTCGTGGTCCGAACGATCGCGGACGCTAAGTTCGTGTCACTTCGGCGTGACGAGGACCGGCCAGGTGTGGCGCACGCCGTTCGGGCCCGTCGAGATGATGGCGAAGATGTCGTACTGCGGCATCGCGCGCTTGAGCGTGACGGTGAGCTGCACGTGCGAGCCGTTGTTCACGTTCGAGGTGTCGAAGGCGAACCCGAGGTACGTCGTGTTCTGTTGGTACTGCGCGTAGTCGAACGCGGAGAGCTTCCAGTCGGAGGTGGGCGCGTCGGAGTACGCGTCGATGTCGAGCACCGCCGTGTCGCCTACGACCTTGAGGACGAGCTTCTGCTTGCGCGGCGCCGCCTGGAAGTAGACCGCGCCTTGCGGGACCGGTACGCACGGGTCGTGTCCGGTCTTGGCGGCCGCGTTCGACCAAGAGCGCTGCACGAC
>JAYVYD010000530.1:0-2782 GCA_043784605.1 Myxococcales bacterium | reverse complement strand
AGAGGGTCAGCGGCTACAGCGGCGCGGGGCAGGCTCGAGGCAACTGCGAACGGCGCGCGCGCAATGTAAGGTCCATTCCGGCGCTGTCGATCCCTGGTCTGGTCGACGTACACCACTGGACCGTTCTCGCTGCGCTACGTTCACCGAGAGTTCGAGTTTGATCAAGCCTGCGGGCCGTCTCGACCTACTCGTGGCCGCACACGACGGGCCGGCAATGGGTGAACGAATACGAGGAGACGCCTACGGGCAATTCGGTGGCGGGGGACCAATCGTCGAGCAGGACTTCTGCGGAATGCAGCCTTGTCCGGTCCCGCAGCAGACCGACGGCTGCGGACATCCACCGTGAAATCCAGCGCACCAGCACTCCGGTGCAGCATCACCAAAGCGGGCGCAGCTTCCTGGACATGCAACCCCATTGCAGCACGACCAGACGGTTGCCGAATGGCATTGATCAACGTCTGGTAAACCACAGTCCTTGCCCTCAAAAATGTACGTAGGGACTTCGACATCTTCCGTTGAAGAGTCAATCGCACGGACGGTTGAGTCTTCGTCGGCAGCATCCGAACTCGGCAACAAAGAGTCGGCACCGCGACCGCAGGCTGCTACCGCGAGAAGAATCAGGAATTTGCGCTTCATTGGCAAGGGCTTCCCGCTGCGATGCAGCTCGTTCCCTGACAACATACCGCTGGCCAGGCGCACCCGCCAACGACTGAGCACCAACACGTGTGGCTCGTACACTGGCCCGAGCAATACTTTCCGTTGCAACAACTCGCGAGCCCAGGGAACCTGCCCACATCTGCGCAGGACACCGGTCCTGCCTCTGGCCATGTTTGGGGGGGCGCGTCAGTGCCCGAATCTGGAAACGTACTGTCGGATGCGCCAGCGTCTAAAGGCGGATTGGTGAGTTGTCCACCGCAGGCAAGCACGCTTCCAAGACAGGCGACCCAGATCGAACTTACCATCTCGAGGCGGCAACGTGCTGAGGCCTACCGTTTGCGCACGCCGAAGGACCTGGTCGCGAATCCGTGAATGCAGCAATGCTCCACCAATGGCCGTTGGGATCCCGAAGTTGCGCGAGACCGAAGTAGTCCCCCCAATAGTCAGAGCTTGGGCACGCAGACCAATCAGCAGGTGCGAGCTGCGTGATTAGAGTGAGTTGGGGTTGCGCGTGACTGGCTGTGGTTGGCTGGACCGCTTCCGGATGAACCTCTGGAAGGGTGTTGTCGAGGACCCCAGCACTTGTGAGATATGTCACCCACCAGCCAGGCGTCCCGCTGTTGGTGCGGAATGCATAGCTTATCGCGGGCATGAACTGACTTCCGGCATCAAAGGCCGTGGAGCCGATATTCATGTTGACGCGGCAAGTGCCAGAGAAGTCTGCGTTGACTTCTGCCACTTCAACGTACTGCGAACCAGTAGTACGTGAAAGCTCCCATGCAAATCGCAGCACTCGCTTTCCACCACCAGCGCCGAGGGAGTTTGGCTCAGAGTACCCAAAGTCAAAGTCATAGGAGTGAGCGTTTCGAATTGATGTAGGTCCGCCGATGAGTACGTCTTGCGCGAGGCGCACTTGCCGTCCACACGCGGAGTCGGGAGTGAACATGACTGCTCCAAACGCGTCGGCGTAAACATCGTACTTGATTGCGCTGAGTCCGACCTGAGGAACGCCAGGGCGGCCGAGCATTGCGAGCCAGATGTTTCCATCCAGATCGCTTCGAAGCACTTGCTGGCGCACACCAGTCACAGGTGGCGGGACCTCGACGAAGCCACCACCGCTTGTTGACGACCCCTCTCGATAAAGCCGCACCACTCCTGTATCGGCGTTGTTGCCTATGGTGTCCGCGACAGCCACCCAAACACGACCAAGGCCATCAACCACGAGGGAGGTCCGGTCTACACCGTGCCCTCCAATGATATCCGCTACGACACGACAGCGGACATTCGCCGTTGGAAACGTCACTCCAGCATCGATGGACTTTGCGACGCAGAAGCTGTCCGAGAGTGGGACCGGATAGGTGGTGGTCGTTTGGTTGTCTGCTGAGATTGTCGCCCACGCCCCATCGCTCACCGCTAGGCTAGCGGCATAGACGACATTGGGTTGATTTGGATCAGTGGCGACCGAGGGATCGGCACCAATGGTTGCCCAACCAGCCGGTGGACTGACTTGCCGCGATACTCCCATGACAGACCATAATCAAATGTGGTGGACCAACCCTGTATCGAATAGCCACGTTTGTAGGTTGTACCGTCGAAGAGTGGATTGATGGTGCTGACTGAGAAGTCGTTGAAGAAGGCGATGACTCCCGTGAAGAGAAACGATTGCGATACGGCAAGCGCCGTTTCGGACTGACGACCTCCATTGATGTTGATTCCAACCCCCGCACCAACCTGCGGCACTTTGTCCGAAACCGGCTGGGCGTTCGAGGCGATGCATGCCTGCAGGAACAAGCCGAAAATGCTGAATCGACCGACTCGCGCCATGGCCATCCTCCAGGACGAAAGACTCGCGTAGCCAGCCTGGTCCGTCAAGCGGGACTGAGGAAATCCGTTGACGCACCGAGTCTTCCCCCAAATCCGGCAGCGCTTGGCAGCGTAGTCGCGGCCGATCGGACGGCGGGGTCGGCGTGCGTGTCAGGCGAAGAGTTCCTTCCAGGAAGCCTCATGCAGCGGGGACGACCCGTTGGACCAGGGATCGACAGCGCCGGAATGGACCTTACATTGCGCGCGCGCCGTTCGCAGTTGCCTCGAGCCTGCCCCGCGCCGCTGTAGCCGCTGACCCTCT
>JAYVYD010000529.1:0-9040 GCA_043784605.1 Myxococcales bacterium | reverse complement strand
CGCAAGTCGCCCAGAAGTCGCGCTTCTGGGCCCAAGCCACTTATCTGCAAGGCCTCATCAACGTCGAGAAGGGCAAATACAAAGAGGGAGAAGATCTCTTCTGCAAAGTGGCAGATCCCAAGCGCAGCGCGCAGACGACGCCCATCTTCGCAGACGAGCGATTCTTCGCAGTCCGCGATCTCGCGCGTCTCGCGCTCGGCCGTGTCGCCCACGAGCAGTTCCGATTCGATGACTCACGCTACTATTACTATCTAGTCCCGAGAGACTCGGACCGCTTGGCCGAGGCGCTCTATGAAGGCGCGACCAGCCGCTATGAAAAGAAGGACTACGAGGGCGCGCGCGAGCTGCTCGACGAGCTGAAGGCGTTGCAGATTCATCACCCGTACGAGGACGAGGCGTGGATCTTGGACGCCTATGTCGATCTCGCCCAATGCAAGTTCGAAGAGGCAGACAAGAAGCTGTTGAAGTTCGTCGCGCTCTACGAGCCCGTGCGAGACAGCGCTCGAAAGGTCCAATTGGACGCCCGCGCCATGGCGTCACTCTTGACGGCAGCGCGTAGTGGCACTGACGCGGGTGGCGCCGAATTGGGCGCGAGTGTGAGCCCCGAGTCCATGCGGGCGATCGCCGCGCTCGTGCGGCTGGACGCTACATACGGGACCGTCGCGCGCCGTCGCGCGGTGCTCGAGCACGAGGCGAGCGGCCTGCACTTGGCGCAAACCACTCTCGGTGACCTGCAGCAAGCGTTGGCGACCAACGGCGGTTTGCGCCCGGCGATCGACGACTCACCGAAGCCCGAAGAGCAATTGGCAGACGCGCGCGCCTCGCTCGACGGAGTTCGCCACGCAATTGACGACTTGGAGAGCGAGCACGCGACTGCAGATCAAATCGCGCCGTTGAAGGTCGCGCTGGCGGCGCTCGAAGACCGAATCAAGCAAGCCGCGAGCGGCGCTAATGCTCAATCGGTGGACGTCGCCGCGGCCGGCCAGGACTTGCCCGACTTGTTCCGCAAGGACTCGGCAACCTCCGTGCAGTACGCCCAAGCGCTAGAGGTCGCGCGCAAGGAGCTGGACCGCGCCGAGACTCTGCTCGCGAAAGACGCGTTGCGCAGGGTGGACCTACGGCTGTCGCGGTTGTTGCGACGCGCTCGCTTGGGCCGCATCGAGACCGTGCTCGGCCGCAAGCGCGCGCTCGAAGTGGAGATCGAGGCGATCAACAACGGCATCTTGCCAGCGTCTGCTTTGGACTCCCTCGATGCCGCGCGCTTCTTGCGAGACAAAGAAGAGTATTGGCCCTTCGAAGGCGACGATTGGCCCGACGAGTTCGTCGGCGGCGAGGGACTCAAATGAAGCGGGCGAAGCCCACGAACCAGCCGTTGTCGTTCGCCGAAGGCGGCGACAAGTGAAGCGAGCGAAGCGCATAGTCGCCCTGGGTACATTCGGCGCATTGCTTGTCGTGCAGAGCGGGTCGTTCGGCGCGCCCGACAAAGGCAAGAGCGCCGCCCCCGACACACCGCTCGCCGCGGGCGAGACGTCTCAAGTGAAACCCGCGTCCGAGCGCGCGCTCGATGCGCCGCCCATGAAGAAGCAGCTACAGAAGAGCGCCTCTGCGGACACGACGGGCGCGGCGACTCGCGCCACGCGTGGTCCCAGACTGCCGGAGGACCTGCGCATCCAATTGAAGGCGCAGCTCGACGCGCGCATCGATACGGATCTCGATCAAATCAAGGCGCTGCGCCAGGAGGCGATCAAGCTGCTCACGACGTTCATCGCGGAGAGCCCCAAAGAGACTACCGACTTGCCCGAGGCGCTCGTGCGTTTGGGCGAACTGAAATGGGAAGTGGAGCGAGAGGGCTTCGTGGACCGCTTCAAGGACTGGGAGAAGAAGCCAGTCGATCAACGCGGGCCCGCGCCAGAGCTCAATTACGCGCCTTCGCGCGAGCTGTTCGCGCGCGTGCTCAAGGACTATCCGAATTTCGGCGAGTACGACCTGGCGCTCTATGTCGACGGGTTCCTCGCTACCGAGCAGGGCAAGGTGGAGGAGGCGTTCGATCACTTCACGCGCATCCTCAAGGAGTACCCGAACTCGCGCTTCATCGCAGACGCGCACATGGCGCGTGCCGAGACGATGTTCAACAAGCCCGATTACCCCACGGCGCTCGCCGAATACGAGGAGGTGCTCAAATTCCCCAAGAGCGACCTCATCGGATTGGCGCTATTCAAGAGCGCTTGGTGTCATTGGCGATTGGGCAATAGCGAAGAGGCGACCAAGCGCTTCGTGCGCGTGTTCGAGGTCACGGACACGAGCAACAAGGCGAACGTCAACGTCGCCCAGCAGAAGGCGCTGGACGAGCTGCAGGGCGAGGCCCTCAAGTACCTCGTAGAAGTGTTCACCGAGGACGACAAGAACACCGCCCAGGACATGTACGGCTTCCTCACGAAGATCGGCGGCGACAGGTTCGCTGGCAAGATCGTGCGGGCGCTCGCGGACACCTATTACGACCAAGCGCACTTCGATCGTGGCATCGAGGCCTATGAGCTGTTGTTGAAGCTCGAGCCCACGAGCCGTGACGCCGGCGGCTGGGTCTTGCGGATCGCAGAGGGCTACAATCAAGTAGAGGACTATCCGAAAATGCGCGCGACGTACGACCGCGCATTGGTCGGATATACCAAAGACGGCCCGTGGGCGCGCACGCAAGCAGACTCCGCGAACGTCGCGGACACGAGCGCGAAGATTGAAGCTCAATTGCGCGAGCACGCTATCGGCCTGCACGGTAAGGCGCAGCGCGACAAGACGAGTCGCGCGGAGTACGAGGGCGCCGCAGCACTGTACGAGGCCTATCTCACCAAGTTCGGCAAGGAGCCCAAGGCGTACGACATCGAGTTCAAGGTCGCGGAGATAGACTTTTATCACCTAGGCAAGAACACCGAGGCCGCGTCGCACTACATGAACGCGGCGCGATTGGTGCCCAATGAAGAGGCTCAGAAGGAGCCACTGAAGACGCTACGACACGACGCCATCTACAACGCTATCGCCGCGCTCGAACGCGTGCGGGTCGCCGAGCTAGAGGCACGCAAAGGCAAGCCCGGCGGGCAAGAGACGGAGACTGACAAGAAATTCGCCGAGGCGCTCGATCTGTACGCCCAGCTCTACCCCGAAGACCCCGCGTTGCCGGAGCTCTTCTTCAGGCAGGGAAAGCTCTATTACGACTATGGCGTCTATGACCCGGCGGTGAAGCTCTGGGGCGCGTTGCTCGAAAAGTTTCCCAAGAGCCAATACGCGCAGGGCGCCGGCGAACTAATTTTGGACTCGTTCAACAAGTCGAAGAACTTCGACAACATCGAGACCTGGGCGCGCAGACTGAAGACCGCGCCGAGCTTTCAAGATCCGAAGCTACAGGCCAAGCTCGACGTACTGCTGATTCAGGCGGTCTTCAAACAAGGCGAGCAGAAGTCTCAAGCAGGAGATCACGCGGGCGCTGCGCTGGCGTACTTGCGCGCGGCCAAAGAGTTCCCGAAGGACGCGCGCGCAGCGCAAGCCGGCGTCAACGCGGAGACCGAGGCCAAGCTCGCGGGCGACGTCACCACGCTGAAGGAAGCCGCTTCACTCATCACGGGCAAGGACTACGCAGACAAGCCCGAGTCTCCGCAGGGCGCGTGGATCGCCGCGACTACACTGCAGGCGATGGGGTTGTTCTCGGATGCCGCCGAGTACGACGAAGCGATCGCCAATCTGGCCAATCCACAGCACCCCAACTACGCCAAATTCGAGCACGCCAAAGACGCCGCTTACAATGCAGTCGTGTTGCGCGTCGCGACGGGCGATCACGACAAGGCGATTGCCGACGGAAACAAGTTCCTCAACGGTTGGGGCAGCGCGGCCGAAGTGGACGACGTCGTCTTCGAGATGGGTCGTGCGCACCAGAACGCGGGCCGCGCGAAGGACGCAATCGACCTCTACAAGCGCTACTTGGCAAAGGGCACGCGCAATCAAAATCGCCGAATGCAGGGCTTCGTGCTGCTCGCCAAGGCGCAATTGAAGAACAGTGACGAGAAGGGCGCGGACGAGTCGCTCACCAACGCCGTTCGCTCTGCCAAGCAGCTCGGGCGCTCACTCGGACCGGACGGGAAATACGCCGCGGCGCAAGCTCGGTACATGCAAGGCGAGCGGGTGCTCGCGCGCTTCGAGGCCGTCAAGGTCGAGGGCGACATCAAGCAGCTCGCGAAGCGTTTGAAGGAGAAAGTGGACCTCCTCAAAGCGGCAGCGGGCGTGTTCTTGGACGTCGTACCGTTCGGCGTCGCAGAGTGGACGACCGCCGCGCTCTACAAAGTCGGTTACACGTACGAGACGTTCGCAAAGTCTTTGAGAGACTCACCGCCTCCGCCCGAGGTGAAGACCGACGCAGACAAGGACGAGTACAGCTCGCAGATCGAGACGTTCGCCGTGCCCGTGGAGGAGAAGAGCCTCGACGCATACGAGAACGGCTGGAAAAAGGCGATCGAGCTCGGCATCTACAATCAATGGACTGCCAAGATGCGCGATGCGCTCGGCCGATTGAACGCCGAGCTCTATCCTGCATTCAAAGAGACGGGCTTCGAGATCAGGAGCGAAGGGCCGAACGCACTGCCTGCGCTGTTGGAGGCGCCGCGCCGCGGCCCACAAGCGGAAGTAGTAACGCCCACGGTAGTGCCCGCGCCCACCGTGATCGATCCCAAGGCGAAGAAGAAATGATTCGCTTCAGTCTCGCGTTCGCGATTGCGTTTGCCGTCCGGGCTCATTTCTCACGTCAAGCGGCGCAAGTCCGCGGCTATCGCCTCCGGACTTGGCAGGGCATGTTCGTACTGTCGATTGCCGCGTCAACCGTCGCGTGTGGTGGTGGCAAGAACGTGGCTGTCGAGACCGGGCCGAAGGCGTTGCCGCCCGCCAATCCGCAGGCCGTCAGCAAGATGGTGCAGGGCGTCGTCGCGGCGAAGGACGGACAGCGCGACAGGGCGATTGCCTTGCTGCGCGAGGCCGTTCAAGTCGACCCCAATCTCTGGGAGGCGCACTACGACTTGGGCATCGTGCTCGCGAGCGGCGGAGACCTCTCCAACGCAGAAGACTCACTGAAGAAGGCGCACAAGCTCGAGCCAGACGCACAAGAGGTGGTGGTTGGGCTCGCGGAGGTGGAGCGACGCCGAGGCGAGCACAAAGACGCCGCAGAGCTGCTCGGAGACTTCTTGACGGCGCACACAACGGCGACGGACGCGCGTACGCTCTATGTGGCCGCGCTGCGCAATTCCGGTCAATTGGACAAAGCAATAGGCCAGGCGCGAGAGGTGCTCGTGCGCAAGCCCGGAGACGCCTCTGCGCTCGCCGAATTGGCGCTCTGTCACTTGGCCAAGGGCGAGAGTGACACGGCGGAATTGCTCGCCAAGCAGGCCGTGGACAGCAACCCGCATAGCGCCGTTGCTCATCGCGCGACGGGTTTGATTGCATTGAAGAACGGCGACGACGCACTCGCATTTCAATCGTTCTTGAAGGCCTCTCAAGAGGATCCGCACGACACGACCGCGCGAACCAACATGGGCACAGTGCTTTTGCGTGCTGGCGCGTATCCGAAAGCGGAAGAGCAGTTTCGCGCCATTCTGCAGGTGTCTCCAGACGACATCGAGGCGCAGATCGGACTCGCTGCGGCGCTCCGCGGCGAGTCCGATTCCAAGACACCCAACAAGCTCGAAGAGGCGCGAACGTTGTTGACCAAGGTGCTGGAGAAGGACCCACACAACGTGGCGGCACTCTTCAATCTCGGAGTGCTCTACTTCGACTTCTTGAAGAAGCCGGCAGACGCACAGCCGCTCTTCAAACGCTTCTTGTCGGACGCTCCGGGCGATCACCCATCGCGCGCTGACGCAGAGAAGTATTTGTCCGCGACCACCTCGACACAAGCACCCGTCGCACCCGTCGTGCCTGCGACGCCGCCCAAAGGAGGCGGCAAATGAAGCGCCCTATCGCGTTTGCATTCGTGACTGCCTGTTTGGGACTGGGCCTTTGGGGCTTGATGGATAGCGGGGGCTTCGAGTCCGACGCTTGGGCGCAAAAGGCCAGAGGCAAACCTCCAGTCACCAAGTCCAAAGACGGCGGCGTCGCAGCGCGTGAGGGCGGGGTCGCGCCGACGGAGCAGGTGAACGCGAGTCCTCTTGCGCAGCGCATCGGCGGAGACTCCGGCGTGATCGAGGCCAAGACCGTGGACGGCGGTCGAGTGTTCAAGTTCGGCGAGCTCGAGGTGGAGGGCCGATTGAGGTCTCCGCAGATCGTCTATTTCTTGAGGCGCGTTCGCGCCGAGTTCGCCGCAGGCGAGCTGGGGCACCGAAGCTTCATGGGCGAGCTGTCGCAGACACGGAACGCCCAAGCGTTTTGAATGACCGAGCGCGAGTCCGGAACAGCTTCTCAGCCCACGTCGCGCAGGAGTTCCTTCGCTTCGCTGAGGATGACAAGCCTCGCGCTCCATGGCGGCCGGCGCCGGAAATCGCGCGCATTGAGTTTCGGCACATGCGCGCACACGACGCGCGGGTCCCATGAAACTTTCCGGCAATCAGGTAGTCTGATCCGCTCAGTCCTCTGGAGGTCTCATGGCCATCGCTGCAGTGTCCAACGCTCCCGTGCTTCGTGTCGCTGCAGTGTGGGGCACGACTGTCATGGCCATGAAGACGTTGAAGGCCAATCAGACGTTCGGCATTGGCGACGCATTGAACGCAGTGCTTCCGATACCGGACGGCGTGGAGATGTCTGCTGCGCCCGTGCGTGCGCTCGCGAGCTCTTGGGAGATTGACGCGCGCGGGACCATCGCCGGTGTCTTGAAGCTGCGCGGGCGCGATGAAGATCCCGTGGCGTTCGGCCGGAGCGGCTCGACCGTGCCCATCGTTCCTGGCGACTACGGGTTATTGCAATACGGACAGTTCGGAGTCTTCTTTCAATTTACGACAGAAGCCGTTCCAATGGCGGCCGCTTGGGGGCCCGAGCTGCTCGTCGCGTTGGCCCTGTTTTCTAGCGGGATTCTGCACGTTGGCATGTTGGGAATGCTGCGCGCATTGATGACGCCTCCGCCCATCTCCAAGCCGCTCGAGCTCACCAATCCAGACGAATATGCCGCGCGCTTCGGACTGCACAGAATGACCCCCGAAGACATTCCGCCCGAGCCGGTGGCCGCGGACAAGCCGGGCGGCAGCGGCGTCAAGGACCCTGGCGCGCAAGACAACAAGCCGCAAGGCGGCGGTCACAAAGTGAAGGGCGACGAGGGCAAGCTCGGCGTCAATGGCGACAAAGACAAAACCGAAGTGCCCGGAGACATCAAACCCGCCAAGCAGTTTGGTGGCATGACCGAAGTCCTCCAATCAGAGACCGGTCAAGAGATGAAACGCACGTTGGACAGCATTAGCAGCGTCAGTGACGCGCTCGCGATGAACTCGCAGCAAATCTCATTGGGCGGCGGACCTGGCACTTCGCTCAAGGGCGTGGGGTCCGGCGGCGGAGGCAATGGCGCGGGCGTCGTCTACGGCTCGGGCACGCTCGACACGGGCTGGGGCGCCGGCAACGGTGGCGGCTACGGCAGCGGAACAGGCGGGCCGGGCGGTCGCGGCACCGGCGGCAACGGTCGCGGAGGCAGCGGCGGCGGCACCGGAACGGGCAACGGCAATGGCAACGGCAACGGCGAGGCGAAGGTCGGCACCGCGAGCGCCACGCCTACCGCGCACGGAGGCCTTTCCGCCGAGCAGATCCGGCGCGTCGTCATGGCGCACGCGGGCGCGCTCCGCGCCTGCTACGACAGCGAGCTCGCCCGCAATCCGAGCTTGCGCGGCGGCGTGACCATGACCTGGAACATCGAGCCCGGCGGCACCGTGACGAGCGCCGCCGTCGGAAGCTCCACCATCGGCAATCAACGTGTAGAGGGCTGCGTGCAGCGCCAGGTCAAGACGTGGAAATTCCCCACGAGTGACTCGCCGACGAACGTCGCGGCATACCCGTTCAAGTTCGGTGTCGGCAACTAGTCAACTCATCAATCCACATCGCCAGGCTCTTACCTGAGCAACGTGCGGCTCGCATGCATGGCGCACCTTGGTCGCTGTTCGTCGTCGGCAACTAGCCAGCTCATCAATCTCACATCATGCGAGCCCCATCCGGCAATCGGCAGAGGATTGGGCCGCCGCGAAAAGCCCGCTTCAGGCGGGCTCCCACTGAAGCACGTGCGCTTACGTTCCGGCGAATCTGCGAGGACTTCTAGCGAACAATTGGGAGCCCGCCCAGGCGGGCTTGAGTGCCGGTTCGAGGCTTCTCCCCGATTGCCCCATCTTTCAAGACTTTCAAGATGGGGCTCGCCAGAGCTCTTCGTTGGAAACTAACGGTCTTGGCATAAACTGCCAATCGATGACGATCCACTTTGCGCTAAAGCCTGCGCGAGGCCCATAATCGCGGGATGCGAAGCATGCTCGTGTTGGCTCTTGGTCTGGTCGCTTGTGGCGGTGCAACCGAAACTGAGCTCCTCAATCCGCCGCTGGATCAACAAGGCACGGACGCGAGCGGTCAGAAGGATCAGTCGGTGCCCCCCAACGAGGCGGGCGTCAAAGACGGCAGCAGCGCAGACGCGTTCGTCATCCCCGAAGCAGGCCCGGACACCTCACCGCCGCCGCTGAAGATTCAATGCGGCAATGCTCAGTGCAAGGTGGGCGTAGACGTGTGCTGCCGCAGCGGCTTCGGCAACTTCACCTACAAATGCGTGCCCAATGCGGGTCAATGCCAAGGCTCGAACAGCATCGTGCTCGAGTGCTCGAACGCTGAGAGCTGCCCAGATACGATGGATGTGTGCTGCGCGCCTCTCGCGCAACAAGGCCAGGCGTTCGTCGCCACCGGTACGCTCTGCGCCGCGCCCAGTCAGTGCACGGGACAAGACCACGTGATCGTGTGTGACCCTCAGGCCATCAACAACTGCCCGAATGGCGGCAATTGCTCGATGAGCACGATCACTTTGCCGGGCTACGACATCTGCAAGTGACGCTCTCGTGTGAGG
>JAYVYD010000528.1:0-12810 GCA_043784605.1 Myxococcales bacterium | reverse complement strand
CATCATAAGATCGCCGCTCACTTCGCGCGCGCTCTGATACCGTTGGTATTCATTCGCCGATCACTTCGGCACGTGTCCATGCGCGGCAACTCGCGTAGGGACCGGCGTCCCCGTTTGGGGATTTTCGTATTGTCGTCATAAGCGACAGAGGATCCATGGACCTTCACGAGCGGATTTCGTACCTCGAGAACGTGCGCGACTGGCAGACGCTGGTCGAAGAGCTCGAGAAAGGCATCGCCGGCACCGGGGAAGCCGCGGCCAAGGCTGCATACCATCTTCGGCTCGGCCGAGTGCTCGAAGGGAAATTCCTCTTGGGCGTCAAGGCGCTCAAGCATTTCCAAGATGCCTACAAGCTGAACCCGGCGCTCATCGAGAGCCTCGAGGCCGCGCGTGGGATCTATTGGGATCTCGGCAAGCTGAACATGGTGCAGAAGCTCCTCGACCTGGAGCTCAAGGCCGTGACGAACGGACCCGAGGCGAGCGCCCTCTTGCTCGAGCTCGGCGACGTCCTGTCCGACGGCGGTGACTACGACAAAGCCACGGCGACCTACGCGCGCAGCCTGGCGGCGAGCGGCGGCGAGAACAAAGAGGCGAGTGGTTGCCTCGAAGACGTGCAAGCCGACAGCGGCTCGTGGCAGCAGCACGTCGCGGCTCTGATCCGCACGACGACCGAGCTACCCGACGGCGAGGCGAAGTCGCGTTTGTTCATGCGCGCCGCGCGCATCGCTCGTCGCTTCGCACCCGACGAGCTCGAGTCGATGCTGGCTCGCGCGTACTCGGCGAACCCTCTCAACCGACAAGCTGCGGCGACCTACGAGGGCATGCTCGCCGAGGCCGGCAAGCTCGATCTCCTCGAGGCCACTCAGTCCGAGCTCTTGATGTCGATCTCCGATCGCAAGACACGCGGTGCGCTCGCGCTCGCGTTCGGCGGACGCTGGGTCGCTCGTCACCAGAACGTCGAGGTGGGCACGCGCTTCTTGGAGCAAGCGCTCAAGCTGGACAGCTCGCTCGAAGCGGCGTTCCATTTCTTGCGCGACGCGTACGGCAAGAAGGGCGGCGATTGGAACCGCGTGCTCGGTCTTGCCGAAGAGGCAGTCACGCACGCTGGAGAGAACGGCGAGCTGACGTTCTTGCTCGCGCAGGCCGGCACGATCGCGTGGCGTGAGCTCGGCAACTTGAGCCGAGCACGCACGGTCTTCGAGCGCCTGAGTCAGGTCATGCCCGAGCACCCGCAGGTGCGCGCGTTCGAGCAACAGATCGGCGAGTCACTCGCCGCCAAGGGTCCCGCTTCTAGTCCTGCAGCGCCCCATGTCGAATCGACCGTGATGCCGCCGCTCACGCCCGAACCCGAACCCGAGGTGCCCGTCGCCTCTCCTGCACCTCCGCAAGCTGTGGCGTCTCCGTCTGCACCTCCGCCCGCTGCCGCGTCTGCCGCGCTCGTCGATGAAGCGAAGATCGCCGAGCTCCGTGCCACGGCCGAGAAGCAAGAAGCCGCAAAGCGCTTCAACGAGTACGTGAAGACCATCCTGCAGCTCGCGACGATGGTGCCGGACGACGTCGAGAAGGTCAGCCTCTACATGAAGGCGGCTGATCTCTACGTTGGCAAGTTTGCCAACCAAGCAGAAGCGGTGAAGGCCTACGAGGCCGTCATTCTGATCGAGCCGGATAATACGATAGCAATCGACTACCTGCGCCAGATGTACGAGAAGCGTCGCGACTGGGAGAAGCTCCTGGGTCTGCAGCGTCGCGAGGCCGACGCGTTGCCGCAAGGCGCAGAGCGCGCCGCGAAGTTCCACGAGATCGCGAAGCTCGCTACCGAGCGCGTGAAGAAGCCCGAGGTCTGCATCGAGCTCTGGCAAGAGGTGTTGAAGAGCGACGACTCGAACGTCGACGCGCTCGGCGCTCTCAGCCAACTTTACGAGCGCAGCAAAGAGTTCGAACAGCTCGCGGCAGTGCTCGAGAAGCAAGCGGAGGTCACGTACGACTCCGCGCAGAAGATCCAGATCCTCAACAAGCTGGGAACAATCTACGGCGATCGCCTCAACAACGACGAGGGAGCGGTCACTGCATGGCGCACGCTCCTCACCCTCGACCCGAATGATCGCAAGGCGCAAGAAGCGCTCAAGAAGAAGTACCTCGCGCTCGGCCGATGGGACGACCTCGAGGTCTTCTACGCCGAGAGCGGCAAGTGGGACGAGTTCATCCGCGTCCTCGAGCAGCAAGAGGCCAAAGAAGCGAACGGCGAAGCGAAGATCGGCATGCTCTTCAAGATCGCCGAGCTGTGGGCGGACAAGAAGCAGAAGACGGATCGTGCGGCCAAGTCCTACGAGAAGGTCCTCGAGCTCGAGCCGAACAACCTCCGCGCTGCAGAGGCGTTGATCCCGATCTACACGGCGGCGAACAACAGCAAGAGCCTCGCGAACGCCATCGAGGTCAAGCTCGGCCACGAGCAAGATACGGTCAGCTTGCTTGCACTCTTGCGAGAGGTCGCCGCGCTCTACGAGGGGAAGGTCAAGGACCCGCAGCGAGCGTTCGATCGCTACCTTGCGGCATTCGAGATCGCACCGCACGACGAGCAAGCGTGCTCGGACGTGGAGCGCGCCGCGAAGGCGACCGCCGGCTGGGACAAGCTCATCGAGAGCTACAATCGCGCGATCACCACGGCAGACTCCGACGGCAATCGCGATCTCACCGTGATGCTTCGGTTGAAGCTCGGCCGCGTGCTCACCGAAGAGGTCGGCAAGATCGACGAGGCGCTCGCCGCGTATCGCGCGGTCTACGAGGCCGACAGCGAGAACGAAGGCGCGCTGGCCGCGCTCGAGCGTCTCTATCGACAGACGGGCCGCTTCTCGGAGCTGCTCGAAGTCTACGAAAAGCGCCGCGATCTCGCGCTAGACACGACGCAGAAGAAGACCATCAACTTCGAGATCGCCAAGCTCTTCGAGACAGAGATCAAGGACGTCGAGAAGGCGATCACCACTTACCTCGCCGTGCTCGAAGACGAGCCCACGGACGGGCAGGCGCTTGCCGCGCTCGACGTGCTCTATCGCCAGTTGGAGCGCTGGGAGCCTTATGTCGACGTGCTTCGTCGACGCATCGAGCTCGACGTCTCGGAGGCCGAACTCGTCGATCTCAAGTACCGACTCGGTCAGACGCTCGAGAAGCATTTGAGCGACGCCGCGGGCGCGCTCGAGAACTACCGAGAGATCCTCTTCGTGGACGCGCGCCACGAGGGCGCGAAGGCGGCGCTCGAAGCGTTGCTCACTCACGACTCGCTCAAGAGCGAGGCCGCAAGCATCCTCGAGTCGATTTATGAGGAGCGCGGTGAGTGGGACAAGCTCATCGGCGCGTTGGAGATCCTCGCGGCTAACGAGGGTGACGTTCAGAAGCGCGTGCAGCTGCTCCGCAAGGTCGCGCGCATCTCGAGCGACTCCTCCAACGACTTTGGCAAGAGCTTCGACGCTCTCGCTCGCGCCCTCAAGGACGAGCCCTCGCTCAACGAGACTCGCGCCGAGATCGAGCGGGTGGCCGAGCAGTCGAACGGCTACAAACAGCTCGTCGAGCTCTACACGTCCATCGCGAAGGATCTCTCCGACGCGATGCTGGCGCGCGAGTACTGGATGAAGGTTGCGGCGATCGACGAGCGACTCGGGTTGGTGGACGAAGCCGCGGCTGGCTACGCTCACGTCCTCGAGATCGACGCGAGTGACGCCGAAGCACTTGCCGCGCTCGAGCAGCTCTTCGCGAGGACCGAGCGCTGGAACGATCTCATCGGCGTCGTGGCTCGACGCATCGATCAGACGACTGACCCGGACGCACGCGAGCAACTCTACGTGCAGATGGCGGATGTCCAGGACCAGCGCTTGGGCAAGCCCGAGGACGCGGTCCTCTCGTACAAGAAGGTGCTCGAGAGCGACCCGACGAGCCAACGCGCGCTCACCGCGCTCGACGCGCTGTTCACGCGACAGAAGATGTGGAACGACCTCGCGGAGAACATGGAGGCGCAGCTTGCTCTCGCGCCCACTGAGGAGGATCAGCTCGCGCTGATGCTCCGCTTGGCCGCGCTCCGTGAGAGCGAGATGGGTCAGGTCGAGGTCGCGATCGAGGGGTACCGACAGGTGCTCGAGCGCGACCCAGCCAGCGCGCCGGCGCTCGCTGCTCTCGAACGGCTCGGTCAAGAGCCCGCGCACGAGCTCGTCATCGCGGACCTGCTCGAGCCGCTCTATCGGCAGATTGGCGACCACACCAAGCTCATCGGAGTGCACGAGGTGCAGGTGCGCCGCGCGGACGATGTCGCTCGCAAGGTGGAGCTACTCCATCAAGTCTCGCAGCTCTACGAGGACGCTGCGGGAGACCTGAACCAAGCCTTCACCACGCTCGCTCGCGCGCTGAAAGAAGACCCCGCGAACGAGACCACGCAACAGAGCATCGATCGCGTCACTCGCGCGACGGGCCGGTTCGCGGACCTCGCCAAAGTGTATGAGGATCTCGCCGGCTCGCTCGAGGACGCGACGCAGGCTAGCGCGCTCTTCTCAATGAGCGCACGTGTGTACGAGGAGGACCTCGGCAACTTCGACACGGCGGTCGCTCGCTATCAGAAGGTGCTCGAGATCGACGCGATGAACCTCGCCGCTGCAGAGGCGCTCGAGCGCTTGTTCCGCACGGCGGAGCGCTACGCGGATCTATCGCTGATCCTCCAGCGTAAGGCTTCGATCCTCGACGAGCCTCAAGAGAAGAAGGACGCGCTCTTCCAATCGGCAGCGATCGAAGAGGACGTTCTCGAGCGGCCCGAAGCGGCGATCGCCGTGTACAACAAGATCCTCGAGCTCGACGGCGACGACTTGCGCGCTCTCGACGCGGTGATCAAGCGCTACCTCGGCCTCGGACGCTGGGCCGAGCAGCTGATGGTCTACTCGAAGAAGGCCGAGCTCGTCGCGGACCCCGAAGAGAAGAAGCGCATCTACTACCAAGTCGGCGCAGTCTACGAGCGCGAGCTCAGTGACGTGGTGAAGGCGATCGACACCTACCAGAAGGTCCTCGAGCTCGACCCCGACGATCTCCAAGCGCTGTCGCGCCTCGACGTGCTCTACGAGCAAGCGCAGAACTGGACCGAGCTCTTGAGCGTGCTGACGCGCGAGAGCGAGATGACTGGCGATCCTGCGGAGGCCGTGAGCTTCCAGTACCGCATCGCTGAGCTCTATGAAAAGCGCCTCGACGACGTCACGCGCTCCATCGAACTCTACCGAGACATCCTCACGCAACAGTCCGATCACGAGCCGACCCTTCGCTCGCTCGAAGGACTGAAGGGCGGCGACAAGGACCCGCTCGGCGCCGCAGCAGTGCTCGAGCCCGTCTACGAGGCGGCGACCGACTGGCCGAAGCTCGTCAGCGTGCACGAAGTGCAGGTGCAGCACTCGCAGGATCCCTTCCAGAAGGTGGAACTCTTGCACCGCATCGCGCGCCTCTACGAAGACGCGATGGACAACCACGCCTCTGCGTTCGACACGTACGCGCGGTCGCTCGCGCTCGACAACTCGAACCACGACACGCTCGGAAACCTCGAGCGGCTCGCGATGGTCGTCAACCGCTGGCCCGATGTCGCGGCGCTCTACGACACCGAGCTCGACAAGCTCACGGACAACGTCGAGCGTTTCGTCGAGCTCGCGCTACGCCTCGCCAACATCTACGAGCTACAGCTCGAGAACGTCGACGCGGCCATCGGCCGCTACCGGCGAGTGATGGAAGCGGACCCCGAGAACCAGAACGCCATCAAGTCGCTCGATCGACTCTTTACGACGACCGAGAGATGGAGCGAGCTCGCCGCCGTCCTCGCGCGCGAGGCCGAGATCGGTCAGACGCCGGACGAGATCCTCGAGTTCAAGTATCGGCTCGGTCAGGTGTACGAGTCCAAGCTCGCCGATCTCGGCCAAGCGATCGTCGCTTACCGAGACGTGTTGAACGCGGCACCCGAGCACGAGGCCACGCTAGCTGCGTTGGAGACCCTCTTCGCGGCGGGCACGAAACAGCTGGAGATTGGCGAGCTTCTCGAGCCTCTCTACCGAAGCATGGGCGAGTGGGACAAGCTCGGGCGCGTCTACGAAGCGCAGCTCGTTCACATCCCGACTGATGCCAATGAGAGCGGCAAGGGCGGCAAAGAAGATCGGCTCGCGGCGTACTATCAAATCGCCGAGCTCGCCGAGGAGAAGCTGCTCGACGGGCCGGCGGCGCTCGAGGTCTTCATCCGCGCGCTCAAGGAGTACCCGCTCGACGAGAAGAGCGGAGACGAAGCACCGCGTCTTGCGGGCATCGTCGACGCCGGCTTCGAGACTCTCGCGAACGCATACGCGGACGTCCTCGGCGCGCACGCCGATCCCGTCGTTCAATGCACCATCGGCAAGCGGCTCGCCAAGACGTTCGAAGACGACCTCGGCGACATCACCAAGGCCGAGGAGACGTACAAGTACGTCCTCACGGTGGAGCCGCTCGACCAAGACGCGCTCGCGAACGTGGACCGCATCTATCAAGCCATCGAGTCTTGGCCCGAGCTCGCGCAGACGCTCGAGCAGCGGATCAAGGCTGGCGGTGAGCCGCTCGAGCTCGTCGATCTGCACGCGCGTCTCGGTGAGATCTACGAGACGCGACTCACGGACATCGACAGCTCTACGCGCGTCTATCGACGCATCTTCGACGAGCTCGACAAGGCTCACGAGGCCACGATCGCGGCGCTCGGTCGTATCTACGAGCAAAAGCAAGAGTGGGTACTGCTTGGTGGCGTCTACGAGCGCGAGCTGGAGAACGCGTCCGGAGACTCTGCAGAGGCCGACATCCGCGCGAAGATCGCGCACCTCGCGGCCGATCGACTCAACGATCCGCAGCGCTCCATCGACACGTGGAAGGTCGTCCTCGACCTGCGTGGAGAAGACGCAGAGGCGCTCGGCGCACTCGCGAATCTTTACGAGCGCCAAGCCATGTGGCGTGAGCTCGTCGAGATCCTCGAGCGACAGAACGAGACGGCAACGGACGACGACACTCGCGTGAACATCCTCACGCGTCGCGCGCGCGTCTTCACCGATCGGCTCCAGCGCGACGAGATGGCGCTCACAGACTACAACCGTGTTCTCGACATCGACTTCGCCAACCTCGCATCGCTCCGCGCCGTCGCGGCGATTCGCAGACGCGCGAACGATCCGAACGAGCTCGTTACTGCGCTCCATCAGATCGTCGACCGCGCTGCTGCTGCGATGCTCGACGCGGAAGAGCTCAAGGAAGTCTTCCGTGAGCTCGGCAAGACGTACGGCGAGCACCTCGCGCAGCCGTTCGACGCGGCCGACGCTTGGCGCAAGCTGCTCGAGGTCGGCCCCGATTTCGAGGCGATCAACGCGCTCGAGGCGGTCTACCGCTCCGAAGAAAAGTGGACCGACGTCATCGACGTCAAGATGCAGCGCGCCGCCGCCATCGAAGACCCCGCGACGAAGATCGAGGAGTATCGTCAGGTCGCAGCTCTCTGGAAGGACACCGTCCAAGAGCCAGACAGCTCGACGATCGCGTACCAGAAGATCCTCGAGATCGACGCCGCCAACGACGAGGCGTTCATCGAACTCGAGAAGCTCCACACTGCCGCTGCGCGTTGGGAGCCGCTCGTCGAGCTGTACCTCGCGCGCCTCGACACGCGTGAAGAGACTCCCGATCGCACGGAGCTGTTGCGCAAGATCGCGCGCGTCTTCGAGGAGAACCTGGACGACAAGAACCAGTCGCTGGATGCCCTCATCAACGCGCTCGCGGAAGACTTCCACGATCGCGAGACCGCGCGCTATCTCGAGCGCATGGCGCAGGCGACGGGCCGTTGGAACGAGGTCATCAAGACCGCGAACGATTGGCTGAAGGAGCAGACGGAGTCCGATCAGAAGATCCGCCTCTGCTTGCACCTCGCCAAGTGGTACGGCGACGACCTCGGTCACCCCGAGAACGCGCAGCCGTACTACGCGCAGATCGTCCAGCTCGACCCGAACAACGTCGGCGCACTTCGCCAGATGGGCCAGCTCTATCGTAAGAGCGCGAACTGGCAGCAGCTCGGCGCAACGCTCACGCGTGCACTCGACGTCGCCGTTGGCGATCTCGATCGCAAGGAGATCCTCACGGAGCTCGGCGAGCTGCTCGATCAGCAGATGAGCCAGACCGACCAGGCCGTCACGTACTTCAAGCGTGCGCTCGAGGTCGACCCGCAGTTCGTTCCCGCGCTCGAGAACCTGGAGCGCATCCACACGGCGCGCAACCAGAACAGAGAGCTCGCGGACGTACTCACGCGCAAGGCCGCCGCGCTCACCGAGCCGTCGGAGATCGCGCAGACCAAGCTGCGCATCGGCTCGCTCTACGAGACGACGCTCACGGACCCGACACGCGCAGCGCAGGTCTACCGCGAGGCGCTCAACGTCGACCCCGCGAACCTCAACGCGATGCGCGGCCTCGCCCGCGTTTGCGAGGTGCTCCAGCAGTGGCCGGAGCTCATCAAGGTCCTCGAGTCCCAGCTGGATGTCGTCGCGACCGAGCGAGAACGCATCGATCTGATGATGCATCTCGCCAACCTCCACGAGGAGCACTTCCTCAAGGCGGATCTCGCGGCGCTTCGTCTCGAGCAGGCGCTCGAAATCGATCCGAACCACGAGGACGCGTACTTCGCGCTCGAGCGCTGCTACCGCAAGCTGCGGCAGTGGCACGAGCTGGTCGGTGCCTACGAGCAGCACATCACCGCCACGAGCGACAAGAAGACCAAGGTCGAGAACTACGGCTTCATCGCGCAGGTCTACTCGGACGAGATCGATGACGCCGAGAAGTCCATCGACGCGTACCGCAACCTGATCGACCTCGAAGAGTCCAACCTGCCGGCGCTCGAGGCGCTCAGCAAGCTCTACGAGAAGCAGGGCGACGCGGCTCAGGCCATCGACTACATGGCTCGTGTCGCGGACCTCACGCAAGACAGCAAGCAGCGCGTCGAGGCGTACTACCGCATCGGCAAATCGCTCGACGAAAAGCTCGGGGACCGCGTCGCTGCTCGCGATCGCTACGAGATGGCGCTCGACCTCGATCCCGCGCACATCCCGTCGCTCGCGGCGCTTCGACAGATTTCGATCGACGACAGCGACTACGACAAGGCCGCGAAGTACCTCGATCAAGAGCAGAGCTACACGCAGGCACCGCGTCAGCGCGCACGTCTGTTGGTCGAGCTAGGCAAGATCCGCGACGAGATGCTCGGCGAGCACGACAGCGCCGTGCTGGCGTGGCAGTCGGCGAACGAGGCAGACCCGGAGAACGAAGAGGCAGCGCTCCCGCTGTCTACCGAGTACGTCAACACGCAGCAGTGGGACAAGGCCGAGGGGCTCCTCGACATGCTCGTTCGAAAGAGCGGCAAGCGAGAGCGCACCGAGCAGCACGACCTCCAGAACAAGCTCGGCATGGTGTGCGCCGCGCTCGCGAAGGACGACAAAGCGCTCAAGGCGTACACGGCAGCTCACCAGCTCGACCTCACTGATCAGGCGACGATCAAGGGCTTGGCAGAGGTCAGCTTCCGCCTCAAGGACTGGGGCTCCGCGCTCACCAACTATCAGAAGGTCCTCACGTCGCTTGGTGAAGACGAGTTGGAGTCACGCGCTGAGGTCTATTACAGACTCGGCTGCGTCAAGCGCGAGCAGGCGCAGGCCAAGCAAGCGATCAACAACTTCGAGAAGGCGCTTGGCGTCGACGCGTCACACAAGCCGACCCTCGAGGCGTTGGTTTCGCTTTACACGGAGCTCAAGGACTACAAGCAAGTCGTCGCGTACAAACGTCAGATCCTCGACAACGTCATGGACTCGGACGAGCGCTTCAAGGTGTTGAACGAGATCGGCGAGATCTGGCGCGATCTGGACAAGAACCAGGCGAAGTCGATCGAGGCCTTCGAGGAAGCGCGCGACATCCAGCCGACCAGCCACCCGCTGCTTCACCAGCTCCTCGCGCTCTACCAGGGCACCGAGAACTGGCCGAAGATGATCGACACGATCCAAGCGATCAGCGATCTCGAGAAGGACCCCATTCGCAAGAGCAAGTTCATCTACACGATGGCGCAGCTCTATCGCGACAAGGAGAACGACCAGGATCGCGCGGTCGAGCTGTTCAACGCGGCCCTCGATCTCAACCCGACGTTCCTCGAAGCGTTCGAGCGCATCAACAAGATCCTCACCGGTCGCAAGGACTGGAAGGAGCTGGAGCGCGCGTTCCGCAAGATGTTGAAGAGGCTCGCGGCGATCAGCGGTGAGAACCCGGAACTCGAGTTCAACCTCTGGCACAACCTCGGCCTCATCTATCGCGACCGCTTGCACGATTCGAAGAGCGCGATCGAAGCGTTCAAGATGGCGACTCGCTACAAGCCCGACGAGGCCGTCGAGCGCCAGATCCTCGCGGAGCTCTACGAGGGCACCGACCAGACCGAAGCCGCCATCGGCGAGCACGCCATCGTCCTTCAGAAGGACCCGATGCGCGTGGACCCGTATCGCAGCCTCTACAAGCTGTACATGCGCATGCACGAGTACGACCGCGCGTGGTGCATGTGCGCCGCGCTCGCGTTCTTGCACAAGGCAGACGAAGAGGAGAACCGCTTCTTCGAGGACTACCGCCCGCACGGCATGATTCAGGTCAAGAGCCGGCTCGACAACGAGCAGTGGGTGAAGAACCTCTTCCACAAGGACGAGAACCTCTACATCGGCAAGATTTTCGAGATGATCACCCCCGCGGCGATCGTCGCGAAGACCAACCAGCTGCGTGCGTCGCGCCAGCTTCCGGTGCTCGACAAGCGCTTCAAGCAGGAGCCGGCGACGAGCACCGTCACGTTCGCGAAGACGTTCGGTTGGGCGGCGCAAGTCCTCGGCGTGCCGCTGCCGGAGCTCTATGTTCGCAACGACGTTCCGGGTGCGCTCGTCGCTGTCCCGGCATCGCCGCCCGCGAGCGTCGCCGGTCAGACCGTCCTCACTGGGTTCACGCCGCAAGAACTCACATTCATCGTGGGCAAGCACCTCTCGGCGTACCGAGGTGAGCACTACATCCGCAACCTGTTCCCGACGATGAACGAGCTCAAGGTGCTCCTCTTCGCCGCGATCAAGGTCATCATGAACGACTTTTCGATCCCTCCGGACATGGCGCAAGCCGTGAACCAGACGGCCGCGGAGCTCGTCAAATACATGCAGCCCATTCAGCGAGACGGCCTGCGTCTCGTCGTTCAGAAGTTCATCGAGGATGGCGCGAAGGCGGATCTCAAGCGCTGGATGCAGACGGTCGAGATCACGGGAGCACGCGCCGGCTTGCTCTTGTGCGCAGACCTCGAGATCGCCAAGAAGATCATCGCGGCCGAGCCGCAGCTGCCGGGTGATCTGGCACCGATGGAGAAGATGAAAGAGCTGCTCATGTTCAGCGTGAGCGAGCAGTACTTCGGTCTCCGCAAGGCGCTCGGCATCGCCGTAGGCTCGACCTAAATAGCATCGACCCACGCAACCTCCGCGTGCCCTGTCCGATGGGTCCGCGGAGGATGCATGATCGAACGTGAGTCGACGGTGCAAATCCCGCTCGAGCGCGAGAGCGCTCGCGGGTGGATGTTGGACATTCAAGACGACGCGGGCGGCCGTAGCGTCGCCATCGGGAGCAGCTCCACGGTCGTCGGCTCGTCCGACGCCGCGAATGTCGTGGTGAGAGACCCGACCGTGAGCAAGCGGCACCTGGAGCTCCAGGTCCTAGGCCACGGAATCGCGGTGCGTGACTGCAACTCGAAGAACGGAACGTTCATCGGCACCGCTCGCGTCAAGGATGCATGGGCAGAGTCGGGGACCGTCATCACGCTCGGTCGGAGCAGCGTCGTGTGTCGCGCCGCCGCACCCGACGCCGACGAAGAATCCGTGATCACGCCGCTCGCGGGAGTCGCCGGCAGCTCGAATGCGATGCGCCAGATCGCCGCGCAGGTTCGCCGCTTCGCAAAATACGCCGCGCCCGTGCTGATCATGGGCGAGAGCGGCACCGGCAAGGAGCTCATCGCGCGCGCGCTGCATTGTGAAGGCTCGCGAAGCCAAGGTCCGTTCATCGCACTCAACGTCACAACGCTTCCGCGCGAGCTCGTCGAGAGCGAGCTCTTCGGTCACGAGCGCGGCGCATTCACCGGCGCGCATCAGCGCCGTGTTGGAGCGTTCTCCGAAGCCAAGGACGGCACGCTCTTCCTCGACGAGATCGGAGACCTACCGCTCGACGCGCAGCCGAAGCTCCTGCGCGCGCTCGATGGTTACGAGTTCCGGCGCGTGGGCGCGAGCGCAGCGAACAAGGCAACAGAGGCCCGCGTGGTGGCGGCGACCAACGCGGCGCTCGAGCACAAAGTCGCCGATGGCACGTTCCGGCGCGACCTTTTCCATCGCCTCGAGGTGTTCGTCGTCCTGCTTCCGCCTCTGCGCGAGCGGCGTGCCGACATTGCCGCGATCTCTCGCGAGCTGCTCGTACGCATGGAGAACGACCACGGCGCGCGTACACTCACGAGCGCGGCCATCGCGCGTCTTGCGGCGCACGACTGGCCCGGAAATGTTCGCGAGCTCAAGAACGTGTTGATCCGCGCCGCGGATCTCTCCGCTAACAAACGAGTGCTCGACGTGGCCGAGATCGAGCCAGCGCTCAACCGACCGACGGTCGAGCGAGAGCGTCGCGCGCTGACGCCCAGTCACGCGAGATCGATCATGCTCCAGCACAGTAACAACCTGAGCGCCGCAGCACGCGCTGCCCAGACGCCTCGCACGACGTTTCGCAAGCTGC
>JAYVYD010000527.1:0-7051 GCA_043784605.1 Myxococcales bacterium | reverse complement strand
CTCGTCTGGTCCAAGCCCATGACGGCCATCGCCGCTGATTTCGGGATGTCGAGCGTCGCGTTCGCCAAGCACTGCAACGATCGACGTGAGAGATCGAGCAATGCGCGCTGAACCGACGCGCTCATTGCGTCACGACCTGCAGCTCGATCCAATCGATCCCAAACCAATCGACGGGCCGCGTCGCCAGCGTCGACGTGTTCGATAGCGTCACGACGAAGTTGGCATTGGGTGTCGGTGCGGCTGGCTCGGTGACCTGCACCCAGTTATTGAAGATGGTAGCGGGTGGTGTGCCGTGCGGGATCGACGTTGCGTTGTCGTAAACGCACGAGCCCGACCAGAGGCGAAGCGTGTAGTCGCTCGGTGGCAAACTGGCATCGTCGGTCAAGATCAGCGACGCGACGATCTTGGCGGACTTGATCGGCGTCGAGGGGATTGGGAACGTCCACCCGCAGGTCTCGTTCGCGTAGAGGATATCCGCCATGCCATCCTTGGCGCCGTAGTTCGGATACCCCTTCAGCTCCACGCGCAGCGTGTACCCATTCATCGTGCTGGTCATCGTGGGGACCGGCTGGCTCGTCCACGTCGTCTTCGTGGGCGGGATCGCGCTGGTCGCGCAAGCGCCGGCATCGGGCTGCGCGTCTCCGGGGACCGAGACATCCACGACGCTTGAGTCAGGGACAGTCCCTGAATCGGGGATTGGAGTCCCGCAAGCGCACGCCGCGAAGGTGCCGTTCGCGCTGCACGTTTGGAAGCCCGCGCAGCTGCTCGGCCCCACGCACGCAACGGACGCGCCCGGCGTGCATAGCGGAGGGCCGCTTATGGCTGATCCTCCGCACGCAGCCACGAGCGCGAAAGCAAAGCCGACTAGCCATAGGAGCCGCACTGGGCGATCAAGCATCAGGAATCCTTCTGAAGCGAGACTAGCACTCGCAAGCCGACGTTCGGCTCTTGTACGTCCATTCGTGCCACCCGCGAGTCGCCATAAACATCGTGCACTCTACACGCGTCGTGCCAGAAGTTTGCCGAATCTGGTGTCCAACTCGGTCCACCCGTGTCCATCTCTGTCCACCTGCAAGCAAACGACATAGCTAAGAAAATAGGCTAAAATCAGGGAGCTGGTGTATTCTGCATATGGGGATTCCTAAACCGAAGGTCGCAGGTCCGATTCCTGCCGGGGGCGCCCTGATTTTTTCGGTGAGGGCGCGCTTGGGTTCGTGCTGGATGGGGAGTCGAGGAGCTACGTCGTCTCTCGACTTCAAACGTGAAGACTCTTGATCCAAGACAAGCGCCACTTCTTGTCGACTGGTCGCCGCGCTCGAGCAGCGGCCGGATCGGGAGCGGCTCCGCGCCGAGCCCGTGAGGCCGTTGGGCGAAAGCCAACAGTGCAGGAGATGCGCGCTTGCGTCACGAATCCGTTGCAAAGGCGCCGCTATCCCACCTGTTTCTTAGGGTGCCCCCCAGTCTCTCCACAGCCCCAGTTACGCACGACTTGTCCACAGGCACGATCGAACAAACGCGCATCATTGTTGCGGGGTGCATGCATGCATCCCTCACGCATCCACAAGGCGATGTTTGACCTGGCAAGCGTTGGCTCGGCCCCCCAGGCTCCTACTGCGCGGCGCGTCACAAACGTGAAACATGCACAAGGTTCTCGTGCGTTCAGCGTTCTGCTCGGCGAGCTCTGTCGTGGTAGGCCTTGGCGTCATGGCGGACATCGTCTTGTACAACTACTGGCGCTCGTCATCGTCGTACCGGGTGCGCTTCGCGCTCGCGTACAAGGGCCTCGCGTACCGCTACGTGGCAGTGAACCTGCTCGAGAAGGAGCAACGCGACTCTCTGCACGTGCATCGTTCGCCCACGGGCTACGTCCCCTGCCTCGAGATCGACGGCCGCACGGTCAACGAGTCCGTCGCGATCATCGAGCTCATCGACGAGCTGTTCCCCGAGCCGCCGCTCCTGCCGCGCGATCCGTGGCATCGCGCCCGCGTGCGCGCGATGGTCGAGGTGGTCAACGCAGGCACGCAGCCGCTTCAGAACCTCAGCGTGCTCGAGCGCCACACGAGCGATCAGAAGGAGCGCACCGCGTGGGCCCGCTACTTCAACGAACGCGGCCTCGAAGCACTCGAGCGCATGATGGCAGCGAACGAGGCGCTCGGCGTCAAGGGCAAGTATGCCTACGGCGACACGATCACCATCGCGGATCTGTTCGTCGTGCCGCAGGTCTACAGCGCGCGTCGCTTCGGCGTCGAAGCCGCCAAGTACCCGCGCGTGATGGCAGCCGCCGACTCGGCCGCCGCCAGCAAAGCAGGTAGCGCTGCGCTGCCCGAGGCGCAGCCCGACGCCATGAAGCAGTGATGCGAGCCACCGAGCGCGACGCGACTCTGGCGCGCGCGGCCGAGGTCATCAAGGCGGCGACGTCGCACACCAAACTGCTCGACGCGATCGCGTGGCCACGGCGGGTGGAGCGTGAGTTCTTCGCCCGCCACGCGCAGTCGCTTCCAGAGCCGAAGAACGAGGTCGATCGCGAGAGGATCGAAGAGAGCGTACGCGCCCTGACGGCCCTCGAAAGCGAGCTCGAGGGCGAGCACGTGATGCTCTCTTGGCTTCGGGCGCTCGCGCGCTCTCACCGCGACGCGCACCGGCTGGTGCTCACCATGGGCACACCAGCGTTCTACAAATTGTCTGTCGAAATCTACGGCGGCGCTCGCACGACAGCGCTCGATCACGACACCACCAACCTCGACTTCGCGCGACACATCCTGCGGCGCCTCGAGGGCGTGGACCGAGCGCAGCCGGCGACGCTCGACACGGGCGCTGCGGTGGAGCGAATCGAACGGCGCCTTGCGAACCGGCCCAAACCGATATCGCTCACCGTCGTGCGCGATCCCGACCTTAGCGCGAAGGTCATCTGCGGCATGACCAAGCTACGCGTGCGCGAGGGCGCAATGTTCTCTCGAGACGAGGTGGAGGGGTTGTTCGATCACGAGGTGGAGACGCACGCGCTGACGGCGCAGAATGGCGACGCGCAGGCCGCGTTCCCGCTCCTGCGTTCTGGCGGCCCGCGGTCCACGCGTACGCAAGAGGGTCTCGCGGTGTTCGCAGAGCTCTACGGGCACTCCTTGTCCTCGCCGAGGCTCGCGCGCATCGCGACGCGCGTGGAGCTGGTGGGCATGGCGGAGTCGGGCGGCTCGTTCTTGGACGTCTTTCGCTTCTTGATCGACCACGGCAGCGATCAGCACGACGCCTACCTCGACGCGCAACGCGTGTTCCGCGGAGGTTCCGTCGAAGGCGGCGCTCCCTTCACGAAGGACGCTTGCTACCTCGCGGGGCTCGTCGACGTGTACAACTTCTTGCGAGTCGCCGTGCGCGCGCGGGCGCGCAGCGTTGGAGAGGCGCTGATTTCAGGGCGCATCGCGCTCGAGGATCTCGACGCGATCTTGTGGCTTCGGCACGAGGGCGTACTCGACCCGCCACAACTGATTCCCAAATGGCTCGATCGCTGGGACGCCCTCCTCAGCTACTTCGCCTTCACGTCTTTCTTGAACGAGATCGACCTGCCTCCGATCGAGGAGCGACACAAGGCGTTGGTCGAGCGAGCGGTGGCTTCGTCCGCGTAGTACGCTGCCTTGCGGTGATCTTTCGGGCTCCTTGCGCGTGCGTCTTGGCCGCCGCCCTCGTGGCGGCCTCGGCGCGCGCAGAGCCGCCGCCGCTGAAAACCTGGGGCGGCAAACAAGGCATCACGTCCGAAGGGCCGCCCGATCCTCCGCCGAGCGACGACGCCTTGCCGCCCACGCCTCCCGTCCCGAGCGTCGGAACGCCCATCGGAGGCGCGGAAAAACCGATGCCCGCCGATGACGACACGGACGCCGAAGGAGTGGTGCGCGCGCCCGGGAAAGTGGGATTGCGCTACGTACTCGAGGGCGTGGAGGTCGCCGGCAACCCGACGACCCTGACGCGCGTGGTGCTTCGCTACGTGCCATTCCACGCCGGAGACACACTCGACGTCGACGACCCCGCGCTTGAGCTCACTCGGTTTCGGCTCCTCGGCACCGGCTTCTTTCGCGCAGTCGAGCTCTCGCTCAAGAAGGGCTCGCGGCGAGGCACGGCGATCCTCGTCGTGCACGTGCGCGAGCGAAACACGATCGTCGTCAACGATCTCTGGCTCGGGCTCTCGTCCGACGCGGAGCCGAACGGCGCAGCGCGGCCACTCACGGCATTCGGCGGGCTCGACATCTCCGAGAACAACCTAGCCGGCACGGGCATCACCGTGGGCGGCGCCGTCGCGCTCGCGGATCGCCAGCTCGCTCTGCGCGCGCGCTTCGCAGACCCACAGTTCTTAGGCACTTCGTGGACCGTCGAGACTCAGCTCCTCTACAACCACGCGCGCGACTTCTTCGGCAACCGAGACGTGCTCGTCGATGATCCGCAGCAGCCCGCTCAGGACTTCGCGGTCGCGCTCTACGAACGCTTCGGAGGGCTCGTCGGCGTGGGCCACGATATCGGGACCTCGACTCGATTGTTCGTGGACTATCGCCTCGAGCGCATCGACGCGTCGCTCCCGCTCGCCGCGAGTCACAAGCGAGGCCTCGACATCGAGCCCATCGACTTTCACCTCGCCCGCAACGGATCGACGCTCTCGGACCTGCGCGCGACGCTCGTGCACGACACGCGAGACGACCCGTTCCTCACGACGCGGGGAACCTACTTCACGCTCGTATCCGATCTGGCGCCGGCGATACTTGGCAGTGACTATCCCTTCTTCAAATTACAGACTCGCCTCGCGTCGTGGTTCGAGCTGCCGAAGCAACACGTGATCAAACTCGAGCTCACGGGCGGGGCCATCGTCGGCCGCGCGCCTCTCTTCGAGCGCTTTTATGTCGGTGACTTCACGGATTTGCTGCCGGACCGCGTGCTCGATCTCAACTTCGACCGCCGGCCGCCGCCCAACTTCTTCTCCAACGCGATAGGCGAAGTTCGATATGGCGACTACGCAGCGAAGGTCTCTGCCGAATATCGAATACCGCTCTATCGCGGTCAGCGCGCGATCTACGGAGTGGACCTCTTCGGCTCGGTCGGCCTCTATGGCGTAGCAGGACTCCTCGACCTCACGCACCCGGCGCGCGGCTACGACGGCCTCCGCAAAGTGCCTATCGACTTCACCTTCAACTTGGGAATACGCGCGTCCACCGCGCTCGGTGGCGTCACTGTCGGGATCTCCACGCTCGTTGGCTTCATCCCGTTCCGCGAGTCGCCCCAATGAGGCGCGCAGTGCTCTTGGCTCTGGCCCTCGCGCTCGGCCTCGTGCCGAGCGTAGCGTCCGCAGACGATCCGCCCGTCGCGGCCGCGAAGTTGCCCTCGCGACAGGCGAACTACGCTTGGGACCACGGCCTGTTGCGCGCGAGCTTTTCCTACCGCGACGTGATGGACGCCTCGCTCACCTCCAAGCTCTCGAGCGGGTTACCCACCGTGATCGCGATGCGCGCGTACGTATTTCCCGAAGGGAGCGACGTGCCGGTCGGGCTCTCGGTGCGCACGTGCAGAGTCGTCTACGACCTCTGGGACGAGGTCTATCGGATCAAGCTCACGGGACCCGGTGGAGAGCGAGACACCGCGGCAGTCTCGACCGACGGCGTGCTCCGCCAGTGCACCGACGCGCGAGATCTCATCGTCGCCGAAAAATCGCAGCTGACGACTGGCGCTCCCTGCTACTTGGGAGTCATCGTCGACGTTAATCCGATTAGTCCAGAGATGCTCACTCAGATGCGCCAGTGGGTGAGCCGCCCCACGGGGTCTACGAACATCGGCCCGAGCGACGCACTCTTCGGCTCGTTCGTGGGCTTGTTCGTGCGCAACATCGGCACGAGCGACCGCACTCTGAAGTTCCGCACCCAAACCGTAGTGCCTTGAAGCCAATTGACCGTCGCTTCCGAGATTGGCTCGCGTCGCCCGGGGGATCCTTCGCTTCGCTCAGGATGACAAGTAACTCGCTCCTGGAACGCCGGAACGATGGACCCCGAACGGTAACTGGAAAAGTTGTCATTCTGAGCGAAGCGAAGGATCCCCCGCCGTATCGCATGTCTCGACTGGCCGAACCATGAGGTCACGCCACTCGGGATTGTAACGCTCGATGAGCGCAATCTTCTTTGCTCGAGTCCAACCCCTAAATTGCTTTTCGCGAACGATGGCTGCTTGCACATCATTGATGCGCTCGAGGTATACGAGCGTCGTGACCTTGTATCGACCCGCAAATCCGCGCTGACCGCTCCTGTGTTCGGCGATGGGGCGGAGGATGTCGTTCGTCACGCTTATGTAAAGTACAGGTCGGCGTCCACGCACGTTCGCGACGATATAGACGTAGAACGCTTGGCTCACATGTACTGATCGACCCGCGCTAATGGTAGTTGCTCGCGTCACTCATGGGGATCTTTCGCTTCGCTCAGGATGACAATGAGCCTGCTTTCGCTCGTCCTCTAGGTCCACCGCGGTGCCGTCCTTGACCATGCCGGCGATCTCGACGATCTCGGCGTTGTCGAGCGCGATGCAGCCCAGGGGCCAGTCGCTCTGTTTGTGGACGCCGTCCCACGCGGGCTTCCCCGTGCCGTGAATGCCGATGTCGCTGCCGATCGTCGCTTTGTCGGGTGGCTTGCCCTTTTTCTTGGCGTCGTTGAAGCGGACCCAGTCGGCTGCGGTCGGGTAGTCGAGTCGCAAGTAGATCGTGAACTGAGACGGCTGGTGCATCGTGATGTGGTAGCGGCCCACGGGAGTCACCTTGTCGCCTTCGCGCCATTTCGGCCCCGGCCCGCCGGGACCGATCGCGACACGGTAGGTCTTGATGATTTGGTCACCCGCGTAGAGCTTGAGCTCGTGGCCGCTCTTGCCGCTCCACACGCGTATGATCGGAGGCGACTTTGCCGTGGGATCAGCGAAGGACAGCGCGGTGAGAGCCGTGCACGTGCAGAGCGCGAGGACCGAGAAGAGGCGGGGAGGGCGCATCGTGGATGGACGTCCGTTCGACCCAGGCGCGCATTTGGCGCTTGGGTACTATGCTCAC
>JAYVYD010000526.1:0-42446 GCA_043784605.1 Myxococcales bacterium | reverse complement strand
AGAGATCTTCTCCCTCTTTGTATTTGCCCTTCTCGACGTTGATGAGGCCTTGCAGATAAGTGGCTTGGGCCCAGAAGCGCGACTTCTGGGCGACTTGCGCATAGGCGGTTAGCGCACCCTCCGGATCGTGCGCGGCCTCTCTGGCGCGCCCCGTCAGATAGCCGACCTCGCCGAGAGTCTCTTCTGGAGCCGTTTGAGGGACAGTGGAGAGATCACTCAAACCCTCTTGGAGCTTGCCGCTGTCGATCGCGACCTCGACGAGCCGGCGGACCGCCCGACGCGCGGAGATGGCGACACCGTCCCAAGCGCCCTTGGCGGAGAGCACGCGTCGGAAGTAGCCGCGCGCCGAGTCGTAGATCCCCGCGGTGGCGAGCGCATCACCGAGCAAGAAGGTGGAGGCGCGACCCTCATCGTTCTCCGCGAAGTTGGAGAACTGCGGGTTCTCGACGAGCTCGCTCATTTGCGAGATCGCCTCATCGACCCGACCCGTTCGGAGCAGGTCCTCGGAGACGGCGAGCTGATCTGTGACGTCGCCCAGCTTCATCGGCTGCGTGGAGCCGAGCCGACGCTGCTCGAGCGTGGCGTGATACGCCTGCATCGACTCGCCGCGAGTCTGCGGATCTGCCGGAGATCCCGCCACCGATTGCGTCGGCGTCCCAGACGGCGGTGCCTGCGCGAGCGCCACGTTGGACGCGAGCACGCCAGCCAGCAACGCGGTGATCGACAGTGCGCGCATCACTTCTTGATCTGTTTGGCGTTGGCCTTCATGCGCACGCGTAGGTCGTAGCGGCCGCTCTGATCGCTCGGGAAGTTCTTTCCCATGTTGGAGTCGTCATCCACGACGAGCTCGACCACGAGCTCTTGATCGCGCGGCACCTCGACGATGAAGCGCGAGCGCTGGCTCGTACGGAAGGCGTCGTTGCGATCGTCTCGGCGCTCCAGATCCACCGACAGCGCGTGCCGCCCCGGAGAGAGAGCATGCGAGTAGACGGCAGTCGCGTCCGAGAGCCGGGCCTCGGGGGCTTTGTTGTAGATGGCGCCGTCGTCGAGCGAGACGACGAGGCGCGCGACCTTGCCATGATCGCCGTCCACCTCGAGCGTGATCGCGATCCGTGAGTGAAAGAGCGTGTCGCCAACGGCTGCGGCGCGAGCGCGCAGCGCGGAGATGTCTCCCATGAGCTTGTCGTAGTCGACCGTCGCTCCCGCATCCCCGAGCAGGCTCGGCGAGGGAAACTCGTTGGGCGCGGGCGTGAGCGGCGAGACTTTCACGCCTCCATCGCCTCCAGCGGGCGAGGAGAGCATCACTGGGCCAGCGTCGGAGGCGCTCGACGGCGAGGCCGCGTCCGCGTTGCTCGCTCCGGAGGCGGTCGGCGGCGAGGCGTCGTCAGCCTCTGCGTCCGCTACAGGCTTCTTGATGGGGGGTTTGCCAGCCGGCGGCTTCGCGAGAGCGAGGCCAACGACCGCGGTCAGCGCTGCGATTGTCAGCCCTGCCAGGAGTCCGCGCGAGTTGCCGACCATCGTCGCGTGATGGTGCCCGTAAGCGCCTCGCGATCCAAGCGAAAAGGCTCAGGATCCGGCGAGCGCTTGCACTTGTTGCGCGCCCCATCTTGAAAGATGGGGCATCGGGCAAAAGCCTCGAACCGTCCATTGAGGCCGCCCGATGCGGGCTCGCACTCGTCGGGAGTGTTGCGACTTGTTGCGTGCAAGTGGAGCCCGACTTCGGGCGGGCTTTGAGCGAGTTCCATCCCATCTGCCGATGCCCGATCTTTCAAGATGGGCTCGCCTATTGCCTACTTCTGAAGGCTGTCTGGGTCTCGGCGCTAGCCCCCGAACGGTATGAACACGCTGAGCCCCATCGTCACGACGATGTCGTTGACGAGGTGCTCTTCACCGACGAGCGATTGACGAAGCAAGTGATCGCGCACGTCCATGCGCACGCCGAACCACTTGCCAAAATACCATTTGGTGCCGAGCCCGGCGGACCCGGTGATGCCGCGCGAGGTCGAGTCGTCCGTGACGCCCGCGCCGAGAACGAAGTTGAAATCGAAGCGACTGATTCCCCCGCCCAACCAGCGGAGCTTGCCGTAAGCGTACGACCACACGAGATGGCCGAAATAGAGCGTGCCCGGCTTGTCGGTGCGATCTTCGACTTGGATTTGCGGGTAGCGGCGCTCGTACGTGTCGGTGATCGCGCTACGAAAACGCGTGAACATGACGCTCGCTTCGAGCGCGAGGTCCTCGGAGAAGTGGAACGTGTACGCGCCGCCTGCGATCCAGTTCGAGGAGTAGAGGTCCGCGGCGTAGTAGCCGCCCATGACCGACAGCTCGTGGCGGAATGCCTTCGTGAAGAGGCGATCTTGGACGCCGCGGTAGTGCCGGCCTCCGACGAGCTCCTGTTTGAGTTCCTCATCCACGCACTGCGCGTGAGCCACCTTGGAAGGGGCGAGGGTGCCGGCTAGCACGGCGCAGATCGCGAGCGGGGCGAGTCTGTGCGCGCGCGCGGTCATGTGCCTGATTGGGTAGCAGGGGCGTGATTGAACTGTCAATCGCGGCGGCAGGCTGCGCGCGGCAAGGAGCGAGCTGTGACATCATCGCGCCATGGAAAAGAGCCCTGTCGTCGTGATCACCGGCGCGTCCTCGGGTATCGGTGCGGCCGTCGCCAAGGCGTACGACACGCGCGGCGCGAGGCTGGCGTTGTTGGCGCGACGCCGTGACAAGCTCGCGTCACTCGCGAAGTCTTGCGCGAACGCGACGGCGATCACGTGTGACGTGGATCAGGACGACTCGGTGCGCGATGCGTTCCGCGAGGCGCTCGCGGTCTTCGGTCGAATCGACGTGGTCATCGCGAACGCAGGCATCTCGGTCCCCGGCACAGTGGAGCGGCTCTCGGTAAGCGACTTCCGGCGGCAGTTCGAGACCAACGTCATCGGCGCCGTGCGCACGGCGAAGGCCGCGATCGAGCCGCTGCGGGAGACGCGCGGACGTCTCGGCATCGTGGGGAGCGTCAACGGGTACATCTCGCTGCCTGGGTTCGCCGCATACGGCATGAGCAAGTTCGCGGTGCGCGCGCTCTGCGACTCGCTGCGCGGTGAGCTCAAGAAGGACGGCGTCTCGGTGACGCACATCGCGCCTGGCTTCGTCGAGAGCGAGATCCGCGAGCGCGCGGGCCGGGACCCGATGCCTTCATGGCTGGTGGTGAAGGGCGAGGCCGCCGCGAAAGAGATCGTGGACGCGATGGATCGACGCCGCGCGAACGCGGTGATCACCGGTCATGGTCGCGCCTTCGTGAAGCTCCAACAGCGCGCGCCCAAGCTCATGGACAAGCTCGTTCTGCTCAGCGCCGATCGCATCTTGAGCTCGCTCGACGGCTTCAAGGAGACGTGACGACCTCGAACGTGATCGCCTTGCCGTTGCTCGGCGGCGCGGGCATCACGACGGACGTCGCGGCCTTCATGACCAACACTTGGGTACCGTCGAGCGACGCGCTCGCGATCGTACCGCCGGCGGGCGCGCGCACCTCGATCGTCCGCGAGACGTTGCCCGCGATCGGCCTGTAAGCGCCTTTGATCGAGGGTCCTCGTTGCGAGAGATCGAGCAGCTCGGTGTTCAGCGTGAAGGTCTTGCCGGGCACGTGCGGATCGATCACGAGGCCCGTCGCGCTCGCATCCACGCCCGCCGTGCGAAGCGTCGCGAGGAGCGGCATCGCGTGCTGATTGGCGTTCATCACGGGGAAGTCGACCATCGGCGTGACGGGCGAGTACCAGCTCTCTCCGGGGCGATCGCCCGCCGCCGAGTTCAGCCCGTCGGGCCCGCTCCAGATGCCGTACCAGATCGAAGGGAACGCGAGCGCGTGGCCCGTCATCGTGTTTTTGGTGAGGTGCGACCACGCCCGCCCGGGGTCGCTCTTGCTGTAGCCCCACGACAAGAGGCCGCTGATCGCCGGCCACACTTGGCCCCCCGGCACGAGCGTCGCGCCTGCGGGTGACGGATCGTCGAGCTGCTTGCCGATCTGCGCGACCAGGGTCGCCCGATCGCTCGGGCTCGAGAGCTCGTCGCCGACGAGCGCCCACACCTGAGACTCCAGGTTGATCTTGTCCGCGTACGCGAGCTTGCCGTCGCCGAAGTACGCGCGCCCGTAGAACTGGCCTGTCCACGCCTGCGCAAGCGATTGCTTGTAGAGCGCAACCTTGCCGCGGATCTCCTTGCTGAGCGCCGCGTCGTGCGACTCGACCAAGTCCGCGACGCGCGGCAGCACGGCGACGGCCATCTGCGTGTTGGGCACGCTCTCACCGTTCTTCTGCGCGAGGTCCCGATCGGCAGCCTCGAACACGATGCCGTCGCTCCAGTCGCCGTCCCCGATTCGAATCAAGCCGTGCGGGCCGACGCCGACGACGTCGAACAGGTGCCGCACGGCGTCCTTGACGTGATCGAAGCCGAGCGCGGTCGGGCGCGCCTCGCGCGGGTAGTACGGCACGTGCACGTCCATCAGCGGAAAGCCGGTCGCGCCCACGAACTCGGAGAACGCCCACAAGAAGAAGATGTCGAGGTCGCTCGGGTGAGCGTGCACGCCGAGCGCGTCGTCGAGGAGGCCGTGACCTTGGAACGCGTACACGAACGAGGCGTCGCTCGCGCGCTGCATGCCCATCAGCATCTCGATCTCGCCCTCGGCTACAGCAGGATCCGTATAGACGAGCGGGATCGTGAACAGCGCCAGATCGCGCGCGGCCCCGTCTGCGCCGTGCAAGTAGAGGTATGCGGAGCCCTGCGGGACGATGTTCTGCGCCCAATAGTCGCGCATCGCGATCGACGCCTCGAGCTGCGCGGTGTGCCACGCGATCTCGCGGTGAAGCGCGCCGGCCGCCGCGACGCCTTGTCCGTCGTTGCTGGATGCAAAGTACATCAACTGTTTCTTCAGCGCGTCGCGCGCCTCGGTACGCATGTCGCACTTGGGATTGTGCCACTCGTCTTCCACTGCGTAGTCCTTGGTCATCGGCGCGTAGCCGTAACCGAAGCGGAGCGCCTGCTTGCCGTGCGCGGGGAGCGTGACGTCCGTTCGCACCACGAACATGCGCGGCTGTCCCGCGGCGATCGTCCTGGGCGTGTCGTCCGGATCACCGGGGGCGTGCGCGACGATCGCGGAGGGCGCCTTCGGTCCGCCGGCGCCGAAGAACGTGGCCTGGTCCGTGTACATCGCGTCGCGTGATCCGATGAGCACGGCGAGGAACGGGTCGCCCGGGTAGTAGTCCACCGCGCTGGGCTGATCGATCGTCACGGGCGGCGTCGACAGCTGAGTGCGCCGCATGCCGAGGATCTGCGCTTTTGCGTCCCAGGTCACGTGCTCTTGAAACAGGCTATTTCGTGCGTCGCGCGCGATCGCCGCGTTCGTGGGGGCGCTCTTCAGCGCGCTTCCGGACACGAGCCAGTTGGTCTCGATCTGGCGGCGCGCGACGTCCCAGTACTCGTAGTGCTTGAACGTCAACGGCACGTTCGTGGTGTTCTCGAGGATGACGTCGTCGAGCACGACGGGGACCTGGCCCGTGGGCGTGAAGATGCGGTGCGAGACCGAGAGACCCTTGAAGGTGGTGGTCGTCGCGAAGTAGTTGATGCCGAACCGACGCGTCGTCTTGCTGCCCTTCGGTCGCCACTTGTACGCCGACGACCAGACGCTTGAGCCGTCATCGATATACGAGAAGCCGCCGCCGAACGCGCCCTGCGCTTCGTCGACTTTGTTCAAGTACGTCTCGCCGCGGTCTTGTGTGGTGAGCTCGACGGTGCCGTCGTTGTACGCGAGCGCAGTCACGCGCGCGTTGCCGAAGCTGGACCAGTGCTCGCGGCGATCACGACCCTCCGTGTTGAACCACCGCGCGCGTGGGTCCGCGTTCTCGTCGAGCACGTAGTCGTAAGCGGGCAGGCCGTCTTCATCGAGCGTCCACTGGCCGAAGATTCCGCTGCCGATCGAGCACGGCTTGAACGTCTGAACGGCGTCGACGTCGACAGGCGAGCAGGTCTCCGGCGGCGCCACATACGGCGGGTCTGGCGGCGGCGTGCTCGCCACGGGTGTCGCGCTGCATGCGAGCGCGAGCGTGCAGATCGCGACCTTGGCTCTCACGAGGAACAAGATAGCATCGCGTAGGATGCGCGCGTGCTCGATGCCTTGTGTGCTTGCCGTGGGCGGCCTCGACCCAGGCGGCGGCGCGGGACTCTTGGCCGACGCGCGCGCGATCGACAAGGCGGGCGCGTTCGCATGCGGGGTCGCCGCGGTGCTCACTGTGCAGTCCACGTCGGGCCTCGTGCGCTCGTTCCCGGTCTCCGCCGCGAGAGTGTATGCGCAGGCACGAGAGGTGCTGCGCACCCAAGACGTTCGCGCGATCAAGACCGGCGCTCTCGGCACGATCCAGAACGTGCGCACGATGGCGCGTATCGCCGACGCGTATCCCAAGCTGCCGCTGCTGGTCGATCCGGTGCTCTCTCCAACGCGTGGGAGAGGCCGTTTGTTGGCCGCTTCGGCAACGCGTGCACTATGCACCCATCTCGTCGCACGCGCGACCCTCGTGACCGCGAACGTCCCCGAGGCCGAGGCGCTGCTCGGCGTACGCATCACCTCGCTCGACGACGCGCGATCGGCGGCTGAGTTGCTCGTCGCGATCGGCGCGGGGGCGGCGCTCGTCAAGGGTGGACATCTCGAGGGAAGAGAGGCCGTCGACGTGCTCGCGATCGGAAGCGAAGTCATCGATCTGCGCGCCAAGCGCCTGCGCCTCCACGCGCTGCACGGCGGCGGTTGCACGCTCGCCTCGTTCATCGCGGCCAAGCTCGCGCTCGGCCTAACGGTCGAGGACGCCGTTCGTTGGGCGAAGAAGGCTCACCACAAGGCCCTCGCGAACGCCGTGGACGTGGGCGGCGAGATGCACGTGCTGGCGTGACCTCGGCGGCTATTTCACTTTGGAAAAGTCGATCGTCGCTTGCCAGATGTCGCTGAGGTCGAACAACCCGACGAGCCACGGCTTGTCCAGGAAGATGTCGCCCGAGTACCAGTGAACGACGGCGCGGTTCGCGTCGATCATCGCAATGCCGGCGTACGAGGTGTCCTCCGCGCTGGGGAGCTCACCCCACTGCTGATGTCGATCGGGCCGCCCTCGAGCGTACCCGTGATCTCGAAGAGGCTCGTGCGCTTGCGGCCCGTGTTGTCCGTGAGGTGTTTGCGCGCGACGACGAAGAGCCTATTTTTCCAGGAGATCGCGACGGGGCCGTCCAATCGTTGACCCATCAACTCTTGCGGACAGTCCCACGTCGCGTACGGCGGCGTGGACCAACACACCTTCGTGCGCATGCGTCCGCTGTAACCGAGCAGCTCCGCGTCCGTGCCGTCCATGCGAACGAGCGCGAGCAGGCGGTCCGACGGCATGAACACGAGCTCGGTCTCTAGCGGGGTGTCCGCGGCGACCCCGTAGATCTGCGCGTCCTTGGTCCACCCATGGCCGTCCGTGGACGAGAACATCGCGACGCTCTTGTCCCCGTCTTCGTAGGCGGCCGTGTATTGCACGCCCTCGTTCGCCCTCACGCGCCAGAAGCTCCACGTCGCGGGCCCGGCGTTCTCGAAGGGCGTCCACGTGACGCCGTCCTTGGTCGTCGTGATCACGCCGATGGAGTCCACGTTGCTGTCGCGCGCGCTGTCCACGGGCAGTCGCGTGATGGCCTTCAAGAACAGCGTGTCTCCCACGACGAAGAGGCTCGGGTCCCGTAGGTCCCGTCCCGTGGGCGCGGCGATCGTCTTGATGTCTTTGAAGGTCGACAGTCCGTGACGTCGTCCTTGTTGTGCCCCTGCGTGATGACGTGCGCGTCCAAGAGCCACGCGGGCGTCTGCGGGTGTGGATCGTATGAAGCGTCATCACCCGCGCCTCCGTCCGCTGGAGCCGCACTCGTTGGTGTGGAGCACGCGGCGGCCAGAAGTAGCCCTATCCAACGCATGCTGGGATCCTAAACGAAGTCTTCGATGCTGCCGGCACCCTCGCGCACGACGAGCGGCGGCACGCTCACGAGATCGATCACGGTCGTTGGCACCATCCCTCCGGCGCCCGCGTCGAGCACCATGGCGAGACCGGAGAACGCGTCGTCGATGTCGTGCGCGTCGATGAACGGGTCCTCCCCCGCTCGCTGCGCGGTCGTCGAGATGAGCGGCCTGCCGAGCTCGCGAGCGAGCGCTCGGGTCACCTCGTGGTTCGGCACGCGAATGCCCACCGTCTTCTTCTTGCTCATCACGAGCTTCGGCACCTCGCGCGTCGCAAGGAGCAAGAAGCAATACGGCCCCGGGAGGTAGTGGCGCAGCACGCGGTACTGGTGGTTCTCGACGATCGCGTAGCGCGCGATGTCGGAGAGGTCGTGGCAGATGAACGCGAGCTGGTGCGTCTTGTCCATTTGCTTGATCTGGTAGAGGCGATCGATCGCCTTCTTGTTCATCAGATCACACCCGAGCCCGTAGACCGTGTCGGTCGGGTAGGCGATCACCTCGCCCGCGATCAACGCGTCCACCGCGCGCTGGATTTTGCGGGGCTCGGGGTGATCGGCGTTGATCTCCAGAATCATGACGAAACGCGCGCACTCCTAGTGCACCGCCGTCGGATTAGCATCGACAATCGCAAAGCGATTCTTTCGCTGCGCGAAACGCGGTGCACTAAACGGTTACTTGGGCTCCTCCCAAATCCCGATTTCGCTCCCGCGAATTCCCGCTCGCCAGGCGGCGCGCAACCCCTGCTATCGTCTGCGCGGATGGTTTTGTCCGATCTGCCGTACGGCACGCTGCGGGCGGTGTCGGTGCCCTTCGGCCTCTTGTGGGGCAGCTTCTTGAACGTCGTCATCTATCGCGTGCCTCGCGACATGAGCGTCGTTCGCCCTGGCTCTCACTGCCCCGGCTGCGGAAAGCCGATCGCCGCCTACGACAACATCCCCGTGGTCTCCTACGTCATCTTGCATGGCAAAGCGCGCTGCTGCGGAGCGCCGATGAGCCCGCGCTACCCGATCGTCGAGTTGCTCGGGGGCCTGATCTCGTGGGCGTGCATGGACATGCTGCTTACGCACGCGCCGGACGACCTGAGCCTCGCGCGGGCGGCGGGGAACTACCTCGCCATCTTCGCGCTCTCGATGGGGCTCACCGCGGCGGCCTTCATCGACTGGGAGCACATGTACCTGCCGGACTCGATCACGATCGGCGGGACGGTTCTAGGGCTCGCCACGATCCCGCTTCGTGGCGTTCAGTGGGTGCCGAGCTTTTCGGGCGCGGCGATCGGATTTTTGGTCGTGTGGCTGCCGTTCATCGTCTTGTACAAACGCCTCCGCGGGTTCGCGGGCATGGGCATGGGAGATGCGAAGCTCGTCATGCTCGCGGGTGCCTGGTTCGGCTGGAGCGGAGCTGCGTGGGTGCTGCTCGCGGGCTCTCTTCAGGGCTCGGTAGGCGCATTATTCATCTATCTCGCCAAGGGCAAATTCGAAGAGCCCGAGAGCGTGAAGGCAGACCGCGCAGAGCTGAAGAAGGCCTCCGCAGAGGGCGACGAAGAGGCGACGAAGCTCCTAGCGGACGACCCTGGCGGCGCCGGCGACGACGATGGTGACGCACCTGCACGCATCGCGTTCGGGCCGTTCTTGATCCTGGCGACGCTCGAGTTCTTGTTCTTCAACGACACCATCTCGGGAGTCATCGGCCACTACTTGTTCGTGGAGTAGCGATCGCCATCGACGCGCGCGCGGCCTTCCTTGATCAGCTTCGCGAGGTGTGCCTCCAGGCTGATCGTGGCGATGGGCCACACGTGCACGGGCGTGTCGTCGTACGCCAGGGAGACGAGCTCGCTCAGGGTCCCCCCCGGCTTCTGCTGTATCGCCGAGAGCACCTTCTGCTCGCGCATGCCGCGGTGCTTGATGTAGCGCCGGAACGTCGCCGACGGGTCGTCGATGGGATCTCCGTGGGATGGCAGCGCGAGCCTTGATTTGGCTCGATCCAAGCGTTCGAGCTGCTCGAGATAGACGCCCATGTCGCCGTCGTCCGAGGTGGCGATCAAGATCGTTCCGACGCTGGCCACCATGTCGCCGACGACGAGCGCGCCGCTCGAAGCGTTGAGCAAACACACGTGACCAGGTGCGTGACCTGGCGTCACCATCACGTCCCAACGATCGTCGCCGAGGACGAGAGCGTCTCCGTCGTGAAGCTCTCGACCCCGCACGAACGAAGGGTCCAGTCGCGCGAAGGTGTCGGCGTGTGCCCACAGCGGCAAGGAGAGCTCACGAGAGAGAACGTCCGTGCCGCCCACGTGATCCACGTGATGGTGCGTGAGCAAGATCGCGATCGGTCGCCGACCCTGCGACGGGAGCGAGCGCGCCCACGTGAGCCACGCGCGCTGCTCGTCTTCGTAAGGCGTCGCCGGCTCCACGAGGACGACGTCGGTCTTTCCGAGCGCGTAGCTGTTGGTGTGCGTCGCCGGCAACAGAGTCGGCGTGCGCGCGGGAAAGAGCGTGAGCCCGAGCGAGAGCTCGCGCGGCCGAATCAAGAACGCTCGACGACCATCGCGACGGCTTCTCCGCCGCCGATGCAGAGCGTCGCGAGGCCGCGCTTCTTGTTGTGATCTTTCATCGCGTGCAGCAGCGTCGTCACGATTCGCGCGCCGCTAGCGCCGATCGGGTGGCCGAGCGCGACGGCTCCGCCGCGGATGTTCACGCGAGAGATGTCGATGCCGGCGAGCTGCGCGGTCACCATCGAGACCACCGCGAACGCCTCGTTGATCTCGTAGAGATCGATGTCGCTCGGCGTGAGGCCAAGCTTCTTGTTCACGTTCTCGATCGCCTTCGCGGGCGCGGTCGTGAACCACTCGGGCGCCTGCGCCGCGCTCGCCCAACCCGTGATGCGCGCGAGCGGCTCGAGCTTGTGCTCCTTGACCGCCTTCTCGCTCGCGAGCACCAGCGCACTCGCGCCGTCGTTGATGGAGGACGCGTTCGCTGCGGTGATGGTGCCGTCTTTGCTGAACGCGGGCTTCAGCGATGCGAACTTGCTCGGGTCGCCCTTGCCGGGACCCTCGTCGAGCTTGACCAACAGAGGATCGCCCTTGCGCTGTGGGACGCTGACGGCCTCGATTTCCGCGTCGAATAGGCCTTCCTTCTGCGCGGAGAGCGCGCGACGGAAGCTCTCTTTGCTGTACTCGTCCTGCGCCTCGCGGGAGAACTTGTACTCGGCCGCGCATTTGTCGCCGCACGTCCCCATGTGGACGTTGTTGTACGGGTCCCAGAGGCCATCGTGGATCATGCCGTCGACGAGCTTGCCGTCGCCCATGCGGTAGCCGCCGCGCGCTTGGAACAAGTAGTACGGCGCGTTCGACATCGACTCCATCCCGCCGGCGATCACGACGTCCGCGTCGCCGAGCGCCAGCGCGCGCGCGCCGAACACGATGGCTTGCAGGCCGGAGCCACACACCTTGCCGACCGTCGTTGCGGGCGTGGTGTTGGGGATGCCCGCGTACATCATCGCTTGGCGTGCGGGCGCTTGGCCTACTCCGCCCGTGAGCACGTTGCCCATGAACACCTCTTGGATGGTGTCAGGCGCGAGCTTTGCGCGCTTGAGTGCCCCTTGGATCGCGACGGCACCGAGGCGTGGCGCGGCGAGCGAAGAGAGGACGCCTTGGAAAGCACCGATGGGCGTGCGAGCGGCAGACACGATGTAGATGGGCGGTAGCGTCATTGGAGATCTCCGGACTGTAGGGCTCGAGGCCTTATAGCAAAGTCATCGGTCGCATGCTCTCGAGGTCATGCTCTCCGCGCGAGCTCTTCCATAACCTCCGCGGTCGGAAATCCGCGGGTCCGCCGGCGACGCGGGAATGGCTCTGTGTCGAGGTGGGTACGGCGCGCTGGGGTCGCAAGTCTCGATCGCAGCTCGCGCGCTCTCGGCGAAGCCCGCCGCGTGAGTGAAGACCTCTTCCGCCGTCTTGCCCCATTTTTGTAGTTGTTCGAGCGTCACGAACGTCATCGCGGTGTCGGTGTCGATCGCGACGCACTCGACCAAAAGCGGCAAAGCTTCGCGGAACAGAACGGGCATCGTTGCGCCTTGGAAGAACGTCGCAGCGCGTATCGCGGGCACGAGACGATCGCGAACGTCCTCCCATCTGTCGTTGTCCGCTGCCGAGCAACGCCCAGCTCTCCAAGTAGAATCGCAAGCGCGCAGCGCGCTCGTTCGGCGACCGAACAATCCCGAGCGCGAGGCGCGCGAACTGCTCTTGCGGTGTGCCAGGGTCCTCGCGCTCCGCGATTGCCGAGGGAGCCGAGGGAGCCGAGGACGCGCCCAGAGCGCGCTTGATCGCGTCCCACAAGGCCACGCGCGGAGACTCGCAAGCGCGAAAACCGGACGAGCACGCGGTTCTGCGATACGCTAGAAATTAGCCCTTTCATGAGCATGCGCGTCATCTTGTGTCCGCACTGCGGGCGTACGCACGACGCGGGCACCGAAGTCTGCCCGTCGACCGGCAAGCGTGTGCCCAGCGGCAACGCTCTGGTCGTGCCGAGGCCGCCTGGGACGGAGCCGAAGAAGTCATCGAAGGGCGGCCGGCCCGAGCTCATCGGGCGCACGATCGACGGTAAATACCAGCTCCGCGGAGTGATCGGCGAGGGCGGCATGGGCTCGGTCTTCGCGGCCGAGCAACTCAACATCCGACGGATGGTGGCGATCAAGGTGCTGCACCCCTCGCAAGCGAAAAAGGCGGTCGCGGTGAAGCGCTTTCACCAAGAGGCGCGTGCGGTCGGCAGCATCGGTCACCCGAACATCTGCGAGGTCTACGACATGGGCTCGCTGGACGACGGCAGCCCTTACCTCGTGCTCGAATACTTGACGGGTCAGACGTTGTCGGCGCGCATCGCGGCTGTGGGGCGATTGAACTGGCCCGAGGCGGTCGACGTGTTCACGCAGGTGTCGTCCGGGCTCATCGCGGCACACGAGCGGGGCATCCTCCACCGCGACATCAAGCCGGAGAACGTATTCCTCTCGCAACGGCCGGGGTGCCCACCGATCGTCAAGCTGCTCGATTTTGGCGTCTCCAAGATGTTGAGCCGCCCCACTTCGCGCGGCCTCGAGTTCGACGACGAGACACTCACCAAGACGGGAATGGTGATGGGCACGCCGTACTACATGGCGCCCGAGCAAGCGCGCGGCGAGCGCGATCTCGACGGGCGAGTCGACATCTACGCGTGCGGCGTCGTGCTCTACGAGATCCTCACGGGCAAGCGACCGTTTCAGGGCACGAACTACAACGCCCTGTTGATGGGGATTTTGACGAGCACGCCGACGCCGCTCCGCAGCCTCGAACCGAGCGTGCTGCCTGCGCTCGAGCGCGTCGTGCAGAAGGCGATGAGTCGATCTCGCAAGGATCGCTACGCAGACGCGCGAGCGCTGCGTGACGCGCTCGTCCTCGTGACACAGCAGCCCATACGCCCGAAGAGCGACTCGATCGACATCCCGATCAATTTCGTCGACTCCGCCGAGGTCGACCTGCATAGGCTCGACGAGGACAACGGGACGACGACAGCTCGCAGAGCGCCGAGGCTCGAGGACGACCCGAGCAGCGATGACGCCTACGGCGAGGAAGCGGTCGATCGCACGACGCTCATGACACCCGCCGAGATCGCCCACGCCGTGCCGGGTGTCCCGCGCGAACGCAGCGTGCACGACGCGGACCCGAACGAGATGCCCGCGAACGAAGACGACGCGACGCGGACGGTTCCGAGAGACACGATCTCGAAGGCCAAAGACCGCAAAAAATAGCCTCAGACGAGCGCGGCGCGTGCTTGCTTGGCGGCTTCGTCGCGCTCTTTGAGCGACTCGAGGATGATCACGGCAGTCTCCTCGATCGCGCGACCCGTGACGTCGATGATGGGCCAGTGGGGGTGCGCGCGGAAGATCGTGTGCGCGTAGTCGAGCTCGAGGCGCACTTGATCGACGAGGCCGTAGCCCGTGTCCATCGGCATGCCGAGCTGCTTGAGACGCGCCTTGCGGATCTCGACGAGCTGGTTGAGCTCGATCGTGAGACACACGACGCGCTCTTGCTGCGCCTCTTCGAGCTCCGGGGGAGGCTGGATGCCCATGACGATCGGGAGGTTCGCGACCTTGAGCCCGCGCTGGGCGAGCAGCGTCGACAGCGGAGTCTTGCTTGTGCGGCTCACGCCGACGAGCACGAGATCGGCCTTGCGGAAGTTGCGCGGCTCTTTGCCATCGTCGCTCTTCACGGTGAACTCGACGGCCTCGATGCGGCGGAAGTACTCGTCGGAGAGCGGCAACATCGCGCTTGGCGTGTTGATCGGCTGGCGATCGAGGAAGGTGCCGATCTTTCCGATGAGCGAGCCGATGAGGTCGAGCGCTTCGATCTTGAGCTCGTAACTCGACGCGTGAATGAATTCTCGCAGCTCGGGGCTCACCACCGTGAACACGACGAGCGCGCCGCTCTTCGCCGCGGACTCGAGGATCGGACGCGCCGCCTCCTTCGTGCGGACCCGCGTGTGAAGCCGGATGAGCGCGCCAGAGTGAGGGAACTGGAGCATGGCCGCACGGACGACCTTCTCCGCCGTCTCACCGGTCGAGTCGCTCAGGATGTCGATGCGCTTGCCTTCCAATGCGTGTCTCCTTCTTACCAGTCTATCAGGTTTGGGTGCGCGATTGCGTTCGCCCTCCGGGCTCGCTTCTCACGTCAAGCGGCTCACGGCATGTTCGTCCCTGCGCTTCGGCGCATGGACCGCCATGGACTCATAGGTGGATCGAGATGGACACACTGGACCACGAGATCTCGTGAGCACCTGCGAGCTTCGGTCGTTGGCGACACTCTGCGAGCGTGCACGCTTGTTGCTCTAGGTCTGTGTCCATGTTGGGCAGCCTCAACTCGCGCAAACGACAGCCCGCCGGCTCCGAGCTGGTGCGCGACGTCATTCGTACGCCTCGACCGACGAGCACCCAGCCTCGGCGTGTATGGCGACTGAGCGATCCGAACGCGCTCCAGAGGCTCACCGACCGCGTCGCGCAGCCAACGCCGACTCCGGTCCCGTGGGTCGACAGCGACGAGCAGATGGCCTCGATGCGTCAGCTGCCGGATCTCTCGGCGAGCATCCCAGACACGGACGAGCACATGGCGACGCGACAGCTCCCTGTCGTCACTCCCGCCGTTCCCACGCCTACGCCCACTCCGCCGATCGCCATGGTCCGGCGCGCAGACGTGCGAGCTCGCTTCGAGGCCATCCCCGATCTGAACGTGCTGGTGAAGGGTGAGGTCGAGGCCCGCGAGCGACTCCAGCGTGAAGTGCACGAGGCGCTCGTCGCGGCGGTCGCGAAGCTCCAGCCCGAGCTGCGCACGAAGCCGACCTCGCCCATCGCGTGGCTTCTGCTCGGTCTGTCGCTCGGCGGCATGCTCGTGTTCTTCATGTTGGGCGCCCAACACACGCAGCCTGTACAGCCCGCCACGATCGTCGCAGCCGCGCAGCCCGTAGCGCCTCCGCCATTCTGTGTCGCGCCGGAGATCGCGCCGGTGTCCACCGCCGTCGCGAGCGTCGATCCGATGCCGACGATCCCGACGTTCACCGTCGACGCGCTTCCGAAGCCCAAGCCGAAGGCCGTGTGGATCGCGCCAAAGCGCCCAAAGGCCGCGCCCGCAAGCCTAGACACGACCGAGTCGGACAATCCGTACGACGACATGAAGGACGAGTCGGCGCCCTAGCCGCATCTACAACCCGAACGCTACGGCGCGATGAAGTCGTGACGTGTGAAGATCGCGTCGACCCGCAGGCCTTCGGCCTCGATCGCCGCGCGTCCGCCTTCGAGACGATCCACGAGCGCGACGACTCCCGCGATTTCGTAGCCGGCTTCGCGGAGCTTCTGCGCGGCCTTCAGCGTGGAGCCGCCGGTGGTCACGACGTCCTCGAGGAGCGCCAGGCGCGCGCCCTTGGGGAGGTGACCGTTACCTTCGAGCATCCTCCGTGAGCCGTGGTCCTTCGCATCTTTGCGGACGTAGATCGCGTCGAGCCCTGCGCCTTGGTGGAAGCTCATGATCGCGACCGCGCTCGCGAGCGGGCAGCCGCCGAGCTCCACGCCCGCGACTGCGACGCATCCGCCGAGAGCGCGCACGGCCTCGAGCATCACGTCGCCGACGAGCGCGTGACCTTCGGCGAGCAAGACGGCTTGCTTGCAGTCGATGAAAAAATCGCTCTCCTTGCCGGACGCGAGCACCACGCGGCGCTGCGCAAAGGCGCGCGTGCGGAGGAGCTCGAGCAGGCGGTCCCGCCCCGAAGCCACGTCAGCCTCTTCTCTTGAGCGCGCCCTTGCTGCCCTTTTTGAGGACGGGCACCACGGGAGGAGGCGCTTTGATTCCGCCAGCGATCGAGAGCGCGGCTCGCTTCGGCTCTACCTTCGCGACAACCCTCACGGCCTGAGTCGTCGGAGTCGTCGTCGGAGTCGTCGGCAGAGCGGCGGGCCGAGCAGGCACGGCAACGCGAGCCGCGGGGCGCGCGACTTGTGCGGCGGCAGGGCGACGCGCGGGGACCTCCTTGCCATTGTGTGCAGTTTGCACATATCCGCGAACGAGAGCGCCGGGCGCGATCGCAACGCGAGGTGCGCGGAGATCGCCGACGACGCGCGCGCCGTCTTCGAGCCGGACGGCGTCCGAAGCCGTGAGATCGCCCTTGATCGCGCCGCGAACGGTGATCACGTGCGCGCTGATGTTCGCAGCGACGAGAGCGCTCGCCTCGATGACGACGTCGCCGTCGATGTTGACCTCGCCCTCGACGCGCCCAAAGACAGTGAGATCCTCGTTGCCGTGGATGCGGCCTTTGACGCGCGCGCTCTTGCCGATCGTCGCCATCTCAGACGTCCATGTCGACGTTGCCCTTGAACTGGGCGCCGTCCGCGATCGTGATGCGCGTGGCCTTCACGTTGCCGATCACCTTCGCGCCGGCCTGGAGGTCAACGCGGTCGTGCGAGTTGATGTTGCCCGTGATTGAGCCGGCGACCGTGAGCGGACCCGACGTGACGTCGGCCTCGACGACCGCGCCTTGCTCGATCGTGACGCGATCCTTGCCGTGGAGCTTCCCGCGGATCGTGCCCTGAACGACCACTTCGTCCTCCGAGGACACTTCGCCTTCGATGGTGATGCCTGCGCCGATGACCGTACTTGCCATGTCTTCTCCTGTGCTCAGCGGCCGCGGCCGCCGCCCGAAAGTTCTGCCGGCAACTCGAAGCTCGCGTCGATGCGACCTTCGAACTCCGCGCCTTCGTCGATGCTGATCTCCGAGCCCTTCAAGTCGCCTCGTACGCGCGCGGACGCCATCAAGCGGACCGTGCCGTCGGCGACGACACCGCCCTCCACGTTGCCAGCGATCACCGCGGTGCGTGCGTGGAGCGCGTCATCGGACGAGACGCTCGCGCCTGCGGCGATGATGAGCGCTCCGGTGACGGAGACCGCGCCCTCGATGTTGCCCTCGACGGTGACGTCGCCTTCGCCGGTGAGACGACCGCGCACGGTGACGCCTGCGCCGAGCACGCTCGGGCCACCGCTGCTCTGTGACGCGCCTCTCGAGATCGTTTTGCCCTGGGCCATGAGTGGCGGCACCCTAATACAAAGACAAAGGGTGCGTCTACGCTCCCCCGGCTCGCCGAATTCGAGAATTCACAGGAAGTCACGAAGTCGGGAAGATTTGGGGGTCAGCATCCAAAAGCTCCTTCACGTTTCCCGCCTTCTTGTGAATCTCTCCGGGTTAGGGCGTGTCCCTATATCGTGAGCGTGTCTGCCTTCTCGAATATGAGGATATGCCCCTAGTCCTTCTTGTAGACGGTCCAGCGATCGCCGTGAAAGACGATGTGAAACGTCCCTGCAGGCGGGCGGAAGCCGGTTCCTCGGACGAGCACGTAATCGTAATAGGGATACAGCTCGCCGATCGGTACTTGATCGGGCGTCCACTCCCAGCGCGGGCGCGGGCCAGTGTCCGTCTCGTTCCCCGGCGGCGGGAACTCACCATGTTTGTAGTGGAACGGCCAATGTCCGAAGTGCGCATAGGAGAACTGCACCATGCCGCCCTTCTCCACTTGCACCCACGAGACGTAGTGAAGGAACGGCGCCCAGTTCATCGTCTTGCTGCCGCCGTCGTAGATGAGACCCGCGGTGCGCTTGCCGGGTTCGATGGAAGCGATCGCGCCGTCGATGTCGCCGACCTCGTCCAGCTGGAACTCGATGAAGTGCTTACACGTGTTGACGGTCGCGTGATAACCGAGCGCGAGGAACGCGACGGTGGTGAGCCACCCGCGCCCGCCCGAAGGCATCCGCAGCGCGGGCACGATCGTGATGAGCGCGAGCGATGGGAAGCGCTGCGCGAAGAGCCACACAGGACCGAGATCGCCCGGCATCAAGAAGTAGAGCGCGACGCACATCGCGGGGAGGAACGCATACCAGCGCGCGGCGGGCTTGCTCTTGTCCGGTGAGCCGGCGGACAGACCGAACGTCACGATGACGAGCAAGATGAACATGATGAGGACGATCTCGTCCGAGTCGTCGTGGAAGATGTCGAGCGTCCACGTCGTGATCTGCGAGAACGAGAAGAGATACGGCGCGTGCTCGATATGACCCTTGAGCGCGCCGAGCGAGTCTTGTCCGGCCTTGCTCGTCTTGGTCCACCAGATCACGAGCAAGAGCGCGGGCACCACGGGGCCGCCTGAAATCAGCCACTTTTCGACTCGTCCCCACGGGAACATCAGCGCGAAGCCGACGCCGAACAAGAAGAACGTGAACGGGTGCGAGAAGAAGAGTGCGATCGCAAGAGCGCCCAACACGAGCGCCGTGTTGCGCGTCGGGCGTGCAAAGTGTCTCAGCCCCGCGGCGAGTCCCCAGAAGACGAGCGGGACGCCGAGCACGAACGGCAAGAGGCCGAACGTGAACATCACGTTCACGAGCACCGGCACGACGAGCAAGCACAGTCGTTCGTCCTTGCCCATCTCGCGCAGCATCGAGCGCATCGCGAGCGGCGTGCCTCCGAGGTAGAGGCACATGAGCGCGACGTTCGCGTATTTCACGCCGAGCACGTACGCGAGGATGCTCCCCGCCAAGTAGTACATGACGTACTGCGTGGACGAGAGCGCGAGCTCGTACGTCTGCCCGAAGTTGTAGGCGGCGTCGCCGAACGAGTGCACGACGCGGATCGTCGCGACGTGAAACGGCATGTCTTGCAGCGGCGGATACTTCACGATCCACGCGGGCGCGGACGCGAAGATGGCCACGGCGACATACAGCAGCGAGGCCGGAGTCGGCCGCGCCCAAGCGGGCATCCGCGGGAGCACGCGCGCCACGTTACACGATGTGACGCAGGCTCGAAGCGTTGATGTAAGCTCGCGCCGCTTTGACCGACGAAGAGGACAAGAACGAGACGACCGCGTCCGAATCCAAGACCGACTCCGATGACTCCGCTCCGGATCCCGTTCCCGGCTCTGGATCCGACTCCGACTCCAAGCCGGCCGCGATGCCCGTCGTCGTCCCCGAGGAGAAATCCCCAGAGAAAAGGCCACCTTCGGCGATCGCCCCGTGGAAGCGCTGGGCGTTCGCGATCGTGCCTGCGGTGGGCGTGATCGAGCTCGTGCTGCACGTCGCGCAGACGCACGGAGCACCGAGCGACGCCGATTGGGATCGCGCCAGGCTCGAGATCGCCTTGACCACCAAGTCCGAGGACCTCGTGGTCGTCGCACCCGATTGGGTGGACCCGCTCGCGCGCGAGAAGCTCGGCGAAGAGATCCTCACCATTGAGCGAGAAGCGCGACCCGACGACACGCGCTTCCCGCGCGCGATCGAGCTCTCGATGCGAGGCAAGCACCTGCCCGAGCTTCAGCAATGGAAGGTCTCGGCGACCAAAGACGTCGGACCCTTCGTGCTCACCACCTACGAGAACCCTGCTCCCGTGAAGGTGATCGACGATCTGTTGAGTCACATGGCGAGCCGCAAGATCAAGGTGTTCCGGCTCGACGGACCCGATGGGCTCCGCCGCGAGTGCTCGCGCCAGCTGCTGGGCTCCGAGTCTGGCAACATCGGTTTCGGCCCCGCGGTCCCCGCCGATCGCTTCGTCTGCCAAGGCGGCGAGTTCGTCGGCATCTCCGTCGTGCCCGATCTCGATTACGTGCCGCACCGCTGCTTCTTTGCGCCGCTGCCCGGCAACGCAGTGGTCCGCGTCGAGTTCTCCGAGGTCCACTTCGGCAAGGCGCTCCACGGCCACCACGGCATCAGCGTTCACGCCGAGCGCGACCTCACCGGCGCCCCCGTTAGCCTCCTCTTTCGTTCGGGTTCGAAGGTGCTCGGCAAGTACGTGCACCGCGACGGAGACGGCTGGAAGGGCTTCGAGGCGGACACGAGCGAGCTCGCGGGCACCGTCGGTGAGCTCGCGGTGGAGATCTCCGCGACGAGCGGCGCGAACCGCCAATACTGCTTCGAGGCGGATACCCGATGAGCTTCCTCGACCGCATCGACGCGTGGTTTCCGAAGGGCAAGATCGGCAGGAACGATCAGCTCGTCGGCGCGGCATTGATGATCGGGTACGTCATCTGGCTCTTGTCGACCGCGCGCGAGCTCGGCTTCCCGCGCGACGAGGGCTTCTATTTCCACGCCGCAGGCGACTATGCGCGTTGGTTCGATCTGCTCTTCCGCGAGCCGAAGCAGGCGATGCTCCAGAGCCAGATCGACCCCATCTGGCAGGAGAACCACGAGCACCCTTCGCTCATGAAGGGACTCTTCGCGCTGTCGTGGCTCGAGCTCTACTCGCAGCACAAACTCTTCACCGATCAGAGCACCGCGTTCCGCTTCCCCGCGATGGTGCTCAGCAGCGCGTCGCTCTGGATCACCTATCTGTTCGGCGCTCGCGCGTACTCCCGGCGCGCAGGGCTCGTGGGCGCGCTGTCGCTCGCGCTCATGCCGCACGTGTTCTTTCATTCGCACCTCGCGTGCTTCGACGCGCCGATCATGACGATGTGGATCGCGTCGATCTACGTGTACTGGCGATCGCGGCAACAGGGCGGACTCGGCTGGGCGCTGCTCGCGGGCATCGTCTATGGCCTCACGCTCGAGACCAAGCACAACGCGTGGATCCTGCCTGCGGTGTTCATTCCTCACGCGCTCGTCGCGGGGTGGCGCGGGACCGGGCGGCTGTGGAAGCGCGGTGTCTTCCCGATTCCCGCGTCGATCCTCTCGATGGCGATCGTCGGCCCGCTCGTCTTCTACTGGCTCTGGCCGTGGCTCTGGAACGACACGTTCGCGCGCCTACAAGAGTACGTGAATTTCCACGTGAACCACGTTTATTACAACATCGAGTACCTGAATAAGAACTACTTCGGCCCGCCGTCCCCACGCTCCTACGCGCCCGTGATGATCTTGGCCACGGTGCCTACGGTTACGCTGCTTTTATTCATCGCGGGCTTCGGCGAGCGCATCAAGGCAAACGCGCTTCTCATTTGGAATTTCATGAGCCGGATCAAAGACAAATCTTTGGTTCGATCAAAGCGAGATCCTCACGAGACCGACCTGTTGCTCGCGTTGGGATTGTCGGCGCCGATCGCCGTGTTCGTGTTGCTTACCAAGACGCCCATCTTCGGCGGCACCAAGCACTGGATGACCGCGTACCCCATCTTGGCGATTTTCGCCGGACGCGGGTTCGAGGTCGTGAGCGACGCCATGCGGCGGGCACTTCCGAAGGTGATGGACGAGCTGAAGCGGCGCGGGGCCGTGGTCGCTCTCGCGGCCAGCACGCTGATCGCGCCGCTCGCGGTGACCGTTCACTCTCACCCGTTCGGGCTGTCGGCGTACGTACCGTTCGCGGGGGGCACGGCGGGAGGCGCGGACCTCGGTCTCAACAGGCAGTTCTGGGGCTTCACGACCGAGAGCTGCAACGCGTGGCTCGCGGCGAACGCGCCGCCCAACTCGCGGGTATTCATCCACGACACTGCGTGGGACTCGTGGGCCCGCATGACGGACGAGCACCGGCTGCGCCCAGACCTGCGCGCGGCCGGCTCACCGAGCGACGCCGATTTCGGCCTGGTTCACATCGAGCTGCACATGAAGGAGGTGGACTATCAATCCTGGGTCGCGTTCGAGACGGATCAGCCGGCGTACGTGCTCACCCACGACGGAGTCCCGATCGTTACGGTGTATAGACGCCGGTCGCCGTAGCGGTAACGTGAAGATTCTCTAATGGCTCGCCACCTCGAAGCCGGCGCCATCGTGGCCGACAAGTACAAGCTCATCGAGCGCCTCGGGGGAGGTGGCATGGGCGACGTGTATCGCGCAGAGCACATGCTCGCAGGACGCTTGGTCGCGCTGAAGGTGTTGCGCGCGGACTTCGCCGACAACGAGGACCTCACACGACGCTTTTTCATGGAGGCGCAGGCGGTCAACAAGATCCGCCACCCGAACATCGTCGACGTGATCGACGCGGGCTTCTCTCGTGAGGGGCCGTACGTCGTGATGGAGTGTCTGGAGGGGACGAGCCTCGCGCAGGCGCTCTCGCGGCTCGGCAGGCTGGACGTGCCCACCGCGCTCGCGGTCGTGCTGCCGACGTTGAGCGCGCTCGACGCCGCGCACCGGAACGTGATCGTGCACCGCGATCTCAAGCCGGAGAACATCTACCTCGCCGAGATCAACGGTGAGGTTCGCATCAAGCTCCTCGATTTCGGCATCGCGAAGGTGGCCGACAAAGGCGGCGCCGCGCCGCGGACGAGCACGGGAGTCGTGTTCGGCACGCCAGACTACCTCTCGCCGGAGCAGGCGAACGGCGAGGGTGACGTGGACGGACGCAGCGACATCTTCGCGATCGGCACCGTGCTCTTCGAGCTCATCACGGGCAGGCGACCGTTCGAGGCGCCGACCGCCGTGGCGACCGCATACAAGATCGTCCACTTGCCTGCACCGACGCTCGCGGCGATGGGCCACGAGGTCAATCCGCTCCTGCAGACGACGCTCGATATCGCGCTCGCCAAGGATCGCACGGATCGCTTCGCATCGGCCGCGGACTTCGCCGACGCACTCGCGCCCATCACGCCGCACGGGGCGATACGGCGGCAAGCGCTCGCGACGCTCCTCTTCAGTGTGCTCGCGCGCCAGTCCACGCAGGCCGCGCCGATCCGCGATACAGGACCCGAGAGCGTGCATCCGGCGCCCGCGCCCGCGCCGAAGCCGGGGCCTCCGAAGGTGATCGCTCCGATCGCCCCGACGCTCGTGTCGTCGACCTACACGCCGCCAGGGCTCAGGCCCGCTCCGCTGCGCGAGCCGATCATCTCGGAGACACCCGCGTCGCGCGCTCCGTGGCCGTCGGCCTCACGCTCGCATATCGATCGCATTACTCCGATGGACCGACTCACGCCGATCGATCGACTCACGCCTGCGGATCGCGTGACGCCCGCCTCGATGCCGCCGTCGCAACGCCCGCCGCTGCCGTCGCGCGCGCGAGCGTGGACTCCGCGTCCGCTGCCCGCGAGCTCGCGAGGCCGCTGCCATGTGCGCGGCACACTCCCACGCGCGATCTGCCGTTGGATCCGAAACGTCCGTGGCGTGGACAAGCGCGATGAGGTCCTCGCGATGCTGCCCCGAGAGCTCGCCGAGATGGCGCAGACGGACTCGTTCAACGCGCTCGTCTGGTACGATCTCGAGAACGTCGACTCGCTGGTCGAAGCCGGTACGTTGGTCGCGCTCTCTGGAGATCCGATGGCGTGGCGCGCGCTCGCCAAGGAGAATTTCGAGCGTGATTTAGGCCCAATTTTCAGGCCAAGCACGCGCACTGTCGATCCGGATACGCTGCTGCGCAGGATGCCGAGCGTATGGAGCCGCCTCTTCGACTTCGGCTCAGTGCGGGTCAACGAGACGGCCCGCCGAGTGACGCTGCGCATCGAGAACTTCGACGCCGCGAGCCTCGCGTTTCGCAACGTCCTGCTCGGCACGCTCGAGGGGATGCTCCAGAATACCGCCACGCTCACCGTCCGGGTGGCGAGCGGCGAGTCGAGCTTCGCGCGTGACTTCGAGGTCGAATTCGCGTGGTGACGCCTGAGGGATTGAACGAACCGCAAGCCGAGGCCGTCGCGCATGTCGCGGGGCCTCTCGTCGTGTTCGCGGGAGCCGGCAGCGGCAAGACGCGCGTCATCACGTATCGCATCGCCAACCTCGTCGCGCAGCACGGCGTCGCGCCGTGGCGCATCCTCGCCGTCACCTTCACGAACAAGGCCGCCGCCGAGATGCGATCGCGCGTGGAGAAGTTGGTCGGCGCCGAGCTCGGGCGCGAGGTGTGGGTCGGGACATTTCACGCGACTTGCGCGCGGGTACTTCGGCGTTGGGGGTCCGCCGTGGACGTGCCGCAGTCGTTCGTCATCTACGACACACAAGACCAACGCACGCTCGTCAATCGCATCCTCAAAGAGCTGCAGCTTGACGACAAGCGCTACCCCGCGCGCGCCATGCTCGGCCGCATCGGCAAGGAGAAGCAAGAACTCCGCGGGCCTGGGTCCATGAACACCGCTTCGTACGACGACGAGATCGCCGCGAAGGTGTTCGCGCGCTACCAAGAGCACTTGAAGGCGGCCGGCGCGGTCGATTTCGACGACCTCATCGTGAAGACCGTCGAGCTTTTGCAAGGGGAGAGCGCTGACGCAAAGCAGCTTCGGAGGCGCTTCGAGCACGTGCTCGTCGACGAGTTTCAAGACACGAACTTCGCGCAGTACACGCTCTTGCGGCTCCTCTCGTCGGAGCGTCAGAACCTGTTCGTCGTCGGCGATGATGATCAATCGATCTATCGATGGCGCGGCGCCGACATCCGCAACATCCGCAGCTTCACCGCGGACTTCCCGGGCGCGCGCATGGTCAAGCTCGAGCAGAACTATCGATCCACAGGCGCGATAGTCCGTGCGGCGCTCGGCGTGATCGAGCCCTCCCTCGGCCGCGTGCCGAAGGAGCTGTGGACGGCCAACGACCCGGGTGACCCCATCGAAGTGATCTCGGTGCGCGACGAGAGAGACGAGGCGACGATCGCACTTCGCATCGTGCGCGAGTCTCGCGAGGCGGGCCATGACCTCCGAGAGATCGCCATCTTCTACCGGGTGAACGCGCAGTCGCGCGTGCTCGAAGAAGCGCTGCGCGCCGAACGCATCCCGTATCAGGTCGTCGGCGGCGCGAAGTTCTACGAGCGCGCCGAGGTCAAGGACGCGCTCGCCTACGCGCGGGCGATCGTGAACTCCCGTAGCGACGTGGACGTGCTGCGCATCGTGAACGTACCTGCGCGCGGTATTGGGCAGACCACGATGGATCGCGTGGTCGCGGGTGCGGACGAACAGCGCATCTCCGTGTGGGACGCGCTCTCGGACGACGCGGCTCTCGCGGCTCTCGCGCCAGCCGCGCGCAAGAGGATCGCCGCGTTCGTGCAGGTGATGCTCGGCCTGCGCAAGGAGACCGAGCAGATGGCGCCGAGCGACGCGCTCGAGCACATCCTCGGTCGCGTCGGCTACGTCGACATGTTGAAGCAGGACGGGAGCGTCGAGGCCGAGGGGCGCCTCGAGAACTTGCGCGAGCTCGTCGGCTCTGCGCGCGACTTCGAAGGACAAGACGCGCAGCCCACACTCGCCTTGTTCCTCGAGCGCGTCTCACTCCAGAGCGACACGGACGATCTCCGCGACCAAGGCAAAGTCACGCTGATGACGGTGCACGCTGCGAAAGGCCTCGAGTACGACACGGTGGTGATGAGCGGAATGGAAGAGGACATGTTCCCCTACCGCAGCTTGGATCCGAGCCGCGATCACGACGTCGAGGAGGAGCGCCGCCTCGCGTACGTCGCGGTCACGCGCGCGCGCAGACGGCTGGTCCTCACACACGCGTCGGAGCGTCAGGTGTTCGGCAGCTCGCGCATGGGCCGACCGAGCCGCTTCATCAATGACATTCCGGCGGACGTCCGAAGGCACTCGCAGACGGAGGCGATGCGCGTCGCGACACGCTTCGTCGATCGTCCACCTCCGTCGTCGGGCGGCTTCGATCGCGCGCGCGCCGTCGCACCGTGGCGCCACCCGACGAGCGCCGGCGGGCCTCCATCTTCCGCGCGACCATCGTCACCTCCGCCCTCCGCCGAGCCGGGGAGTCGCTTCGTCGATAGAGAGTTCTTCGACGACGTACCCGAGGGGGAAGCGATGCCCCGCGTAAAGCGCGGCATGCTCGTCAAGCACGAGGTGTTCGGCGAAGGCCGCGTGCTCGCGGTGGAAGAGGCGAGCGATCCGAAGGTCGTTGCTGCCTTCCCAGGGTGGGGTGAGAAGCGCGTGCTCTTGCGATTTCTGCGTCTCGCTTAGTGTGCGTCCGGCGAGTCAGGGCGGACAATGGCCAGAGTTGAATCCGCATGTACATCCCGCCTTTCCATTTGGCGGCACCCAGTCACAACATTGGTAGATAGCGACTCCATATCCGCAGATTTGGTGAGGCTTACATCTATCCAAGCCTGCGTCGGCCCCGCAAGGAAGAGCCAAGCCCGGACAGCAGAGCCCGGCATCGGCTGCATCGGGCGCAACGGCCTCCGCACCACCATCAGCGTTACTATCCGCGGTCTGTGCGTCGACGGAATAAACTCCCGCACCGCAGGAGCCGCCCGTGAGCAGACTAACAACCACAAGCACGACTCTCACGGCGATCACTGGGTCGTGACCACCAGCGATTTGCAAGTTTGAGTTATTGAAGTCGGGCAGTCCGCGACCGTGAGATTGCGACTGTCTCCCCAAACTGGGTATAAAAAGTGGGTGAACGTGTCTACCGCCATCCCTTCGTAGTCGTCCCACGGTGTATGACCGAAGAGTCCCAGCGGAAGAAACGGTACGTTCACGCCGCTCGCGAGCTGCTCGTCGATGAACCACGACCCGAAGAAGCCGAGCGTGTTGGAATGTCGCCCGTGTGGCGCGTCTTGGAGGATGGGAGGATATGGATTGATCGGGGGTGCGCTTGTGCCGAACCCGCCACTAGTCTGAGTTACGGGGTCTCCCCACGTGTGCGGCGTGAGCCTCGTATCGTGCCACGCCGCCGCCATCGTTCCAGCGCCGAGGGTGTTCGCCGCAGACGGTGCGAACTGCTCAACGAAACACTCGTCGTCGCTGTGGACGCTGGTGCACGTACAAGGCGGTCGCAGGCAACCAGGCACGGCGGTAGCGGGACTCAGCTCTTCGAAGACCGAGGCTAGTCCTCCGTTTTGGAGATTGATCTGTGCGTGCTCGACGCGCGTGCCGCGCAGATCGAGTGGATTCCCGGTGTCATGCCAATATTTCGAGTGGCTTAGGAACACATGCACAGCATAGAAGTTCGACCTGTCTTGCGTCATCGTGGGCACAAGTCGCTGGTTCCCGTTGGGCGCGCCGACAGCGCCCGTGACCACACACGTGGGGCTCAGTCCGTCTCGCTCGAGCTGAGAGTTGATGTGATACGAAGAGCTGTTGGTCGCGTTCCAGATCGCCCATCGCCACACGACATCCACAGTGTTTGCGTTCATTGAGTCGTTGAGACATTGGCCTTGTGGCCAGCAATAGAAGACTCCTGACAAGGGACCGCGCAACTTGGTTATGTCCCAGGTCCATACTTGGTTTGGCGCGGTGGCGGAGAGAGACGGCTTGTGGTGAACTTGCGCAGACCGCTGACGACGACGTTCGAGGCTTTCTCCAGCCTCCGCGAGCACTCGGTACATCGTACGAATCGACGCCAGATAGACGCCTTCAGAGAGCAACGCGGCATACACTTCGGGCGGCGGTTGGTCGGCAAAACGCGTTGAGTGAAGTGCGTCGATGATTGCCAATCGCTCGTGCTCGGAAAGTCGTCGAGGATTGGCCGCACGGCGCATACCGGCGAAGCACGCTTGGAGCTCACCAAGGCAGCGCCGGACGTCCTCTCGTTGGAGGTCCGTCGACTGGAACGTGACGTGCTCGAGCGCCTGCGCGATCTCCGCGGCGTGCTCCACCGCAACCCAACACGCGCCCGCGAAGCGCTCGAAGGGCTCCTCGCAGACAAGCTGACGTTCACGCCTACCGAGACGGCAGACGGCAAGCGCTATGAGATCCGGGGGCGACTGGCAGTCGGCGGACTACTCCGACTGCCAGCCGCACTCCGAATGATCGCGTCCCCAGAGGGATTCGAAAACGAAGCGCTCGTCTCGGTGGGCGGGAATCAGCGCGAGTCGTCGAGCGAGGGAAAAATCTCGACGACCGACACCCCACCTAACCCCGCGACCACTGGTAGCTCTGACGAATCCCTGACGCTATCGGCGATCGAGTCTGCGATCGTCCGCGCGACCCTCGAAGGCCGTGGAGCACTCGCCGAAACGCTGGCGGATATGCTTCGTCGTCGTCTCGCAGCGTCGGACTCGAACGTGGTTCCGATTCGTAGGCGATGACTACGGCGCTCGAAAGAGTCGACGCGCGAACGTTCCCTTGGGTGTCGCCGCTGCACGCGTTTCGCTCACGATGCGAGTGAGAAGTTCGCCGTCTGTAATCACGCACGCGCGGTCTCGTTCAAGGCATGGGAGGACTTCGCGCGGCGGGAAGCTTTGGCCCACCATGACTTGAAACCACATCCCAACTAGAACGAAGTTGTGCGCGTGGTTGCCCGCTTTGCGTGCGACCGTGGGTGGGATGAGTATTCGATCTATTGGCAGAGCGTCAGCGCTTGGCGCGAGTAGTTGGAGCAGGACGCGCGCGGAATCGGGCAGCGTGGCGCGCTCGTCGCGGAGATAGTCGGCTAGTCCCTTTGCGTACGGCCCCAAACTCACCTCCGCAAACTCACGACTCACGTGCGCGCGCCAAACCACGCTGACGGCGAATCGCACGAGCTTGTTCAGGTCGAGTGCCGAGACGTCCGCGCGGCCGACCTGCGCAGACTTCTTTGCTTCTGCGAGAGCCGGAAACTCGCCGCTCGCCAGGAGAGTAACCTTCGAGGTGTACGTCTCTAGGTCGCCGAACAATTGCTCGCACTCGCCGCCCAGCATGTACTCGGCGTACTGGTTGGACCGGTACATCGCCACACCGTCGCGGATGTCCACGAGCCGTGAATTGCTGCCGGTCTCGCTTGCGCGGCGATAACTCCACGCAGGCATGATGTGGCTCCACTTCAGCGTCGTGACCGTGCCACACAGCTTGCACGCTTCGACGGGAGGCGGATTGGTTTTGCCCATAGCTCGATGGTACGCGACACGTGAGTGTCGCAGGTGAGCCGTTGACGCCGTCGCGATCTGCTCGCATACTCTAATTGGGTATCGGCACAGGCCGATGACTTTGCGCAGCACGCGAGGGCCTTGGAAGGCCCCGCTGTGTACCGAACACCGAATCAATCTCTTCGCGACGCGCTCGACCGCGCTGGCTTGGTCACGATCGCGGAACTGGCACTCGCGAGTGGGTACCGTCCCCAGAGCCTACGGATGGTTGCGTGCGGTCAGCGTCGCGTGACGCGACGTATGGCAAAGCGACTCGCTCCCGTCCTCGGAGTGCATGAGGTCTTGGTCGCCGCGATGTTTGGTGCGCGATGAGCACGCTCGATCAAACGATTGCGGACATCGTGCGCACCGTTGTGCGTGAAGAGCTGCGCCAGCTCGCGCCCTCGCGTGACGTTGACCCTTTGGTCTCGTGTGGTGACGCTGGCGTCCCGCGTAAGTCGTGGATCAGCGCGGCTCGTCGTGGAGAGCTGCGCGCGCTCAAAGTCGGTCGCGAGCTTCGCGCTCGAAAGAGTGAGGTCGATCGATGGCTCGCCACTCTGCCTAGTGCCGCGACGACGAAGACGAAGGTCGTCGAGAGCAGCGACGAGATCGATCCGCTCGAACGCGTGATCGCGATTGGTCGTGCTCGCGCGAGCCGCAAGAGGTCAGCATGAACACGACGCAGACGAACGGCGTGCATGGTGGCGCGAGAGCCGCTCTCAAGTGCGAGCAGTGCGGCGCGGTGTACGTCATCGGGGAGGACGGTCGTCCGCACTACATGTGCAGGTGCCACGACGCCGCGGCACCAAAGGCGCAAGTCGAGCCGTCTGAGTTCTCCGATCTTGCAGGAGCACACGCCAGCATTGGCCGTGAGCGTGATTGGTTTGCTGAGGGAGCGATCGAAGGCGCTCCACTCGTCGTGCTCGCGTCAGGCGAAAAGGTCGGCAAGAGCTGGATACTGATCGACCTCGCTGTCTCGACCGTGCTCGGAACCAAGTGGCTAGGCGCGTTCGCCATCAAGCGACCGGGCGAGGCTTGGTACGTCGACTGCGAATATGACGCCATCGGCGCGCTGCAAGGTTCGCCGTACGCGTCATGCATCGTAGCGACCACGGCCGACTCCGTCACGATCACGAGACCGGACGGAAAGATCGTCAGCATCGAGGCACTACCCGCGACGCGTGGAGGTTCATCACTTCGAGGACGAACACTCGTCGGCGCGTTGCTCGATGAGGTCGCGTTTTTTCGCGATGCAGACTTCGTGATCAACGACGAGGCGATCGTGCAAGCGGTCGCGCCTCGCGTGGTCGGAGATGGTCAGATCATCGCATGCTCGACGCCATGGGCGCGCATGGGTTTGCTCTTCGATCTTTGGTCGAGTGATTTCGGAAAGCCGAGGACCGCACTAGTTGCTCATGCGACTACTCCCCTGATGCGGAACAACGATCCCGCGTTGATGGCGATGATCTCGCGCGAGATGGCGCGCAATCCGAGCAACGCACGTCGAGAGTATTTCGCAGAGTTCACCGATTCGGAAGCCGCTCTCTTGTCGGGTGCAGACGTCGACGCAGCGATCGACGCGACACGTGAGCGACCGTTTCGGCGCACGTGTAGGTACGCGATCACTTGCGACATCGGACTAAGAAACGACAGCACGGCACTTCTCGTTTTCCACACGGAAAACAGGAAGCGCGACAACGGACCGCCCGAGTCAGTCTTGATCGTCGACGCTGTTCGTCGACTGACGCCGACTCTCGATCAGCGCGTGACTATCGATCAGGTCGAGCACGCCATCGCGAACCTCGCGGACGAGTATGACGTCACGACGATCGCAGGTGACTTGCACTACGCGGATGCGATTGCTCCGCGGCTCAAACAGAGAGGGATCCGCTTCGCAGAGTTGTCGATGTCAGCGCAAGAGCGCCGCGCGACGTCGATGCAAGCCCGATTCACTTCGCAGTCAGTCAGACTCATCGACGATCGCGCGCTCGTCTCGGAGTTGAAAAACCTTCGCATTGTGCGACGTGCGGGAGGTGGCTTCTCAGTCGGCGCGCCCGACTCGAAGCGCAAACACGACGACCTCGCGGATTGTCTTCTCTTGGCTCACGAAGTCACACTGACGTTGCCGAGTTACGGCGGCGACATCGTTTGCTCGTCGTCGGTCGGGATCGGCGAGGGTGGACTGTCGGTCTCGCATCTTTGGAGAGAGCGACGCGAGCGAGAGGACGGCTCGCCGTATTGGGTGCCGTCAGGCCCTCCCGTTGGGTCCGTCGAGTGGACGACGCTTCGCCGCGAGCAACGCGCGCAAGGTCTTACCGTTCTCGACGAGCCCGACCCCTTCGACTTCGACGGCTCGATCAACGTGCCGATTGGCCACTAACGATTACGCATTAGGAGACCCCATGAGCAACATCAACATCAGAATTGACCCCGCCTTCAAACCTTCACCAGGCTTGATCGATCAAACCGCGGTCCGACTCGAAGCCATTGGCGACGCGCTCGCAGCCGCGCCCGAAGACCAATGGTCGAAGACCGTGATCAAGAGCGCGACGCTCGCAACGAAAGGGCTCATTGCCCTTCGCCAATTCACTTGGCGCCCACGCGACAAATTGGAGGTCATGGTGCAGGCGAACGAAGGCATGCTCGCAGCGACCACGCGAGCAATCGCACAAGCCGCGGGAGGTGCTCGCGGCACTTTGGATCACGAGACCGGCGTGCGAGGTCAGCAAGCACACGCGCGCAATCTCGTTTTCAAATCCGCGGTTGAAGAGGTGACGAACGACGTGCGCGATCGAGCCGCGCAAGTCTCGACGTCGGCGCTCGAAGCGCTGAAAGAGTTTGAGCGAGCGATCCGCAAAGCGAAGGTGCTCGCGACATTGCCGCGCGGGTCGGCTGATCTCTCGCGAGTCGCGACGATCGAGCCACAGATCCGGGCTCGACCCCTCCCAGCGAAGTTCGTGCATGACACTTGGTCAGAGCTGATCGAATCAGGAGCGACCGACGAGGCGACGGTGTTCGCAGACGCGGCGAAAGCGATCATGGTCGAGTTGCGCGACTCACCCGCGGGAGTCACCGCGACGCGGTACCAGTTCGCCCCGCGCGACGAAGTGCAGAACGAAAGAGATCTCGCTTGGCGATGGTTGCGCGCCGTCCACAAATACGAGAGCGACTTGATCGCGGAGTCGTCGATCGACGTTGCCGAAAAAGCCTTCAACGAACTTCGAGAATTGTTCGCCTACTTCACTGGGACCGACGTTCGACACCTCACGCGACCACAACGCCAAAGCCTCTATGCCGTAAACGCGAGTCCGCGCGCGAAGTGGGACGCGGACTTTCACCCGGACTTTGCTGTTCGCTTTCTTGTGAAGCCCCCGGATGGTTGGTCGCGCGTCAGCGGAACGACGAAGCAAGGGACGCTGATCCGAGAGTCGCCCCGTGGCTGACTTCGACGAGGAAAAACATCCGCGAGCCCCAAACGGAAAGTTTGGTGCGGCGCTCGACTCGACAGCCCGCGCGCACTCGCTCACAGGGCGCGCAAAGGTGACCGCGACGAAGGTCGATCATGTGCGAGCGGCGAAAGCTCACGGCGCAGCGGCGAACGCGCATGAAGCTGCAGCCGACAAGGCACGGGATCCCGCTCGCGCAGCCGCGCACGCAGCCGCGCACCTCGCAGCGGCTGCAAAACATGTGAACGCGAAAGACGATCACTCGCGGCGTGGCGGTCTCTATGCGGTCGCAGCCGGGATCGCGTTGACGAAGGGGATCGAAAAGTTCGGCGAACGCGCGAAGGAAAAAGCAGAGCGCGCGAAAGAGGTCGCGGACGTGGCGATCGAAGGCACACCCGAGGAGATCGCGCGAGCCGCGGGAGGTGCGCTTGCGAGTGAGCTTCACTCGTCGCGGTCGAGTCGGTCGGAGAGTGAGCGTCGCGGCGAACCCGAGTTGAAAACGTGGGCGAAAGGAAACGATCATGAGCAGTAGTAAACCGAGCACGAAAGCGAGCGACAGATCGAGTCACGCGAAGGGTGACGGGTCGAGCGCAGACCCGCGGCACGATCCCGCGAGAGCCGCGCGCATGAAGGCGCAAGACCGAAACGTCGACGACCTCGATCGTCGCGTCACGTCGATCGCGATGCGGCATCTCGACCCCAAGAAGATCCATCCGCAACACATGCGGGAGGCGTTGTCGTTGCACCTAAAGAGCGTCGCGCGCGACGACCCCAAGGCGCTCGACAGCTTGAGCGACGACGCGTTCCACTCCCACGCCGACGACTTGTTTCGCGCAGCCGCCGCAGAGCATCCCACGCTCGCACACGCTCCACCGTCGACGCCGACGAGTCGAGAATTGAAGAAGAAACACGGACTCGATTGGTGACGACAACTGCCAACTAGCGACTAGCAACTAAGGAGCACATCACATGAGCAAAACGAATCCCGGCAACGCACGCACCGCACCCTTCGGAGACGGAGACGGCGCGATCGTTCGAATCTCGAAGCCGTCCGACTTCACCGACACCGCGCAGGCGCGCGGCAAATCGAGGATCGCGGGAGGCGAACAGAACCAACCTCAGAGCCGCACGCAACCGACGGCGAACGAGAAGCCCGAGCAGGGTCACGAGCCCTTCCGCCCCGACCGCGCGCAGACTCCGATCACGCTCGCGCAGCGGGTCGCGCCGCAATCGATCGCAGCGGATCGATCTCCTCATCCGCCCGCGACGTCATCGCGAGGCACCACGGGCAGCATCGGCAACGGATCGAAGCCGTTCAAAAATCTGAAATGAGCACCATCGTCTTTGGTGGCGGCGAGGTGCAGCCTCCCGCGTACCCGTTCCCGTCGGTGACGCCGGGAGGTCTCTTGCTCGTCGGCTCACCCTCGATCTCGCTCGCACTCGCGGGCGGTCCGACGTCACCGGTGATTCTCCACACGTTCGTTCTCATGGGGAGCGATGGTGCTGCGCCAGGATGGGTGCAACGCAACGACGTGACGCTACAGGGCGCGACGGTCTTCGTCGGAGGGTGCGGGAGCTTCGCGAGATACGCGCCGGGCAGCGTCTTCTACGCGCAGCAAGGGCGACGCTTGCGTGAGGGATCTCTTGGCGGATTCAACATCGCGATCCCGTTCGATCCTCCCGCACCTCCCGTTGCAGTTGGCTACGACTCGGTGACGGCGCTCTTCGTTTCGATCGCGAGTGGACAGCCTTCGGGGAGCTACTCGATCACCGTGTCGTGAGGCGCAACGTGGCCACGTCTCGGGTAGAGTCGCTCGCCATGCGTCGCATGGGTGGAATGGTTGCTCTCTTCGTTGCGCTCGTCGTCGCGGCATCGACCGTGGCGTCGTGCGGTGGGCAATGTCTTTTCCCGCGCGAAGGGTGTCAGGTGCCTTGCCCGAGCGGGTCGATCTGCGTTCGCAGCGGACCCGAAAGGCACGGCGTGGCGATCGATCTGAGTCGACACGCATGCGTTCATCTGCCGACCACGTGCAACGGTGTTGCGAGTTGCGACTGCATGGGGGATTGCGCTTGCAGCGGTGGGACATGTCTTGGCGTGCAGGGCGCTGGGCAAAGCGACGAGTACCTCCAATGTTCGTGGCAGTAGCGCGCTCTCGTCAGCATCGCGAGCGGTCAGCCTTCCGTGGTCGTTGCACTGCATGCCGAATGCGCTATATGTTCTTTTCGACATGTGGCGAATCTTAGAAAGCAAAGCGGCGCGCAAGGTGCTCGACAAAGCGCCCACCGAGATCACGAAGAAGTGGGCTCTCTGGCTCTCGATCGTCGAGCACGACGGACCCGAAGGTTTGACGCGCATTCCTGGATTTCACGACGAAGCGCTCCAAGGGGAGCATCAGGGGCATCGCTCGTCGCGGCTGAACGATCGATGCCGCGTGATCTATCGGGTCACGCGCGAGGAGTTGCTCGTCTCGGTCGTCGAAGTAACGCGCTCTCACAAATACTGAAAGCAACCCACCATGAAAACCAAGACCAAACCGAACGCACGCGACGAAGCGGAGTTTTCACCGGCCAAACGGCGCGCACGACTGACTCCCGGCGAAGCCGTTGCGATGCTTCGCGAACTTCATTCGATGACCCAAGGCGAACTCGCAAAAGCGAGCGGACTTCTCCAACCTACGATCAGCGCGATCGAGAATGGTCGCGCGGCGGTCGGGGTCGACCGCGCCAAGAAGCTCGCGCGTGCTCTCAAAGTGCACCCTGCGGTGCTCGCGTTCGCAGACTGGAACGAGAGCAGCGAGTCGGGCGTGCGTCGTTCAAAGGGCGCGAAGAGCGTCGCATGAGCATCAAGAAGCCAGGCATGGCTGAGCTCTATGCCAACGGGATCACGAGGATGGTGGATGTCACGGCGGAGAAGTTCGGTATGCGCCAATTCACGGCAGCTCAAGATCAAATGCGCGGCATCACGGACATTCGCAAGGTGCTCAACCCGAACCAGGAAGCGCTCGCGGCGATCGGCTTTCCGGGTGTTGCTCGGATCGATCGGTCGACGGTCTTGGAGGAGTTGACTCGCGCCTTCGGACCCAACCTCGCGAAGAGTCTCACGCCAAAGCCGACACTCTCGGAACTGCTCGCGCAATCGTTCCCGAAGTTCCCGAAGCCCCCGCTCTCAGAGCTGCTCGGCGCATTCGCGCGCGACCTCATCAACCCATACGACCGACTCGGACTCGCGTCCCTCCCATCGTTGCCGCGACTCAGTTTCGACGTTCTCGCGTGCTCGGACGGACCTGCCGCCGCGATGCTCACGGGTGCGAGCGCTTCGCGTGACGACGACAAGGGGCAAGCCGTTTGGTTGCGCGAACCGGTCACAGACTCGCGGGCGATCGAGGTCGTCGACGAGATCGTGTGTGCGTTCTGCGAACAGGTCGTGCTCCCCATCGGTGAAGAACTGTACGAAGTAACGACGGGGAAGCGACGTCGCCAAGTCGCACCTGTGTGCGTGGGATGTTGGACCGAGGAGCAGCGCAAGCCCGGCTCGCTCGACCTCGCAATGCGATGGGCGCTCCGTACGCGCGTCATCCGTTTCACGGTCGACGGAGAGCAGGACGGCGACAAGATCCCTCGCGGGCGACTCTCGCTCGTTCCCCCAAGCGACGACGACGAGACAACGGCATAACCAAAAAGAGAAAGCCCCCGCGACGTCGGAAGCGTCCGGGGGCATGGCCCGACCCTGAGAAAGAGGATCGAACATGAGCAAAGTAGCACCGCAGTCCGACGACCACGACGACACGATCGAACAACTGACGAAGCTTCTCGCAGAAGCCGAAGAGACGACGAAGGAAGCGATCGACGAATGCGCGAAGGCGCTCGACGTCATCAAAGCGAGGTCGACACATGCCGCGCGCACGTAGAGGGACTGTCGAATACGTCGCCACGAAGGGCGAGGTCAAAGGCCACTATCGCGTCAGGGTGACCCTGAACGACGGTTCGCGCTCTCCGTGGATTCCGCTCGCACCCGGACCGCAAAGACCGGCACGCGAGGAGTGGGCGACCGAGCAAGCGGCGAAGTACACCGCGCAGGCAGCGAAAGAGAACCTGACGCCCGCCGACTTCGGGATCGTGCGGGACGGAGACGGCGCGCCGAAGGGCGAGACGTGCGCGAAGTACTTCGACCGTTGGCTTGCGTCTCGGGTGACGAGCGGTCTGCGTTCGACGAAGTGTGACGCGGGGCGCTGGAAGAAATGGATCGCGCCGCACCTCGCCACTCTCCCGATCGCATCCGTGACGACGACCGACCTCGAACGCGTGGTTGAGCGGCTCGATCGTGACGTTCGCGCGAGCAAGCTCGCGTGGAAGACCGCCGTCCATGTGTGGGGTGTCGCGAGCAAGCTCTTCGACGATGCGTCCCGCTCGAAGAGCCTCTCGCTTCGCGTTCGAAAGGACAACCCCGCCCGCGACGTGCGCGGCCCCGACCGGGGCAACACGAAGCTTCGCGCGTACCTCTTCCCGTCGGAGCTGGCGACTCTCCTCGCGTGCGAGCGCATCCCGGCGCGACGTCGACGCATGGTCGCGGTTGCCGTGTACACGGGTCTGCGCGCGGGCGAGATGCGCGCTCTCGCGTGGGGTGACGTGCACGAAGACGAAGGATACATGGTCGTGCACCAGGCGACCGACGCAGCGTCAGGCGAGAACAAGAGCACGAAGACGGGGCGCGCGAGGAAGGTCCCGATCGAGCCCGCGCTACTGCCGTTGCTCGCGTCGCTTCGGACGGCCGACGCTGACGCGGTCTTTCCGTCGCTCCCTCATCATTCGGAGTGGCCTTGGCAACTTCGGGAGGACTTGCGCGAGGCGAAGATCAATCGCGTTGGTTTGCTCGAAGACACACCCACAACCGCGAAGATTGATTGGCATGACTTGCGGCACACCTACGGGACTTGGAGAGCCGTTCGAGGCGATGAGCTGACGAAGATCAGTCGCGCGATGGGGCACTCCACGACGGCGATGACCGAGAAGTACATCAACGAAGCGGAGACCTTCGAGGGTCAGAAGTTCGGGGAGCCTTTCGGCCCTCTCTCGACCTCGCTTCTCGCCCAGGACCAGAGCGAGAAGCGAGTTGAATCGTCAGCGAATCGTCAGCGGTCGAAAGAAATCGATCAAAAACACCGACGGAACGTTGCGTCCCCAGAGGGATTCGAACCCTCGTTAGCGACGTGAAAAGCCGCGGTCCTGGGCCGACTAGACGATGGGGACTTGCATTCGCCTCACGGCGACAGCGCGCAGTTCAATAGCATGGGTCACCGCGGAAACGGAACGACAGACGACGCGACCGTGCAGTTTCTGCCAACCACAAACGGAAATGGGAGAGCGACCTCCTCTGTTCCCAGAGGGCCACTCTCCCTGTCATACGAAGCTTCTCTCAGCCCAGTTTGTGGACAGCGGCGGACAAGCGCGAGATCGTGCGCGAGGCTGCCTTCCTGTGGGTGACGCCCTTGGTCGCGCTCTTGTCGAGCGCCGAGATCGCGGTCGCGAGCGCCTTCTTCGCGCCCTCTTTGTCCTTCGCGTCGATCGCGGTGTGGACGCGCTTCACGTGCGTACGCACGGTGCTGGAGACGGCGCGGTTGCGGACGGTGCGCGTGATGCGCTGGCGGTTACGCTTTTCGGCGGACGGGTGATTGGCCACGACTGATCCTTTGGGAGTCTCCGCTCAGGTCGAACGGGGAGGCGGAAAATACGCGAAACGGCTCCATTGTCAACTCAAGCCGACCCTAAATCCGTCGGGGCCGTCAACCGGCCTTGGACGCGCCGCCGAGCTTTTTGACCGCGTCGCGGATCCCGACAACGTGAACTTCTGCCGATAGGGCGCTCTTGAAGACGCCGGCGATGTGGCCTTGCTTGTCTATCAAGAAGGTCACGCGCGAGGCCATTTTGAACAGGCCTCCAAGGAGACCCGCTGCGCCATACGACTTGGCGATGGCTCCGTTGGTGTCCGAGAGCAGCGAGAACGGCAGGTGGAGGCGCGCGCTGAACTTCGCGTGAGACTCGCCCGAGTCGAAGGAAACGCCGATGACCTCAGTGTCTTGCCCTGCCAGCTCCTCGTAGGCATCGCGAAACCCGCACGCTTCTTTGGAGCAAATCGACGTCTCGTCCTTCGGGTAGAAGTAGAGAACGACATTCTTGTTGCCTTTGAAATCCGCCAGCTTGACGAGCTTGCCGTCGTGCGTGGTCGATTCGAAGAGGGGTGCGGGGTCGCCGATGTTGAGGCCCATGATGCCTTTTCGGATGCGCGTCGTGGCGAGAGGGTGGCGCGGTCGTCGGTTTCAGTGCATGTTGCCGCCACTCGCGCGCCCGCGTTGACATGCCAAAACCTGCGTGCTTTAAGCCGCAGCCCGTTTCGGAAAAGAGTGATCGCCCATGAACACGAATCCCATCATCAACGAGCTCGAGAGCGCTCAGCTGAAATCCAACCTCCCTGATTTCCGCGTGGGAGACACCGTGCGCGTTCACTACAAGATCGTAGAAGGCGACAAGGATCGCATCCAGATCTTCCAAGGCGTGGTCCTCAAGCGCCACCGCGCAGGCGCCCGCAGCACGTTCACCGTGCGCAAGATCAGCTTCAACATCGGCGTCGAGCGCGTTTTCCTGAGCCACTCGCCGCGCATCGACAAGGTCGAGATCGTCAGCCGTGGCGTCGTGCGCCGCGCGCGTCTGTTCTACTTGCGTGGCTTGTCCGGCAAAGCGGCACGCGTCAAAGATCAAAAAGACGCCTGAAAAGCACCGGCGATTTTCGCCGATAGCGGCGCGATCCCGTCGTCGGGAATCGTCGCCGTACAGGAGTACGGCTCCTCATCCACTCCTAGGGCTCGCTTGCTCTCGGCGAAAATCGCCGGCGCTTTCCTCAGATCGATCGGGGCTCAGATTGCCGGGGGCTCGTTTTGCTAGGAGTGCCATTGAGGCGGTTACGGCTAGCCAGACCGTGGCGCACGCCATTGGGGAGAGGGTTGCACCTATCAGTGAGCGTAGGCTTAGTGGGTGGGTGCCGTAGACGATCGCGATGTGTGCAAGGTACACGAGTAGCGATCGGCGGCCGAAGAGCGAGAGCAGATCGTCGAGCTTGCCGAGTGGGCGTGCGTCGAGGAGCGATAGCGCTGCGGTGAAGGTCGCGACGACGCCGAGGCGCAGCGCTGCGTCGACGTGAGTGAGGCCGATCGCGAGAGACGCTACGCCGGCGATCGCGAGCCACTTGGGAGGCAAGCGAGCGCATGCGGCTCCCGCGAAGACGTACGCGGCCCATGGAAATAGCGGAAACTGTGTCGTCACCGCGTCGTTTACGTACGGCCTCGCGAACGCCGACCAGCCGCGCGTATCCTGTGCGTGCATCACCGGCGTGAGAGCAACGAGAGCGATCGCGATCGCCGCGAGGAGGCCTTCGGCGCGAGGCGCACGCCGCACCAAAGCTACGCCCATGAGCGCAAGCGCAGTGACCTGCAGCACGTCCACCTGAAACACACCCGCCCAATCGCCACGCAGCGCGCCACTGAGGTGCAGGAGGTAACCAAATGCCAACAGCACGAGCGAGCGCCGCACATCCCTCGCGAGAGGATGCATCTTGATGCCCGCGGCAACACCCGCACAAAACAAGAACGAAGGAGCCACCAAACCGTTCAAAAAATCGAGCGATCGAAATGCAGCACCCGCGCGAAAACCAGGCGCGAGCAGAGCATTCGTAACGTGCACCTCGATCATCACGAGCACCGCAAGCCCGCGCAACCGATCCAAGTAAATCCGACGGCCCAATCAACTCGCGAAGTAGGTGGTGGCGGCTTTCGTCGAGACCGATCGAGCCGCTAGAAGCGGCCGAGGCGCCGCACTTCTGTACGGCAACGATTCCCGACGACGGGATCGCGAAGGAAGCGGCGAAAACCGCTGCCCGCTACTCGACTGGCTTGGGGGGTGGGCCGAGCTGAATGCGCTCGCCGAGGTACGCGCCGATGAGCGTGAACATCACGCCGATACCGGCCATGATGATGTAGAGGAACGTAGGCATCGTGCGGACGGTCTGGCTCTGCACCAGCAGGTACGTGCTCGGGATGGCGACCAAAAAACTCGCGACGACCGGCTCGATGAAGGTGCGGCCCGGCGAGATCATGCCGACCAAGAGCCCTCCCAAAAACCAGACGGGGATGCAGATGATCATGCCGTTGCCCCCCTCGAAGTCGATGGCGGTAATCACCATCGGAAGGCCAAAAACAAGGGCGACTGTGAGCACGCCTTGGACGGCGATGGCGATGGCCATCCAGGTGACGGACACGCCGTCTTGCTGGTAGCGACGCTCTAGCTCTTCCTCTCGGGTTCGCTGATTCTTTGCGGCGACTTCGATCTTCGAGCCGCAAGAGACGCAGCGGGTGCTGCCGGGGGCGTTGGTAAAACCACAGGACGAGCACGTGACGGTGGCGGCCATTTCCACCGAAGCCTACAACCGCGAGGCCAAAGTTCGCAAACCTTATAGCAACAACCCAAGCACATGGCGGCGGACACAGCCCCCAACACGCGTTGTGATTCACCGAAGGAGGCGACAATTCGGGAACCTGCTGGTTTGGCTGCTGTCGTAGCCTTGGACCGCCCGCGTTTCGCCTAGAAACCTGTTATCCTCGAGGCAATTCCAGTGTCTGCACACGCGCCCCAGCCTACGTTCGAGTTCGATCTCGACTCCGAGAGGGAGAAGGTCGACCCTGAGCTGCTCGAATTGCCCGATCCCCCTCGGCAGGAACGCCGAACGACGACCGCGCTCTTGGCGGTGGTTGCGGCGGCGTCGTTGGCGATGGTCGGCGCGCTCTCACGTGACGCGGCCTACTCACTCGCGTCGCCGACTCCCATCGAGCTGGGCGACTTGCAGACCGCGGCCGCGGCGAGCTTCGGCGCGAACTCTTTCGTCCAAGGTGAGGCTCGACTCGGCGGTGTCGGCGCACTGCGTTACGAGCACCCGTTCGAGTCGGACACGTATCGCCTCGCGCCCGTCGCGGGCCGCAACGACGTCTGGGTCGAGATCCGCGTTCCCGCCGGCGAAGAGAGCGCGCGCTACGTGCCTGGCACCAAGTTCGAGGGTCGGCTGATCCCATTCGAGCAGGGCGGCCTACGCCACCGCGGCATCGCCGATTCAGTGCAATCATTGACGAGTCAACCAGTACCCCAGAACGCTTGGCTGCTCGTGGATGGGCAGACCCCGAGTGACTCACGCGGCATCGTTGCCCTCTGCGTGATGTTCCTCGGCTTCGCCGTGTGGAACCTACTGACGCTGTTGAAGCTGCGCCGCAAGGTCAGCTGACCGTTCCGTAGCCAAAGAACAAGGCCGCGACCCACCGAGGATCGCGGCCTTTCTGCTCGGGTTTAGCTCGCGATCACTCCGCGGCAGCGTCCGTGGGGCTCACGGGCACGACGGGCGTGAGCTTGCTCTTGAAAGACGGCACGCCCGAGCTCACGCTCCCGCTACGCATCGGCACCCACGACGCGCGCCTGCAGTCACTCGATCACGTGGACACCGGCACCTTCGGCGGATCGCTCGAGCTCGAGGGTCCGACGTTCCCGCTCACCACCAGCCACGCATCGGTGACGCTCGGACTGCCCAAGGACGTTCGACCGATCGCGGTCCTCGGCGGTGATGAAGCGCAGTGGTCGCTCAACTACAAAGATGCGCTCGCGCTCGCGCTCGCGCTCGCGCTCTCGTTGGGTCTCGCGTTCGCGTTCTTGCGCCAAAGGCGCGAGCGAGGCGCTCGGCACTGCAGCGCTGGCTCGCTCGAGTCA
>JAYVYD010000525.1:0-6034 GCA_043784605.1 Myxococcales bacterium | reverse complement strand
AGGCGATCCAGAACACCTGCTGCGTCGCGTCGTCGACCGACGCGGACGCGACGCCGAGGCCACGCAGCCAGCGCCAGATGAACTCGTAGTGAGCGTCCGCCATCGCGCGAAGCCGCGTTCCGCCTGCGGTGGAGGTGGCGCGGCGCACCGACTCGGCGGCCTGAATGGCCTCCGCATGCAGTGCAGGATGGGACGGGGAAGAACCTCCCGGCCCTCTGCTCGCGCTCATGGACACAACCTGGATCATAGCGATGCGAGTGGAAATGTCCTCACCCGTCTACGCTGATCACCAAATCGTCGCACCCACGCCCAACGCGCCGGTCCAGCCCACGACGGGCGCAGTAAAGACCGTATTGTTGGGCTCTACGAAGAAACGATCACGCACGAGCGGCACGTCCATCGCGACCTCGAAGCGCGTGTAGATCGGGCCGAGCATGTAGAGGTCGAGGTCGGCGACCGGGCCGACGCTCACCCACGGCCGGCTCGCCGTTCGCGCCGGAGCGACGCCGACGCCGACCGCGCTGAACACTCCGCCAACGACTCGCGCGCAAAGATCGAGGCGAATCGGCGATGTGAAGTAGCTCACGGGGCAGAGGTCCAAGGCACCTGACGTGAGCGTGAACGTAGCCGTGTCCGTCGAGCTCGATCGCGACAAGCGCACGCGGAACGCGACCCCGAGCTTGCCTCCGAACGATCGCGCGATCTGGAAATAGACGGGGCTCGAGAACGTCAGGTTTGGGGAAATGTCCGAGATCAGCTGAGCGTCGGTGCCCGCGTAGAGCGACCAGGCCTTTTGAGGCGCCGGTGGAGCGGTGGTTGATGCATCAATGACCTCGGCGGTGGGCAGCGGGACCACGTGTTCTGGGGCCGCATCCTTCGCCGGCGCTGGCGACGCGCTGTCTGCTGGCGTGACGTCTGGCGGCGGCTGTGCGTCGTCTCTCTCCGTCGTGGGAGTGAAGCCGAACGCGAACGCCGAGACCAACGCGAGGCCCGAAACGACCTCGGCGCACGTGTCGCCGTTCACGCGTCGCTCTGTCTCTTCGGCGGTACCATCGCGGACGACCAGTCTGCCAACGAAGTGCTTGCCCACCCGCATGACGCGCACGACGAGTCCGTGTGTGGCGTCTTTTTCTCCGACGAAGTGCACCTTCGCGCGCGCGCGCAGCTCTTCTCCGAAGCCGAGCGCATCGGGGCAACCCTGCGCGGCGGAGTACTCCACGTGCACCGCGACCGTCGAGTCTGCCCAACCGACGACTGCGCACAACACGCCGGCGCTAGCGACGAAGGCACCGAGCGCGAACCGAGCAACCCCAAGCCCATGCAGACGAGGACTCGAGCCGAGGACGCGACACGTGAGCCCGAAGGGTGAACACGAAGCGAAGAGTCGAACGAAGCGAAGTACACCTACATGCACACCTACGAAGTTAGTCGTTTGGATGAGTTAGCTCCACCAAGAGTGCACTTTTATTTTCATGATTTGGGTGATCAGCGTTTGGTCGTCGCGACATTGTTCGAGTGATGGCAATCGTCTCGTTTCGTGTAGGTCACATCGTCCCGGTGGTCATGGTCGCGTTCACGCTAGGTGCGTTCGCGTGCAGCGGGTCCACGCAGTTTTCGGGTGACAACACGAGCGTTGGCGGTGATGGCGGCGGTTCACCGTCCGGCCTCTGCGAGCAATGCGTGATCGACACCGACTGCAACGGATCGACTTGCGCGCAGTTCAGCGGCGACATTTTCTGCGCAATGCCTTGCCCGAACGGGAACGAGTGCGGCGTCGGCACGACGTGCACGAGCGAGAGCTCCGTCGCCGGCGACCCCGTTCGTATATGCGTTCCCAACAACGAGGCTTGCGGAACTGCGCCACCACCGCACAAGCCCCCGGGAGCGACCGACAGCGGTGCTCCGCCACCACCGTTCGATGCCGGTGGACCGGTGCAAGCCACCATCAACTCCAACGGCGGCACGGAGTCCAAGCTCTATTTCGCGATCATCGGCGACACCCGCCCGCCCGTCATCGACGACACGAAGGCATACCCCACCGCCGTCATCACCAAGATCTTCACGGACATCAACGCGCTCAACCCGATGCCGCCGTTCGCCGTGGCGACGGGCGACTATCAGTTCTCGTCGTCGTTCGGCGCCGAGGCGCCCAAGCAGTTCGCGCTCTACGCACAGGCGCGAAGCAAGTACACGGGCGTCGAGTTCCCCGCGATGGGCAACCACGAGTGCACGGGTGCGACCACGTCGAACTGCGCGAGCACCGTCACCAACAACTACACCGCGTTCATCAACACGATGCTCGCCCCCATCCAGAAAACCAAGCCGTACTACTCGGTCAACGTCGCCGCCATCGACGCCTCGTGGACCGCGAAGTTGGTATTCGTCGCCGCTAACGCGTGGGACTCGACGCAAGCGAATTGGCTCGACACGACACTCGCGCAGAGCACCACCTACACGTTCGTCATCAGGCACGAGTCCAACACCGCGACCACCGCGCCGGGTGTCACGCCGAGCAAGCAGATCATGGCGACGCACCCGCTCACGCTATTGATCGTCGGTCACCAGCACACGTACTCGCGCCCAGCACAGAACGAGGTGCTCTTCGGCAATGGCGGCGCGCCGCTCGTCAACGCCAGCGCGTTCGGCTTCGGGCTCATCACACAGCGCCCGGACAAGGCGATTCAAGTCGACGCGATCGACATGAACACTGGCAGCCCCGATCTCGCCTTCCGCTTTGCAGTGAAGGCCGACGGTAGCCCGGCCCCCTGACGCATCCGCTTCGTCGGCTCGCAAGATGTGCGCGGCGAGATCACGGTCCTTGCGGCCAACGTCGGGACGGTGCGCATGGCATGCACGGTGCTATCTTGCGGGTATGAGCCGCGAAAAAACACCCGAAGAGCAGATCAAGAAGAGCGAGAAAATCGCGCACCTCGAGGCCGAGCTGATCGACGCGGCTTCAGGTGCGGTGGCGGGCGGTATCGTCGGAGCGATCGCCGGTCCGATCGGCGCGGCCGCGGGCGCAGCGATGGGAGCCGCCATCGGTGCCGCCATCGGCGCGCGACAAGACGAGGTGGAGCACACCGCCGCGCTGCACGACCGAGACCTCGACGCGATCGGCGTCGTACGTCCGACGGACGAAGAGTTCAAAAAGCGCCGCGAGAGCCAGACCCCACTGCCGCCTGTGGCGAAAAAGCCGGCCCCTCGGTCTTAGGGGCAGACGGAGATCATTCCGTCATCGGCGATTGTCACTGCGCGCTCGCGCAACAGGCGGCCAATGGCGCGCTTCCACGCCTTCTTGCTCAACCCGAACGTCTCTCGGATCTCCTCCGGGCTCGACTTGTCGCTCATGCGCGGCGCGTCGGGCGCAGACAACCTTGCGAGCACGCGCTTGCTGTCGCTCTCGATCTCTTCGTGTGCTTGACCCCGCAACGATAGCTCGATGCGCCCGTCTGGCAGCACGTTGGAGACACGAAACCTGGCCGATTCTCCGCGCGTGAGCGCGTTAGGCTCGCTCCTGGGCAACAAGCCGACGAATGCCTTCTCGACGATCACGAAGACGCCGATGTCTGGGTCTTTGCGCCAACACTCGCCGTCCACTCGCTCGTCCTCTTTGAACTCGCCCTTGTCTCGCATCATCTCTGTGACGCGCATCGTGCCGGCGAGGCGACCCGTGTGATCGACATAGAGTCCGATGGGGTGGCGGTCTCCGATCAGCAGATCGTGGGTCTGCTCTTTGTGCGGCACGAGCAGCTCCTTCGGAAGTCCCCAATCGAAGAACGCTCCGAACGGTGCGAGCGACGTACAGCGGAGGAACGCGACCTGGCCGAGCGTCAGCTTGGGCATGAAGACGGTGGCGAGCGGGCGGTCCTCGGAGTCCAGCGTGATGAAAACGTCGAGCTCCTGGCTTTCCTTGGCGCCCTCGGGCACCTCGGCGCCTGGCAGCAAAATCGTCGGCGCGCCCGCACCCCGCTCGCTCGGATCTGCGGCCAAGAACGCGCCAGGACCTGCGAAGCGCAAGATCGGCAACGTCACGACGCGACCGAGCAGCTCGCGGTAGGGCATCGCGTCGGAGCATCGCACGGAATCACCGCGGCGGGCGAAGCCGTTGAGCCATGAGCGTGGCTCGCCTATGAAAAAGCCGACATGAGCGAGTACGCATACCCGGCCGACCTCGCCGCATTCGTCCGCGAGCGTTGGCGCGACCTCGATCACGTCGAAGGCGCGCAGACCGTGCTGGGGGGTGCGCTTCCTCCGCCACTGCAGCTCGAGCAACTGTTGAGCGTCGCCTATCAAGCGGCGTTGCTCCGCGACGAAGAGCGTCCGGTGAGCTTCCGTCTGGTGCTCGCCGCGCCCGACGCGTTCCCGCCCGACGCGGGTCCGCCGCATGGGATCCATCGGTTGATCTTCGACACGCCGCGAGCGTTTCACCCAGACGAGCTCCGCCGCCTCTCGCCCGCCGCCAAGTACCACCGCTCGCTCATCGGAGTGCGGCAGAGCGAGAGCGGCGTGCTCGAGATTTGGGGCGTGCTCCACTCGGGTCCCCGATGGTTGCGAGCTGCGGACGGAGGTCGCGGACCCGGCACCGTCGCGCTCACCGAGGCCTTGGTGATCCGCGCGAGCGGCGCGGGGCGTCTCGCGGTCGCGCGTGGAGACGACCTCGTAGGCGAGCTCCACGGAGGCAAGCTGAGCGGTCCGTCGATGGACGTGTTTGGCGCGAAGTGGCTGCTGGAGCGCTTCATCACCAATCGCGACGAGATCGCCGCGCTCCACCAAAGTGAGAGCATGGTCGCGAGCCAAAAGTGGGCCGTGCTCGATCCCACGCTCGGACGCCGCATCTCGCAGGAGATGGTCAAGCGCATGATCGCCACGATCCGCTCTGCGCATCACGGCGGCGCGGTCATCTTCCTCCAAGCAGAGGACGTCGGCGAGTTGCGCACGGATCCCAACCTGCTGCGCATGAAGTACGAGTTCGCCGAAGAGGAACCTCGACACAGATCGCGCACGTTGATCTTGCGAGCGCTCGCCGCAGTGGCCGTAGCGGGCGCTGCCAGCGGTCATGTGGAGCCGGTCGGTTGGTCGTTCTACGAGACCGCCGCGGACCCCGAGATCTCGCGCGTGGAGGAGGCGATGTTCGAGATGGCGCATACGATCGCCGGCTTCGCGGACGTGGACGGAGCGGTGGTCATGACCACACGCTTCGAGCTGCTCGGGTTCGGCGCGGAGATCGGCGCGCTAGCGGACGTGCACTCGGTTCGACGCGCCAAAGACGTCGAAGGCACGCGCTGGGAAGAGGAGTCGGTCCTTGGAGTCGGCACACGACACCGATCGGCGTACCGATTCTGCCATCGCTTTCGCCGCGCGGTCGCGATCCTCGTCTCGCAAGACGGCAACGTCCGCTTCGTCGCGTGGCATGAGGGCGCGGTGACCGTTTGGGATCACGCGAGCGCGGGTTGGGTGGACACCTAGGGCCAAGAAGCGCTTTGTCGACCGATCAAGAGCGTAGCTCTCGCGGCTTGACCACGTAGTTCCAATCGCCATGGAAGTCGTCCCTCTCGATTCTCAGTTCACGAAGTTCTTTGGCAGAGACCCGCTTGCCGATGGGGAATTTTCGGCGGTCGATCCGCGCGCTCACGGCGGTCCTCGCGGGCAAATCTCCCTCGCTCGACATGGGCGAAACCTACCGGCACTTGTTCGGCTCCGGCGCCTTCTCGTGGATCGTGCTCGGCTTCGGCACGCGCATGGGCGGCGGCTGCACGAACGGTCATGGGCTCGTCGGGTGCGCACGCTTGCGCCCTGGAAGTCTCGCGGCGACTGCCTGTTTCTTCGGCGTTGCCACGTTGGTCTCGCTAGCGCTCGATCGGTCGGCGCGATGATCGGTGAAGGTCTCACGCGCAAGCTGCTCGCGCTCGTACTCGGAGGTGCACTTGGGTTCTCGCTCTCTCGCATCGGCTTCACGAGCTACGACGCGGTCCACGGCATGTTCACGTTCACCGACCTCCGGATGTTCTTCGTGTTCATCGGCGGCGTCGCGCTC
>JAYVYD010000524.1:0-17541 GCA_043784605.1 Myxococcales bacterium | reverse complement strand
GCAACCACGCGTCCTCGGGCATCGTCACCTTGAGCGTTCGATCGCGGGTGACCACGAAGAACGTGCGCGGCGCGGCGCCGGTGGGTGAAGGTGCCGCGGGGGCGACCGCGATCGTCAGGCGCGCGATGGGCACCTCCGCCGGGCTCGAGAACGAGACGAACTCGCCGCGGCCCGCGCCGGATCGACCTTCGCTCCACGTGGTCGCCGGATCGCGATCGACCAACGCGCCGGGGCTCCCGATCGCCGTGCTGGCACCGCTCGTCGCGAGGAGCTTCGCGAGCGGCGGATCGATTGCAGACGCGAGCGCATTCGCGATCACCGGCTGCGCCGCGTCGAGCTGCGATGCGGGGAGGCGTTGAACGCTCGCAGAGCGGAGCGTGAGCGTGCCGGGGTCGAGCACGCGCGGAGACAGCAGCGTCGCGTCTTGCCCGCAGATGCGGTTCTCTTCGGCGATCGCGCCCACGACGACGAATTGCGCGGCGTCGCCAAGGATGACGTCGATCTGCTCGCCAGTCATTCCGCCGGGTTGCCCTATGACATATCCTGTCAGCCCCGACCACGCGACCGGCGCGTCGGGCTTGCCCACGAAGATCGCGCCGAAGCCGATCGGTCGATCGACGGAAGCGATGCGCGCGACGAGCGCCCGCTTGCCTTGCCCGATGTCGATCGTCTCGACCTTCACCTCGCCATAGGGAGCCGCGAGCGCGATGGGCAGCGACTGGATCGCGCCGTCCGCCACCTTGTACCGAACGACCCCTGCAGCGGAATCCACCTTCACGGTGATCGCCGCCACACCTTCGCTGGGGGCCAAGGTCACTTCGCTCGCCGCGAGCGCTGGCGCGCCGAAAAACAGGAGCAACGGTGCGGCTACGAGCGTTGTCGGACGCATGGCCGGAAGATACCGCGACGCGTCGGGAGCGTGCCGTTTGTTTGCCCACTTTCGAGTCGGTGTGTCATCCCCTCGTTGGATGCGAAAGCCTGCTGCTGTCGGAATCGGCCTCTTGCTGGTCGGCGCGGGCTTGGGCCTGGCGCGCTGCCATCGGCCGTTTCAGCACGTCGCGTCCGTCGTCGAGAGCGCCGCCAGCGTGGACGCTCCCTCTGCGATGACGCCGACCGTCGTTCGCGACGAGCCCGCGGCCCCAACACGCGAGCAGGCACTCCGCGGCCTCGATGTCGTCCACCTCGCGATCGGCGACGACGGCGCGTCGACGTCTCTGCCGAACGGAAACACGGCGCACCTCACGCTCGACACGCGACTGCAGCGAACGGCAAGCTCGCTCATGGCGCAGCACAAGCTGCCCGAGGCGGCGGTCGTCGTGATGGACAGCAAGACCGGCGCGGTGCTCGTGTACGCGAGCCACGTGGAGTCTGGCGCCGCGCGAGACCTCGTGGTCGAGGCCAAAGCGCCATCGGCGAGCGTCTTCAAGATCGTGACGGCGAGCGCGCTCGTCGAGCACGCAGACCTCGGGGCAGACACGAAGCAATGCTACGCGGGCGGCGGCGAGCAACGCGTGACGCTGGGCGATCTGGACGAGGATCCGCTCCGCGACAAATGGTGCCCCACCCTCGCCAATGCGATGGGCAAGAGCACCAACACGGTGTTCGCGCGACTCGCGAGCAAGCGCCTCGACGCGCACACGCTCGACTCCACCGCGCGCGCGCTCGGATACGGGGAGCCCATCGCGTTCGACGTCCCGAACGAGGCCAGCAGCATCGTCCTACCCGAGGACAAGCTCGGTTTCGCGCGCACTGCGGCCGGCTTCTGGAACACGACGCTCTCTCCGCTCGAGGCCGTCATGCTCAGCGAGACGATCGCGCGCGAGGGCGACGTGGTTCGCCCATGGTTGGTCAAGAGCGTCACCGACAGCAAGGGCGCGACGGTGATCGGTGCGTCGGAGCCGTCCGTCGTGAGGCGCGCGATCAAGCGCGAGACGGCGGCGCAAGTGTTGACCATGATGGAGCACACCGTCAGCGAAGGGACGTCGTTCAAGGCGTTTCACGACCCGCGCGGCAAGGCTTTTTTGCCGGGAATGGCCATCGCGGGGAAGACCGGCACGCTGAGCGATCCGGACGGCCAGCACCTCTACTCTTGGTTCACGGGGTTTGCGCCGTCACGACCCCAGCCTGGTCAAGCGCAGGTGGCGATCGCCGTCTTGGTGATCAACGGACCGAAATGGACCCTGAAGGCGAACGTGCTCGCGCGAGAGGTGTTGCGCGCTTGGGCGCACGACGCAAACGCGGACTCGATCGCAGAGCGCGCCAAATGAGAGCCTACGGCTCGTACTTGACGAAGCAACGACGGCAACGCGCTTCGTAGGCCGCCGCGCCTCCGACGAAGAGCTGTCCTTCGCTCGCGACGACGCGCTGCGAGCGCGAGGCCTCTGCGCCGCATCGTGTGCACACGGCGTGCAGCTTCGTCACGTACTCTGCGATGGCCATGAGTGTCGGCATCGGGCCGAACGGCTTGCCGAGATAGTCTTGGTCGAGGCCCGCGCAAATGACGCGAATCCCGCGGTCCGCGAGCGCGGAGACGGTGTCGACGATCTCTGCATCGAAGAACTGCGCTTCGTCCACGCCGACCACCGCGACATTCGGACCGACCAAGCCGAAGAGCTCCTGCGAGCTCGACACCGGCACCGCGTCCGCGCCTATGCCTTCGTGTGTGACGACCTTCACCTCGTCGTAGCGATTGTCGACCTTCGGCTTGAAGAGCACGACCGGTAGCCTCGCGAGCTCGGCGCGCTTGATGCGGCGGAGCAGCTCCTCGGTCTTGCCGCTGAACATCGAGCCACACACGACTTCGACGCAGCCCAGGCGCGCCTGAGGCAGGTGCTCTCCGGCCGTTCCCGTCAGAGAGCCGCGATGAAGCGCGTGGCCGTGTCGAAGGATTGAGCGAGTCACGTCGTGGCGACTAGCTCGCGCGCGCGAAAACTCCAAGCCCCAGCCAATCTGCCCGACTGCCAAGAACGACGACGTTCAGCTCTTCCAGAACGAGCCCCACTAGCCCTCCCCACGAGGACGTGTCGCACATTGGAGCTACAACGACTCTTGTAGACGTGCTCTTGGGCGATGCTAGATTGAGATTGTGGAAGTGGTGTTACGCAAGCTCGGCAAAGGCTCGCGGGCCGTCGCGGGTCGGTTGGTGCGTGCACCTCGCAAAGGCTCTGTCGTGGTGATTGAGTTCCCCGACGGAATGCACGAGTACGTCACCACTCCCGTCAAGCGCGTCCTTCGGCTCGCGGGCCGTGAGGTCTTCTACATCGAGACCATCAACAGCCGCTACCGCCTCGAAGTCCGCAGTCGCGAAGACGCCGTCGCCGAGAGCGCGGGCTGACGCGTCGCCTATCGCCTATCGCCTATCACATTGGGCCGATCAAGCTTGACGAGACACGGGCGCTGACGGCATCTTCCGCCCGGCGCGCGGACAGTCGGCGCAGCCTGACCTGAGAGAACCATGGGAAATTTCGATCGCCGTAACTCGATGAAGATGAAGCGCCGCAAGGCCCAGACCGCCAAGAAGGCTCGCATCAAGCGCGTCGCGGCCGCCAAGGGCAAGGTTTCCGCCGCGGCGAAGAAGCCGAAGAAGAAGAGCGCCGCTACCGCCGCGAGCTGATTCGCTTCAGTCCGCGCCGAGACGCACCGTAGGAAACTGCGCGTGCTGGCGCGGGCCGTCGGGCGTGAGCATCTCGATGTGCTCGCCCATCAAGCCGAGGTCGCCCTGGCCACGCTCTTCACTCGTGAGGAGCCATCGGCCTTTTTCGTCGCGCCAGACCTGCTTGATGGTCGTTCCGCGCAGGTCTCCCTCGTCCACTTTGTACCAAGCGACGCGCACCATCACGAGTGCCTCTTGCGGGGTCTTCATCTGCAAGCCCGCGAGCTCGGTGTCAGCGACGCGGACGGCATTGCCCCAGTCCTTGCGCGTCTCCGCGAACCGCGCGCGATAGTTCGGAGCGACGTTCTCTCCCGCGAGCTCGAGGCGGCCGAAGCGCGTGTTCACGTTCATTTCCTGCGCGGTCTGCTGCACCATCGCGCCGCTCGTAGGCTGGTTGAGACATCCGACGAGGACCCAGGACAATAGAAGTCTGCGCATGGCGCCGAATCTACGGGGCGAAACGCGTCTGGCCCAGTTTTCGGCGGTAGCGACGTGTGGTCCTACTAATAGGGGACGGCCGCGAGCACGTAGACCTTGTCCGTGCCTTGACTCGCGAGGCCACGCGCATAACCGAGTCGCATCGTGAAGCCGACGAAGTATCCGACGGTGAAGTCTCCCCACAGCTCGGCGCCCACGCCGGTCTTGAACTTCGCCGTGAACGCGTCCTCGAACGCGCTGCCGTAGTCGACGAACACGTTGCCGCTCAAGCGATTGAACATGATGGGCAGCGTCGACAGCCCGCGGTCCACGTTGAAGATGGGGAAGCGATACTCCGCGTTGAAGAGCGCGAAGCTATGACCGACCTCCACCGCGACTGGGTAGCCACGCAGCTGCACGCTGCCTTGTTGGATGAACGCGCCCTGTTGGAGCAGCGTCTGCAGAGTCCTGCTGAACGGCACGTCCAAGAAGCCACCCACGTAAAATGGCGAGCCGGGAAATGAGCCGCCGCTCGTGCCCGCGCCGACGTGAAACGCGACGGTGTGATGCTTCAGCCACGGCATCAGCAAGTAGCCCGCGACCGCTGCTTGCGTGCGGAAGCCGCGGTAGTCGCTGCCGATCGCTGGGTGCGTGACGTCGAGATTCGCGCTCGCGCTGAAGCCCTTCTCGGGTCCGGTGCTCCACAAGAAGCGCTGCGCGTTGGAGTACGACCACCCGAGGCGCGCGAGCGTGGCGACCGTCGTCTGCGGAATGCGCGGCGTCTCGTAGGGGTCGAGCTTGCTCGCCTGCACGGGCAAGTTGGAGACGTTGCGCGAGATGTTCGTCGCCACAGAGACGTTCTGTCCGTCGAACGCGCGCGGAAGCGCATAGCTGATGCCGGTCTCCAGGCCTATCGTCTCTTGCACGTACTCGGGCTTGTAGCCGCCGATCACGTAGCTCCCGCCGGGCGCGATCGCGCGGTAGACGTGGGTCGTCCAGTCGAAGGGCAAGCGGCCGTTCGTGTAGCCGAAGTCGAACTGCAGCTCGGGCCGACCCGTCTCCACCGTGAGCGTGCCGGAGATCGCGTGGTGCGCGGCGATGTCGGAGGCGGCCACGCTGAACGTGAAGGCTTGACCGTAGTTTCCCGGCGCCGTGTTGATCGCATAGCGACGCGGCGCGAGCGTGTTCCACGGGTTGTAGTCACGCGTGACGGAGGACTGATGCGGCGGCTCGCCTTGCGGGGGCGGTCGCGTGTCGACGTACGGCAACGCCGGCAAGAAGCGCGCTTTGTCGATCGCCATGCCGAACATGTCGAAGCCGCCGTGCGTGTAGCCCGTGTACACGAGCGTCTTTCCATCGGCGGAGATCGCGGGTTGCATCGCGCCGTTGAGCACGTTGGTGACCTGCCAGAGGTCTTTGCCAACGAGGTCGTACGCGTAGACGTTCATCACGCCGGTGCGATCCGAGTGGAAGTAGAGCCGTGCGCCATCTGGCGAGAAACAAGGGTCGCCGTCGATCGCGCGGTCGTGCGTCACCTCGGTGAACGAGCCGTCTTGCGTGTCCACGATGCGTATGTCGCGAAAGCCGCCGTGCTTCCACACCGAGTATGCGACGTGACGGTTGTCGGGCGACCACCGCGGTGTGAACGCCTGATCGAAGCGCTCACTCTGCGCGAGCGCGTGAACATTCTCGAGCTTGCCGTCTCCGAGGTCGGCGAGCTGCAGGTACGTCGTGCCTCGCGTGTTGGAGACGAACACGACGCGACGACCGTCGGGCGAGACGTCCGGCCCGGTCGCCCGAAAGCCTTCGGTCAGGCGGGTGCGCGAGCCGTCGAGCCCCACCTCGCTTCGCGCCTTGCTCGGGAGCGTGAAGAGATCGTCGAACGCGAACAGGTTGTTGAAGATGTCGGTCGAGTTGAAGAGCACCGAGCCGTCCGGCAAGAAGCTCGCGGAGCTGTTGCCGTTCGTGCGGATGACGAGCTCTCGATCTTGCTCGCGCGCTTCTTTGATGGCCCCGCTCGGATCACGCACGAGCGGTACGCGATAGAGACCACCCGTGGAGTGACCATCGTCCCTGAAATACAGCAGATCACCCGCCGCGCCGTCCCACGCGCTCTTCGGGATGAAGCGCGGGCTCTCGGCGCTCTGCCCACCGAACGTGAGTCGCTTGCCCTCGATCAACCCGCGCGCCTTGATCGCGTCGGCCTGCGCGCCGAAGTCACGCTTCAACGTCGCTTGCCACGCTGGGTACATGTCCTCGAACGTTCGGCCCGTCGCTCGACGAATCGAGCGGTTCACGGCGTACGGAATCAATTGATACGAGTAGTCGTCGATCATCGCGCGGATCGCATCCTCGCCGTACGTCTCGGCGATCCACTTCATGAAGAACGAGCCGTAGAGGTACCAGAGGTTGCCTTGCGGCCAGCGGCGCACGCTGCCGGTGAACACGTCGAGCGGCGCGAAGTTGTCCTCGAGCACGTCCGCGCGCATGAACATGTTCCAGATGGACGAGCGAAGTCGACCGCCGCTCGTGCGCGTCGTCTCCTCGTAGACCGCGAGCCCTTCGAGCAGCCAGCGCGGCTGCACTTGGTTCGGCGCGAACGTCTTGCCGAGGATCATGTTCACGATGGCGGGGATGCCGCGGATGTGATCGGTGTGCAGCACGTGCGTGAACTCGTGAGTGACGAGCTCCTCGTACCAGTCGTCGACGTCGCCGAGCGGAGAGAGATCGTCGGGCGCCGTCGAGAAGAAGCGGATCGAGTCGTAGGGCAGCGCGGTCGCGAACGCGTTGGCGCTGTCCGTCTGATCGGTGATCGAGATCTCCACGCGCTGGCTCGGCGGCCAGCCGATCGCGGGGACCATGCGCGCGTAGATCGCCTCCGCGTGATCGACGATGCGCTCGGCGATCTCGCGCTCGCCCGAGTAGTAGTTGACGCGGAAGTGCGCCGTCTCGAGGGTCTCCCACTTGAGTCGAGGATCATTGGCGGCGCTCGCCTGTCGCGCACCCAAGCCCGCAGCGAGCGCGGCCGTCACAGCGAGGATCCTCATGCACCGCGCGACGCTCATGCGAGGGGCGGAGTCTACGAGAAAGCGCGCGCGCAAAGGAGACAAAGGCTGCGTTGCGGGCTTCTCTTGGTCGTTGAGGACTAGCGCGCCGATCAGCGAACGATTGGCTGCGCGCTTGGCGCGATGGTGGGCTCGTCGTCATCGGTCGTTGCGCGCGACTCTGCGGCGGTCATGTGACCGCGAAGCCGAAAGCGCAGCGGGATGTCCCACGCCGAGTCCGAGGTGCCGAGGTGTGCCGAGATGATGAGCATGCCTTGGATCTGACGCACGTCCGAGCCCCACGTGGCGAGCGTGGCACCGGCGGGCAGCGGGATGCGGATGATCGCGCTCGCGGGGTCCGCGCTGCGTGCGGTCACGTGGAGCGTTACGACTTGGTTCGCGACGATCGAGGTAGGCCACGGCACATCGAGGTGCAGCGGAGACGCGGACACGTCGGGAGGATGCAAGAACGATCGGGCCAGCGGGCGCTCGAATCGAGCCAAAAAAGGCGCTCCCTGCGTGCTCACGACGACGTGCGTCGTGCTGGCAAGGAGCGGCACCACCACGCGCCCCTGCGCCGGAACGGCAACGTCGATCGTTCGATCACCGATCGTCACCTTCGCGCGCGAGGCCTGCGCCACGCCCAACCGCGAGCCGAGCAGAGCGCGAACGACCGCGCGCGTCGCCCGAGGTGACCCGTACCCACCGTGCGCGTCGCGATCGATCGAGAGCCAACCGAGCAAGCGCTCCTCGCTCGCAGGGAGCACGACACCGAGCTCGGCGGCTCGGACGAGCGCGGCGTAGACGAGCACGCGATCGCGTCGCTGCTTGCTCGCGAGGTTGATGGAACCGTCCGCGCGCAGCGACACGAGATCTCGGAGTGAGCTCGCCGCGCCGGAGAGCAGCGACGCGCGGTGCGGACGCTCTCCGAACGCGAGTACCGCCGCCGCGAGTCGCGCAGGATCGTTCGACGTCTTCGCCGCCCCAAGCACGTCGGTGACGAACGTGTCCCAACACGGCAAGCTGCTCCCCGCGTGCAGCGGCGGCTCCGCCTCGAGCATTCCCACGTCGTCGCGCGACACGTCCGCCCTTGGACACGCGTCTGCAGGGGCCTCGCGCTCGGTCGTTGCTGGCGCGTAGAGCGTGAGCATCGCTACAGTCGGCGGGCTCGACGTCGCCCGCCGCAAGCGTGCCGCGGCCCTTCCCTGAAAGTCTCTCGCACGAGCCACGAGCGCCGCGCGATCTGCTTGGGGCTCGGCCCATCGCTTCACGCGCGCAGACACCTCGAGAGACGCAGACAGCGCACCCGCGCCCCGCACGGCGTCTGGGTCGAGTGAAGAAAGCGCGTCAAAAAGCGCTGAGCCAAAGCCTCGCTCGATGGTGAGCTGCGGCACGCCGGCGAGCGATTCTCCCGCGAGCGGAGTGACCTCCAAGGTGTCTTCGCCTGTCACCCATGTACTCTGCACGCGTGTCTGACGCTCGCTCGCGGAGCGCACGTCCCACGATTCGGTCAGCGTGTCTTTTACAACACCGTTCGCCGTGATCGTGGCGGACAGTCGAGCAAGGCCGGCTTGATTCGCCTTCACATTGACGCTTACGACCGTAGCGCCCGCGGCCGGGAGCTCTACGTCTAGCGACGCCTCCTTGGGATCAGACAGCGTCGCTACGCCACCGGCCGTGAGCGCGAGCTTGGCATGCGTCGCCGTCTGCGTTCGATTGCGCAGCGTGAGTCTCACGGCGACCTCGTCGCCTTCCACCCATCGCGACGAGACATCGACGCGCGCGGAGATCGGAAGGGCGACGGGCAGCTTCACGATCGCCGTGGACGGCGGCGCATGATCCGCGAGTGCGACGAGCCCCACGCCCCACGTCGTCTCGATCGCGTCGAGCTTGATGGAGAGGTGAACGTGGCCCTGCGCGTCCGTGCGCACGGGCGCGGTCCAGAGCGCGGGCCTTCGATCGCTGAACGCCTCACCGCTGCGAAAGGTCGGGGCCTTGGCCGTGTGACCCCCCAAGCGACCGTGCCCGCTGCCGAAGCCTCCTCCTCCTCCTTCGCCGGTACCGCCGAGCGACATTCCCGTGAGCTGCTCGAGCAGCCTATTCCAAGCCTCCACGCTCGGTTCGCTCACTTCCATGTCCCACTTGCTGTCCACGATTTTGTCTTCGCCAAGCGCACGTGCGTAGGGGGTTCCTGCCGCAAGGACGCGCGCGAAAGGGTCGGTGAGGTCGTCACCGTCGCCGAGCACGCCGTTGGGTCCTCTAGAGCGCAGCTGCCAGCCGGGGACGACGTCGAGCAACGGGTGCCCTTGTCGCGCGGCCTTGGTGAACGCCAACGTTCCGCCCCAAGGGTCGAGCAGCGCTGCGGGGGCGAGCTCGCCGCTCCCGACCATGCGCCGCAAGAGCGCGTTGGGGTCGTTCCAAATCGGGTCGAGATCGTCGAGGCTCCGGTCGTGCTTCTGCTGGCGAACGGCGGCGAGCAAGTGCACGAGCTTGAGCCGGGTGACCCGCTTGGCCACGATGTCGTACGTCACCTGTCGATCGATCGTCAGCAGATCGCCGAGCGAGAGTGTCTCGCCTCCAGGTGTGCGCGGCGGCTCGCTCATCGCGGCGGTGGTGAGCGTCAGCAGCTCGGGATTCAGCTCCCATCCGCTCGCGGTCTTCCGTCGAACGTCGCGCAGTGTATCTGGAGATGCGCTCGACTCGTAGACAGCACCCTCGAGCGATCGCAGCATCGCCGCGAACGCCTCGTCCAGCTCCTGGCTGGCAAAGCCACTCGGATCACGCACGGGGAGTGTCGGTCGCTCGACGCTCTCGGCGAGCGCAGCGCGTCGCGTCGGATCGGCGTCGTGCGCAACGGCCAGCACTGCGTCGCATCGAGCGGGAGAGATCTCGAGCGAGCGACAGAGCGACGTGCGTGTGTCGAGCGCAACGATGCCATCCATCGAGCCTCCGCCCGTGAGGTCCACCATGACGGAAGCGACCGTGCCCGTGAGCGGCTTGCCCGTGTCATCGGTGATCGTCGCGTCGATCTCTGCGGTGCCGGAAGGCGCGAGACGCGACGAGGGCGCTAGCGTCGCCGTCAATTTGGGCAGCGAGCGCGGGAGAACGAGGAGCGCGCCCGACGCTATTGCCGCCTTCTCGTGAGCGCGCGGAGAAGCAACGGTGAGCTGCCAGACACCAGGGGTTGCCTCGGGCAGCTCGACATCTCCGCCCAAGCTCGGATCGATCCACGCACTCGCGGACGCGTAGGTCGCCTTTCCCTGTCCTTGCGTGAAGACGACGCTGATCGGCTCTTTGCCAGGCTTGTCGCTCACCACGCTGATGTGAACTTTCTCGCCGACGTGAACTACCGTGCGATCGAGTCGGACGATCGAGCTCGCCTCACGATCGACCCTCACGCACAGAGAGAACGGGTCCGTGCGCTTCTCGAGGCCGGCGATCACGCCCTTGCCGCGAACACTCACCGCCGCGGCGACACCGCCCGCGCAAGGCCCGACATTTCGGGAGGCGCCGACTCCGACGGGCGCCTTCCACGACAGCTCGGCCTCGCCGTTCGCGTCGGTCTTCACGGTCACCGCGAGCCCGTCTCCGGTCACCTCGAACTCTCCCGAGATGCCGCGGTCATGCGCATCGAGGACGCGAAGCAACAGGCGCTGCTCGAGACCGGGCACGAGCGAGACCGCTTCGGCAATCAGCTTCACCGTTTCGACAGGCGCGCCGACGTGCACCTGCCCGGTCGCCTCGAGCGGCGTCCCCTCGATCGTGGCCTTCGCGACGATCGTGAGCGACGAGCTTCCGCCGCGCACGAGCTTGGGCGCGTCGATGGATCCGTGCACCTCACCCGAGCCGTCCGTCGACGCGAGCGTCGATCCCGCGAGCCACGCGGCGTCGGTGGCGGGCGCGGTCGTGCCGGTCGGCCCGGCCCAGTAGCGAAGCGCTTGCGACGCCATCGGCTCCCACGAGCCGTCCCGCAGCCGCAGCGTGAACGCGGCCTTTCCTCCCGTGTCGACGTCGGTCGCGTCGAAACGGGAATCCAGCCAGGGAGTGCCTGGAGTCTCGTCACGCAGCGTGAGCGGGATGTCAAAGTGAGCGCCTCGCTCTGCACGATCGAGCTCTGCCGAGAGCACCCAGTCGATTTGCGGATCGTCAATTGGGGGAACGGGGACGTTCACCATGACCGCGCCGGCGGCGTCCGTGCTCGTGTGGACCACGGTGCGCGCGTAGGAGTCCTCCAGCAGCGACACTCTCACCGCCGCGTTCGGGATGGGTTGGCCCGTGGCCGTGTTCGTCACCGTCGCCCACGCGGTGACGTCGTCGCCCGGCACGACTCGCTGGTCGGCGACGTGCAGCTCGAGGCTCTCCGTCCACGTTCGTTTGACCGAGAGCTCTCGATCTCGCACGTGGCTCCCATGCCGCATATGCACGAGCAGCACGAGATCGTCGTCGGTGCCTTCCACGGGCACGGGTATCGAGACGTGCGCATGCCCCGTCGCGTCGCTCGTCACAGAGAGCGTCGGCGGCGCCGAACTCACGCCCTTACCGAGGTGCTCCGGGTCCCATGCCAGGTCAATCGTTGCGCCCGCAAGTGGTGTTGCTTCGATCACCGTACCGAATCCGAACGCCTCGAGATCGAGGACGAACGGGCTTCCTGCCGGCGCGGTGTTGCCCGCATGGATGAACGCATCAAGCCCCCGCGCTGCCGGATCGGCGGGAGCAGACGCCGAGGTGGACGGAAAGAGAACGACGAGCGCGACGGGCAAAAGCAGCCAAGGGCTTCGCATGCCCGTAGGACATCACACTTGCGGTGCTGTTCCCGCGATCTCTATTCGGATCAAACTCGCGCGATCGCCAGACTACGACGTTTCGGACGAACCTCGCGCTCGGACAGCGCCGCGAACGCCCGTTTGTAGGCCGCGAACGTGCCGCCTGCACGAACCGCGTCGACGACGGCCATGCCCTCGGCCTCGCTCCCTTGCGCGAGCACGTACTCCACCCACGCCCACTTCGCGCTCGTCGAGCGCACGTCCGCTCGCCCTTTGAGTCCGCGCTTGAGTCGCTTGAGTCGATCCGTGACGACGTCCACGCCGGCGAAGGGCTCACCGTCGAGCGGCGTGTTGCGCTTGGCGCAGAAAGGCGCGATGCCGAGCGAGATCGGGATCACCTTCGACAGCTCGGTAGTGAAGCGCGAGCACTCGTCGATGTCCGCGTCGGTCTCGGTAGGCAGGCCAATCATGAGGTACAGCTTCAATCGATCCATGCCGTTCGCCTTGGCGACCTCGGCGCATCGAATGAGGTGCTTCTCTTTCGCCTTGCGCTCCAGCGTCTCGCGCAAGCGCTCCGAAGGTCCGTCCATCGCGGTCGTGAGCGTGCGCGTACCCGCGCGCTTGAGCGCGGCGACGAACTCGTGCTTCAAGCGATCGGGACGCAGCGACGAGAGGCCTACTTCGCAGCCACGATCGGCGAGAGCGTTGACGATGTCCACGATGCGCGGGTGGTCGCTCACGGCGGCGCCGACCAAACCCACGCGTTTGGCGTACGACGGAACGATCTCGAGGATGCGCTCCATCGAGGCGAGGCGCATGCCGCCGTTCGTCGTGCGTCGCATCACGCAGTACGTGCACATGCGCGAGCAGCCGCGCTCCGTCTCGACCAAGAACATGTTCGACAGCACGGCGTGAGGCGTCGTGATCGCGCTGTACGCGGGCACCATGTCGTCGTCGACCTTGGCGACCGTGGGGAGCACGTCACCGTGGATCTCGGGAACGAACACGTGCGGGAGCTTCGCGAGCGCGGACAATCGCGCGGACTTGTCCGTGATCGTCTCGAGCACGCGGAGCGCATCGATGATGAGCGACTCGCCTTCACCGATGATGATCGCGTCCGCGATCCCGGAGAGCGGCAGCGGGTTGGAGAATGTGAGCGGCCCGCCCGCGAGGACGAAGTGCCCATCACGAACGCGGCGCGACACGGGGATCTCGGCTCTGTCGAGCATCGCGACGAGACCGCCGATCTCGAGCTCGTACGCGACGCTCACCGCGATGACGGGGAAGTCTGCGAGCAAGCGATCCGACTCATAGCTGCGCGGAACGCCTTGCTTGGCGAGGTCCTTCTCGGCGTCATCGTCGAGGACCACGCGTTCGCACGCGAGACCGGGGGCGTCCATGATCGCCCGATAGATTCGCTGATATCCGAGCGAGCTCATCGCGGCGCCGTAGGCTGACGGGTACGTGAGCGCGACCGTGAACGGCGCGTGCTTCGTGATGCGGCCGATCTCGTCGGCCAGCCGCGTGCGTACGATCGTGTCTTGCGAGCTGCGCTTCACTTGGGCTCGAGCAAGCCGCTAACCCCTCGAGGACGATTTCGGGGCCGGGATCGATTTGGGTGCGGGCAGGTCTGACGTGCTGTTCCTGTCGCGGACACGCTCGAGCACTCGCGCGAGCTCGGCCGCCATCACCCGCGCGCTCGCAAGCGTAGGCACCGAGTCATGCTTGCGGCGCGCCGGTGCACCCTGGCCTGCGAGTGCTCTCTCGGCAGCCGCGAGGCGTGCCTCTACGTCCGCCAATCTCTCTAGGAGCTTCTGTCGCTCTGCTTCGGCGCGCGTCGCGCGACCGAGGAGCTCGCCAAGTCGATCTGCGTCCTGCTCACGCTCGGCCCTTTCACGCGCGAGCAAATCTTCGAGACGTGTCGTCGGGCTGGTCTTGGGCTCGTCCGGAAAGGCACCAGCTCTGCGACCCGCGACGCGCGGCAGCATGCCTTCACTCATGCGCTGGCTTACCGAGGGTGAGCGCGTCGACGGCGGCACGGAGCGCTGGGGAGTCAGCGGAGGAGGAGGCACGCTGTCCATCCGCGGATCTTTTTTCGTCCGACCAAAACGCTGCGTAGGCTTGCTGATTTCGCTCATCGAGGAACGAAACAATATACGAAAAGAGTTCCACGTTTTCAAGAGCGGCAAGACCCTCAAAACGACATCGCCCGCTCACGCTTTGGGGCGTGCCGGGCGATGCGAGTGAGTGAGCGAGTGTCAGGGCGTGGTCAGGGAGTAACCTGCGCGCTGTACGAATACGCCCAATCAGAGACCGCACCGCCAACACCCTCAGACCAATCCGTCGGCTTCGTGGGGGTCTTGATCGCAGAGACGTCCACGAAGAAGCTCGCGCCGCCGCTGACATCCCCGAACTGAACGCTCGCGGGGAGGTTGGGGAGCCGCGCGCCGGTGACCTTCACGCCGGGGAAGTACATTCGCCAGACGGTGTCGGTCTGCGTCGTGATGTTCGCGACGATGAAGTCGGCGCCCGTGCCGTCCGCCGTGATCTTCACGTCGCCGAAGGTTGCGGCGTTCGCGCCGACGTCGAGCTTCGCGATCGCGGGCACGGTGACCATGCCCTTGTCCGTGAAGTCCTTCACGTTGACGCTGAGGCCGTTGCCCATTTGGTCGGTGAAGAAGCAGCTCGCGTAGTCCGGCTGCAACTTTTGGTCGAACCACTGGACGTTGAGGGGCGCCGCGCTGCCGGTGGGCTTGCCGAGGATGGCGATGCCGACGTACGCGGCACTGAGACCGACAGACTTCGCGACGGTGGTGTTGGTCCAAGCAATCTTGGCGGCGGTGAGGTCACCGACGTACTTGACCATCGGGCCGGTGAGCTGACCGCTCCCCGCGAGGTTGATCGTGATGAGCGACTTCTTCGGCAGCTGAGCGTTGACGTCGAACGTCATGTCGGCCGTCATCGGGCCGTTGACGCGCGCGACGTCGGGCATCCACTCGCCCTGGACCGCGTTGTTCGCAGGATCGATCTCGATGCCCGCGAGGTTGACCGGCACGGTGTCGACGGCGACGTAGACGTGCTTGGCCTGGTAGTTCTTCGGACCGGCGCCCGAGAAGACGGTGGCGAACCAGGCGGAGTCGATCTGGACCTTGTTGGCCACGGGGTCTTTGAGGCCCGAGATGGCGCCCTGGATGTTGAGGTCCTTGGTGACGAGGGGCTGCGGAAGCCAAACGAGCTTCGCGAGGTCGGCCACCGAGGTGACGCCCATGACCGAAGCGATGCCGAAGCCGACCTTGACGATGGTCACGTTGAAGGGGCCCTTCGCGAGGCTGACTTTGCCGGTAAACTTACCCGCTGAGTCCGTGGTGCCGTCGAGGCAACCCGAGCCGTCGAGCGTCTCGATCCGCACGCCAGCGCCGTCCACGGGCTTGCCCTTGTCCATCGCGTTCCGCGGAATGCCGCCGGGGCCGGAGACCGCGCTGATGGCGAGCGAGTCCGTGCCGGTGATGTCTGCGCAAACGACAGGTCCGCCTTCGGGGCCGGGTCCGCCGCCGTCGGACTTGCCGCCATCTTTCGGGATGACGGGGCCGTCGGTGGGGCCGCCGTCAACGGGCGCGATGGGGTCGGTGCCGCCGCAAGCGACGAGGGCTGCGGCAACGGTGGCGAAGAAGATCGAGGAGGCGAGGATTGTACGCATGTTGGCGGGTTACCTAGCTTGAGCTGATTGGTAGAGCAAGCGTGCTTCGCACAAAAAAGTCGCTGACGCGCTGCGCAGATAGCCTCGAGACGGAATCCGACGATAGGGGCGGAAGGATCAACGCCCCGCACGCTCGTGCTATGAGCCGGGGAGTTTTCAGAGGGAGCCAAGAAGGATGCTGAATCGTCGTAGCTTCGTGGGTTTCGCGTTGGCGATGGGAGTGGGTGTGCTCGCGTGCGGCCAAGGCTGCAAGAGCTCGAGCAACGAGGCCGTCGTGGGCGCCTATCTCTCCCTCTCCGGCCCGGACTCGACGTTCGGCACAGACACGCGGGACGGCGTGGATCTCGCGCTCGACGAGGTCAACGCCACGGGCGGAGTGAAGGGCAAGAAGGTGAAGGTCCTCTATGAAGATGATAAGTCAACCACTCAAGAGGCGACCAACAAAGTCCAGCAGCTGATCGACCGCGACAACGCGCTCGCGATCCTCGGAGAGGTCGCCTCCAGCCGCTCGATGGCCGGCGGTCTCGTCTGCAACAAGAAGCACGTGCCCATGGTGAGTCCATCGTCGACGGCCGCCGAGGTCACGCGCGATCCGAAGACGGGCATCTTGAAGGAGTACGTGTTCCGCGTGTGTTTCACGGACGATCAGCAAGGCGACGTCGCCGCGCGCTTCGTGCACGACACGCTGAAGAAGAACAGCGTCGCGCTCTTCTACGTCGCCCAAGACACGTACTCGTCCGGCCTCGCCAACACGTTCAAGGCGAGCTTCGAGAAGCTCGGCGGCAAGATCGTGATCGACAAGGGCTACCAGAAGGGCGAGACGAACTTCACGACGTACCTGCAAGAGATCAAGGGCAAGAGCCCCGACATCATCTTCACGCCCGTCTACTACAACGACATGGTGCTCATCGCGCGTCAGGCAAAGGCGACGAACCTGCCCGGATCCATGTTCGTCGGCGGCGACGGCTGGGACTCCTCGGACTTGATCGAGGGCGCGGGCGACCTGCTCGAGGGCGCGTACTTCACCAACCACTACGCGCCGGACGTGCCGTGGCCGAACTCGCAGAAGTTCGTCGCGTCGTTCAAGGCCAAGTACCACCGCGACCCGTCGAGCCTCTCGGCGCAAGGCTACGACGCGGCCTCGCTGCTCTTCGACGCGATGGGGCGCGCGACCGAGCTCTCACCCGAGGCCATCAAGGTCGCGCTCGCGGCTACCGCCAACTTCTCTGGCGCGACGGGCTCGCTGACGATCGACAAGAATCACAACGCGAACAAGCCGATCGTGGTCGTGCAGGTGAAGAACAAGAAGTTCGCCTACTCGACGCAGCTGCTGTCCACTGCGAACTGATCGATGGACAAGATCGCAGCGGCGCTCGTCACCGGTCTCGCCCAGGGGGCGATGATCGCGCTCGTCGCGCTCGGGTACTCGATGGTCTACGGCGTGCTCAAGCTGATCAACTTCGCGCATAGCGAGGTGTTCATGATGAGCGCGTACGTCGGGCTCTTCGTGATCGTCGCGCTCTACGGCGGCACCAACCCGGTCGTCGCGGGCCTCGCCGGCACCTTGGTCGCCATGTGCACTGCCGCGCTGATGGGCGTCGTGATCGAGCGCGTCGGGTATCGACCGCTACGCGGGCGAGGCAAGGGCTCGCTCGTGCGCATCACGCCGCTGGTGACCGCGATCGGCGTCTCGGTGTTGCTGCAGAACCTCGCGCAGCTACTGTTCACGGCCAAATTCAGGCCCTACCCGCCGCTCTTCGGCACGGGCACGCTCCACGTCGGCAGCGCGGAGATGTCGTACTCGCGCGCGGCGATTCTCTGTGTGAGCGTGCTCGTGATGGTCGCGCTCGAGCTCATCATCAAGCGCACGTGGTTCGGCAAAGCGATGCGCGCGCTCAGCGCGAACGAAGAGGCCGCTCGCTTGATGGGCGTCAGCACGAGCCGCGTGATCGCGATGACGTTCGGTCT
>JAYVYD010000523.1:0-5218 GCA_043784605.1 Myxococcales bacterium | reverse complement strand
TTCACGCGACAGCCCCTCGAGACGCTCGCCTCCGCTTGTCACGATCGCTAGTCCCCGCGCGACCGTGGCCTCGGGGGCTATCTCTACTTCGAGCATCGTTGGTGTGCGCGCGCTCCAACGACGGATTGTTTGCGTGGGTAGGCCGAGCGCTTGCCCCGAGCGCTCGTTGCTCTCGTATGTAGCGTATCGCCCGCGCCTTGAGCCCTGCGCTTAGCGAACCGTGCGTCTCGCGCTCGCCACTAGCTCGCGTCGCAGTTGCGTCGCTCGTTCATCCATCATCGATCGCTCCTTCGTCGGGGCGATCACAGCAGCCAGTTACCCTGCAGGACGGGATAGCGCGAGTACTTACGGACGACCTACACCGACCACTGTGAAGGCACGCGTCTAGCCTACTGCGACAATGCAGCGCGGTCGATCGACTGCACTGCACCGGGCTTTCGAACCTGCACGACCAAACTTGGCTAGCGAAGTGCGAATAGCGCGGGTCTCATGTCGCACCGCAGAGTGGTGACTGAGCGACGTGCCAAATCGGGAAGTAGCCCGAAGTTTTGTTGGGAGCCCTTGAACTGGCTTTTCTTGTACCGTGGACGTCGATGGTCGATAGCAACGACGACAGGTCCGACGTGGAGACGAAGACCGAGGCTGAAGCCGGGAAGGAGTTAGACCCGCCGGAGAACTCATCCCCGGCCACTCTCCTTTCCGGGAGAGTGGTGGAGGAGAAGATCGACACGCGCCATCCGCTGTTGCGCTTCGACAATGCGTGGACTTGCCTGGAGGCGCGAATCGCGACGTTCGTATTGTTCGCCGAGATCGCGGCGCTCTGTATCTGGGTGTCGTTGAAGGGCATGAGCGCGGACTACAAGCCGGGCCTGCTCGATGCCGACGGCAATCCCGTGCCGGTGGACGTGTCGGGCCTCGTGTACCGATGCATCGCGCTCGCCGTGATTTTCAGCCTGATCGCGCGTCGCGTGACGCGTGGCCGCAAGGAGAACGAGCGCTCGATCGCGGTTGGCATTGGCATCGTCGTGGGCCTCGGGCTCGGGCGCGTGTTCGCCAGCGCGGGCAGTGAGTACTTCGCGAACCTACTCAACTGGATGCAGACCGCATCTTTGCTGACGCTGTTCGGCGGCCTGCGTGGCCTCGCTACGCGTCTCACGTTGTGGCTCGCGCTCCTCGGCGGCTCGCTCGCGACGGGGCAGGGCAAGCACATCAACGTCGACGTCGCGATGCGCTTCCTCACGCCGAAGCTCCGCGTCCCCGTCGCGGTCCTCGGCTGGGTCACCGCCGCGCTCGTGTGCGGGTCCGGCGCGTACGGCTTCTTCGATCACATCGCGATCGAGGGCTTCAAGATACGCGCGGTCGTCCCGTGCGCGAATGACGCGACGAAGGACTGCGACAAGTCTTTCACCGACAAGTTCGCGGAGGCCAAGAAGGGCGTGGGCACCGACTTGTTCTTGTTCAGGCGACAGACCTCGCTCGACTTCAAGACGATCGGCGTCGTGCTCCGAGGGCACGACTACAACAACTACCTCAAGCCGAACGAATGGAACGAGTGGCTGAAAGGCGGCAGTTGGGGCGAGCACTTCGCGCAGGCGGACGTCGACGGACAGCTCATGGACGAGTCCAACCCGCAGGCCACGCGCTTGCCCATGATCAACGTCCCTGGCACTGGCGAAAACACGCAGGGCCTGTTGATTCGCGATCTCGACTTCGTGTTCCCGTTCGGCCTCATCATGATCGCTCTCCGCTTCTTACTGCGCTGCGTGCTCGCGGTGCTCGGCCTCGTGCGAGTCGATCCGGACGCCGTGCACGGTGATCCCGATATCGAGAGCCACCATAAGTCCGAGGTGGTGTCATGACCGCGAAGGCGACAGAGATACCCAAGGGCGGCCTCGGCGCGGCGCTCGGCATCGGCGCGATCGTGAGCGCGGTCTCCGCACTCGCGGGGCTCATCGGTGGCGGCATCGTCGCGCTCGCATTGCTGGGCACTCCGCTGTTCGCGATCATGGGAGGTGCCAGCGAGCTCGCCTGGTTGCTGCACCCAGACCCGACGCAGCGTCACCTCGATCGCATAGCCGCCAACGTGCTCACCGAGCACTTCGCGGGCTCGCCGATCCTCGTCACCATTCCGCTCTTCACGTTCGTCGGCTACGTGCTTGCGGAGTCGAAGACCGCCGAGCGACTCGTGGGTGCCTCCACCGCGCTCTTCGGGTGGATGCCCGGCGGCCTCGCGATCGTGTGCGTCGTCGCGAGCGCCATCTTCACGCTCTTCACCGGAGGCAGCGGCGTCACCATCATCGCGATCGGCGGCCTGCTCTATCCCGCGCTGCGCAAAGAGGGCTACTCCGAGAAGTTCTCACTCGGCGTCGTCACGTCAGGCGGCTCGCTCGGCTTGTTGTTGCCGTATTCGCTGCCGCTCATCATCTACTGCCTCGTCGCGAACGTGGACTTCGTCATCGCGTTCAAGGCCGTCATCGCGCCTGGAATTCTCGTGCTCCTCATGTTCGCCGCGTACGCGGTGTTCGTGGGCATCAAGGAGAAGATCCCGCGCTCGAAGTTCGAGATCGCCAAGGTCGGTCGCGCGCTCTGGGAGCTCAAGTGGGAGCTCGGCGTTCCCGTGATCCTCATCGGCGGCATCAAGACCGGCCTGCAGATCGACGAGTGCGCGGGCGTCGTCGCACTCTACGTCGTGTTGATCGAGGTGTTCCTCTACAAAGACATCACCTTCAAGAAGGACATTCCGCAGATCGCCAAGAGCGCGATGTCGCTCGCGGGCGCCGTCATCTTGATCCTCTCGATGGCCAACGCGCTCATCAACTACGTCGTCAACGAGGACATCCCCGGCAAGGTCATGGCGTTCATGACGGCACAAGGCGTGGACACGCCGGCCGAGTTCCTCATCGCGATGAACATCTTCTTGCTGGTGCTCGGTATGTTGATGGAGGGCTTCAGCGCCATCCTCGTCGCCGTGCCCTTGATCTTGCCGTTCGCCGCGCGCTTCCACCTCGGGCCGTTCCACACGGCGATGATCTTCTTGCTCAACCTGGAGCTCGCGTACTGCGCGCCGCCGCTCGGCTTGAACCTGTTCATCTCCAGCTTCCGCTTCAACCGGAGCGCCGTGAGCCTGTATAGGCCGATCATGCCGTTCGTCGGTGTGCTCCTCGCTGCGCTGCTGATCATCAGCTACGTGCCGCAGATCAGCAACGTGATGATCCTCGGAGACATCGCCGCCGCGCGCGCGAAGGCCGCGAAGCTGAAGGCCCCGCCCACGGACGCGTGGAAGCTCGAGTGCGTACAAGGGGATCCGAACGACCCGCAGCCGTGCACCGAAGAGGAGTGCAAGCAGTACAACGAAGCCTCCGTCTGCCTGTGCCGATTCGAGCCGGCTGACAAGTCATGCAAGTCGTTGAGCGACAAGACGCCCGCCGTCTCGACAGCCACTCCCGCTGTACCCGACGCGGGCACAGACGCGATGTCGAGCGAGGACCAGAGGCTCTTCAACGAGATGATGGGCGTAGGCGCCGACGCAGGATCCGGCGCCGATTCAGGCCTCTCCGCGGACGAGAAGCTCTACAACGAGATGATGAACGCCGGCAAAGACTCGGGCGCAGCAACGCCCGCACCCAAGCCTCTCACCGAAGACGAAAAGCTCTTCAACGAAATGATGGGCGCCGGCAAAGACGGCGGTCACTAGTCCTTCGTACCCGCGTCGCACGGACTCTCGCGCGTTCCAAGAGGACAGAGCACCTCGTGCTTTGCGACGTCGCACATACTGTACGTGCTGCCACCGTCGCACGCGAAGCACGGGACAGTTGGTTGAAGTCCGAGACCGCCGCCGCAGGGACAGTCGGTGATGGGGATCTGCCCAGCGCCACAGGTCCATTTTCCGCTCACGCATTGATATTGACTCGAGCGGTCGTCGTTGCAGTAGCTCACGCACTCGATTCCGCCGCTGATGGCAGGGCTAGGTTGCCACCACGGCAGCTCCGGCTTCGATCCGCAGAGCGATGCAGCATCGGGAGCGTGTGCATCGACGCCGTGTGCATCGACGCCACCTCCGTCGAACGACGCGGGTGTACTCGTTCCGCACGCGATCATGATTCCAAGCGTGAGCGGCGCTAAATCACCGATCGTGATTCGGGAACACTTCAGGCAGCGGCTTGGAGCAGAAGCGTAGGACCGGAGCGACGCCATCGGTAGGCGTCGATGAACTTGCGGCAATTGCTAAGTAGGGCAAAGAGGGTCTTGCACCGATGATTGCGAGTGACGTTGGCATGAAGGTCGAGCCAGACGCGCTCCATGCGATTGTGGTCTGGGCAATAGGGAGGCAGAAAGTGGAGCACGATGCGCCCCGCCCAATTCGTGGAGTGCGCGCTCGGTTTGAGCACTCTTGTGGATGAGGTAGTTGTCCACGATGGGGTGGATTCGCGAAGCGTGGGAAAAGCGCTTGGCGAGGTCCACGAGCAATTGGCAGAAGAGGCTTCGAGGTATCTTTGTTGCCACGGGGTCTCCTTGGATGTTGAGTCTCGACAACCCAACTCTCCATGGTCGACCTGTATTCAGCAACACCTTTCGTGATCCCGAATCACGACCGCCCACTTAGCACCCTGAACGTAGCCATGTCGGGACGATAGCGCGTGCTAGTCCTTCGCACCCGCGTCACACCGCGTCGGTGTATTCGGATCGTAGGTCCCGCTGGGGCACACGAGTTGATGCGCAGCGACGTCGCACGTCTTGTCAGTACCACCACCGTCGCAGGCGCTACACCGGGTCGGTTGCCCCGGACCGAGTCCACCGCCGCACGGACAGTCATTGATGGAGATCTGCCCAGGACCGCAGACCCACGCGCCCGCGACGCACTGATAGTCGTGCCTGACGTCGTCGTCGCAGAAGCGGAGACACTCGATGTTGGTGCCCGAAGGGAGTTGCAGCCAAGGTAGGGACACGGGCTTCGGGCCGCATGCGGGCGCGGTATCAGCGTTCGGCGCATCGATGGCAGTGCCGGTTCCGCAAGCGCTCACGACTCCAAGCGCGAGAGTCGCCAACACCCTGAACCTAGCCATGCCATAATAATGGCGCTGTCTACTCTCCACGTGGTGCGTCGTGACGCGAACGAGAAGGAAACCTCGCGAGAGGCGGATCTCTCGGACGCTAGCTGCACTTCTCTAGCGGGTGAGAGTCCCGTTCCGGTAAGCGCCGAAGCGCCGGATAGCAGGCC
>JAYVYD010000522.1:0-2700 GCA_043784605.1 Myxococcales bacterium | reverse complement strand
GTGTCTTCTCGTAGTGCGTGTCTTTCGGACAAATCACGACCACGGGCATGTTCTCGTCGATGAGCGCGATGGGGCCGTGCTTCATCTCGCCGGCCGCGTAGCCCTCCGCGTGGATGTACGAGATCTCCTTGAGCTTGAGCGCACCCTCGAGGGCGATGGGGAACGCCGTGCCACGGCCGAGGAACAGAAAGTCACGGGCGTGGAAGTATTTCTTGGCGATGGTGCGCACGTGATCGGAGGTCTCGAGCACCTGACGCAGCAGGTGCGGTGAGCCCCAGAGCGCGTCGATGATGCGCTTGGCCTCCGCGTCACTGAGCGTGCCTCGTCGCTTGCCGAGGTAGACCGCGAGCATGAGGACGGCGACGAGCTGTGTCGTGAAGCACTTCGTCGACGCGACGCCGATCTCCGGTCCGGCGTGCGTGTAGAGGCCGCCGTCACTCAGGCGAGGGATCGCGCTGCCTTGCACGTTGACGAGCGCGAGCACGTGCGCGCCCCTTGTTTTTGCGGCTTTCAGCGCCGCGAGCGTATCGAGCGTCTCGCCGCTCTGGCTCACTGCGACCACGAGATCTCCCGCACCGAAGACCGGCTCGCGATAGCGCACCTCACTGCCGATCTCGACCGTAGACTCGACGCGCGCGAGCTGCTCGACGAAGTACCGACCCACCATGGCCGAGTGGGAGCTCGTGCCGCAAGCGACGAAGTAGACGCGCTTGATCGATTTTGCGAGCTCGGGCGTGACGCCCATCTCGTCGGCCATCACGTCGCCCGCAGCGAGATCGAGTCGGCCGAGCAGCGTGTCTTGCACTGCGCGCGGCTGCTCGAAGATCTCCTTCAGCATGAAGTGCTTGTAGCCGCCCTTCTCTGCTTGAGTGGCAGACCAAAGGATGCGCTTGGGGGCACGCGTGACGGGTGCGTCGTCCACGATGGTGGTGATGCGCGCGCCGTCCTTGGTGAGCACGGCCATCTCGCCATCGAGGAGGAAGACGACGTCACGCGTGTGCTCCAGGATCGCGGGGATGTCGCTCGCGGCCCACGTCTCGCCATCACCGAGCCCGAGCACGATTGGCGACTCGTTCTTCGCGACGACGATCTCGTGCGGCGCGTCATCTGCCACCACCGCGATCGCGTACGCGCCACGCACCTGGAGCAGAGCCGCACGGACGGCAGCGGCCAGCGTGGTCGTCTTGTCTGCGCGCGCCTCTTCGATCAAGTGCGCGACGATCTCCGTGTCCGTGTCGCTCACGAACCGGACGCCCTTCTTCTCGAGACGCGCGCGCAGCTCGACGTGGTTCTCGATGATGCCGTTGTGCACGACGGCGACTCCGCCGGAGACGTGTGGGTGCGCGTTCACCTCGGTCGGACGCCCGTGTGTGGCCCAGCGCGTGTGCCCGATGCCCGTGGTGCCGTGCAGCGGATGCTTCTTCAGCGCCTCTTCGAGGTTGCTCAGCTTGCCAACGGCGCGAACGATCTCGATCCCGAGGCCTCCGTGCATGGCGAGCCCGGCAGAGTCGTAGCCTCGATACTCGAGGCGTCGCAGCCCTTTGACGAGCATCGAAGTGCACTGCTTGTCACCAACGTACGCAACGATTCCACACATGGCTGACTCCTCAACGATCGTCGAGTGTCCCTCATAGCGCACTTGTCGTCGCGTTCGTCAGTGACACGACAGCGGGGGCAACTCGTTCTTCGAAGTGCCGTCGGCGATCAGGCGTGCCTGCGCGAACAGGGGCCTCATCGTGTCGATGCGCGCCATGATCGACGGGTTGCGAGTGTGAGAGTCGCCGTCCATCGCGCTGAGGCTGACCACGCCGACGACCTCGTGTGAGCCACGCGAGAACACCGGGCCGCCGGAGTCTCCCGGACACACGGACGCGGTCATGCCGATCAAGCCTGGCGAGACGCTCGTGACACTTCCGCCTTCTCTGACCTCGCGATGGATGCCGTTGGCGCTCGTCGAGCAGCGGCCGAAACCTGCGGGGTCGAGCGTCTCGCCGACCTTCGGAGGCGCGTCGAGCCGCACCGTGTAGGGCGTGATGCCGATCAGCTTGCGCGCGAGCACCAAGATCGCGACGTCGCCGATTCCACCGGCTTCTCCGCAAGGCGGCGCGACGATTGCGCTCACCGCGATGTTGCCCCACGGCAGGTAGTCGCCGCCGAGCTCGACGACGACGTCTTCGGGCTTGATGAACTCGGCCGAAAAACCCTGCTCACCGAGCCTGACGACGCAGTGGTGCGCGGTGAGCACGAGGTCTTCGGCGATGAGCGTCCCCGAGCACGAGGTCTGCGGGCCGACGATGCGAACGATCGCGTCCTCTGCTTCTGCGAGCGCGAGCGGCGGAGGGAAGAACTGGAGCGACGTGGACTCGTGGCTCTTGGTCGCCATGGGGCGGACCACCTTCGGAGGCGTGTAAATGCACGCGGCCATCGAGAGAACGCCCAGCGCGATGCCGATACGAGGGCCGTTCATCGGACGACGATGTGCGCTTCGCGAGTCGCGTTTTGGTAGGCGATCGCGCTCTGCTCGGGGTGAGCTTGCGCGTCTTCGACGCCGAGGTCGACGAGCTGCTGGATGATGTCCGCGCGCCGCGTTGCCGACGCGATCAACCAGGTGTCGCACGCGTGCGCTTGGTCGTTCGACTCGAGCACGGTGGCGCACATGTCGAGCGTGCGATGCTCCGCGGCGAGCGCGTCTTGCGCACG
>JAYVYD010000521.1:0-8349 GCA_043784605.1 Myxococcales bacterium | reverse complement strand
CGGTGATCCAGGTGGGCTGGTAGAGGTAAGCGGCCACCGCATCGTCGGCCACCAGGCGCTGGGCATCGGCCAGCAGCTTGAGCCGTTGCGCGGTGTCGGTGTGGTTCTGCGGCCTCTCGTCGGTCACGAGCCTCTCGCGCACGGTGTTCGCGTTCTCTCGCGACGGTGGCCTCCCCTTCTCCACTGCGCTTCGCCGCGTGAGCACTCGACACAAATCCCCCGTCGTCGCGGTCGCCTTCGCCGTGTGCTCGCCCACCGCGCTCGTCGTCGCGCTCTTCTGGCAAGCGAACGTTTTTTTGGCGGTGAGCTCGCTGGCGACGACTGCGCTGTACGTCTCGTACGGCACGCCGATCGCGCTCGGACTCGTGGCGCGAGTGCGCGGTCGTTGGCACAAGCTCGGTCCGTTTCACCTTGGGCCCCTCGGCATCCCGATCGCCGCGCTCGCCGTGATCTGGTCACTCGCTGTCGTCGTGGTGTTCGCGCTTCCACCCAACATCAACTTCGGGTTCGCGTTGCTCGCCGTTTGCGTCACGATCGTCGCCGCATACCCGATCGCCGTTCGACGACGTTTTAAGGGCCCGCGCGTGCACCTCGAGACTCTCGAGGGCGAGACCACGTCCTCCGACCCGAGTCGTTTCTAACGAGTTGTTGCTGGCGAAGCCAATCCGCTCAGTTGTCGTCGTTCGCCAAAGGCGACGACAATTGTCTGGAGTGCGCGCGATCCTGAGAGGACAATCCGCTCATGACACGACGTGCGCTTTGTTGTTCGATGCTCGCGCCCGTTTGGATGTTCGCTTGTGGTGGCGACGACAACGCCGCCGCGCCTCTTCTTCCCGATGGCGGCATCGCGGACGCCTCTCCGGTTGATGGAGCAGACGCGGCGCTCGGTGTGGACGTTGCGGATGCGTACGTCGACGCGGGCTTCGACGCGTCGCTGCGGCCGCTCGAGCCTTACGAGCGCTTCGTCGGGATCGACTATCTCGGCGGAGCCCTGCTCACCTCGATCAAGGTCGTCACCATCACGTTCCAACAAGACGACGCGACCCTCGTCACGCGACTTCAGACCTTCGGCGACACGATCACGAGCACACCTTGGTGGAGCGACTCCACGAGCGAGTACTGCGTGATGCCGAAGGGCTCGCCGTGCATCGGCCCCGGGACCGGCGGCGGTCACGTCGTGATCACCACGCCCGCACCTTCCCTCCTAACGGACACGGACAACGGCAGCGGCAGCACCGTCGTGCAGTTCATCCAGGACCACATCGACAGCGGCGACTTCCCGCCGCCCGACGAGCAAACCATTTATCAAATCTATTTTCCCGGTGGCACCACGATCAAGTTCGGCGGGTCCACCTCGTGCTCGAACTTCGGCGCCTATCACTACTCGGCGACCCTCAAGCCCAAGGGCGGCGGCAAACCCGTCGAGGCCGCCTACGCCATCGAGCCGCGATGCTCGGGTGAGTCGTACACGACGTTCGCCGCGAGCCACGAGCTCATCGAGGCCGCCACCGACGCGCACCCAGGAAAAGACAGGGGATACGTGATGCAGGACTACGGGTGGTCGTACTTCGGCGACGAGGACGGCGACCTCTGCGACTACCCGTGGGAGTTCACTCAAATAGTCGAGAGCACGTTCAACGTGCAGCGCGGGTGGTCGAACAAGCGCGCGCGCCTCGGGCACGACCCGTGCGTCACGCAACCGAAGAGCGAGGTCTACTTCACTGTCGCCCCGGAGGCCGGCAAGCAAGAGGTCTACTTGGCAGTCGGCGAGAGCATGACCTTCAATGTCGAGGCGTACTCGGACGGCATGACCGGAGACTGGACGCTCTCGGCCGAGGACATCAGCGGTCGCATCGGCGAGAACGGGACGCTCTCCTTCTCGTTCGACAAGACCACCATCAACGCGAACCAGACGGCGAAGCTCACGATCAAGCTCAACGGCACCCCGAGCCAAGCCGTCGCGCCGTACGTCATCCACTCCGTGAGCGGCGCAGGCCACCACTGGTGGGGCGCTACCGTTCGACTCAAGTGACGATCGCTAATCGCTAGTCGCTAATCGCTAGTCGGTCACGGATCGATGCTGATCGGCGCCCTTGTGGTGACGCCTGCGCCCGTGAACGAGAGCATCTCTGCGTCTGCGCCGCCATCGAGCGGTGGGTAGACTTGGGACAGTCCGGCGTCTTTGAGATCGACTGCGTACGCATGACCGTCTGCGCCGAAGGCATAGCCGGTTCCCGCCCACTGCGCGAAGCCCAGGAGCGAGAGCGCGTTGGTGTCTCCGACGACGCTGAGGACCTTTCCCGATTTCGGATTGGCCTCCACGATCTGGTCGCCTTTGCTGCCGTTGGTGACCGTCACGAACAAATGGCCGTCACCCAGCGCGAACAGATCACCCGAGACGGAGAAGTACAGATTCGTGATGTTGGGGTTCATCGACCCGACGGGTGTCTGCTCGCCCGTGGTCTCGTTGATGCGGACGTACTGCGCGAAGCGGTAACCGACGAGCGTCTCCTTGTCGGGGTCGAAGGTGCCCTTCGGGACGAACGCGAGCGCGTGTGGATAGACGCCCGAAGCGATCGGAAAGCACGCGGCGGTCTTGCGGTCGATCGTGACGAGACCTTGCGACGTCACGCCGTAGATCTGCTGATCGGCGTTGACCGCGATGTTGAGCACGAGGTCTGCCGCGCACGAGAACGTTCCCACGAGAGTGAGCGCGCGAGAGTCGGGATCGAAGCGGAAGAGCTTGCTCGCGGTGTGTGCCCAGACGACCTTCTCGGGACCCGCATCCACGTACGCGTCGGAGGTGTCGGGCACCAGCGAGGTGTCTGGAAGGCTCGTGTCGGGGAGGCTCGCGTCGGTCTGCGGCTTCGCTACGTCGTCATCGCCGCCACACGCAAGGAGCACGCACGCGAAGAATGAGCAGCGCACGTGCGGAGTATACGGCTAAAGAGAGACGCCCGACGACATTCGAGTCGCCGGGCGCGGTCATCACGAGAAATCCGATTCAGCGTGGGGGATGCGCGAAGCGGGGATCGGCGGGGAACGGAGAGGCGGTGTCGCGCCGCTCGACGTCGTTCTGGTCAAGGGGCTCGAAGGAGTCGCCGCGCTCGGAGAAGAACGCGACGCCGATGATGCCGACGTTACGATCGCCGCTCGTCTGCGCGGCATACGAGTCCGAGACGCGAGAGAAGCGGAACGCCGCCACCGCATCGCGGCTCTGGCGAAAGCCGTCGATCTCGAGCGTGGCGAACGGGGCGAGCACGTAGCCGCGAGTGGAGAGGTTGCCGAGCTGCCCGCTGACCACGTCGAGCCCGTCCACCGTCGCGACGGCCTCGAAGCGGTGATTGGTGTGGTTGGACATGACGATGGTGTAGCGCTCGTTCTCTTGGCCGATGACGTAGGTGCGGTCGCTGGTCTTCAGCGCCTCGAGCGGGTTGCCGTTCGCGTCGCGTATCGAGATGCTGATCGCGCCGCCGCCCGTCGGGACCTCGCGGAAGTGTCCGGTGCGCGAGTCGTGGAACGCGGCGAGCTGCTGCACGCCGGCGAGATCGTTGTAGTGGAGCGCGGCGACAGCGAAGGGCCGGTCGTTGTCCGAGCGGAGGAACGTGACGTCGTGAACGCGAGACTCGCGCGACTCACCCCACTGCGTCCCGAGACCGGGCCGATCGCGGACCTCGGGTTGACTCTGCGCGACGCCGTCTCCGTTCGACTCGGGATGGAAGTTGCCGAACGCGCCCGACCCTTGAGTCGATACGGGCGCGGCGGGTGAGTAGTCCGCCGACGCGGTCGTCGCACGCGACTCCGCACGAGGTGCGTAGTCGCCGCCCGAACTCGGTGTGCTCGACTTGGACTGCGGAAACGAGCCTCCTCCGCCGCAGCCCACCAAGATCGACAAGATCACTAGAAACAGCCAGATTCGCGTACCCATCGTTGCCTCCGATGGTGCTTGAACGCGCTGGGCTGGTTCGCCTTACAGTCGCGTTTTGGAATCGGGCACGGGCACGTTTACCGGAGATCAGCGCAGGGTGACCCAGACGCTCTTCAGGTGGGGCTCGAAGCCCAGCGCTGCCGGATAGTCGTGCGGTGGGGGTAGATCCTTGACCTGTGAAGCTTCTCGGCCTGCCGTTCGAAGCGCGTCGAACATCAGGCGACGGAACTTGGCGGCGCGGATGCCGCGGTGGTTCGTGCACGCCAAAAGCACGGCCCGATCGTTCATGACGGAGAGCGCGAGCGCGGCGAGATCCGCGTAGTCACTCTCTGCGACGAAGCGACGAGATTTGCTCACCGAGTAGCTCGGCGGATCGAGGATGACCAAGTCGAAGCGCTCACCCTTCTTCGCCGCGCGCGCGAGCCATGCGAACGCGTCGTCCGCGACGAACGCGTGCCTCTTAGGATCGAGCGGGATGCCCGCATGCGCGAGGTTCGCCCTGCCCCGCTCGAGCGCCGCCATCGATGCATCGACGGTCACTGTCGCGCGCGCGCCACCCAGCGCCGCGGCCGCGGTGAAGCCTGCCGTGTACGCGAACAGGTTCAACACCCTCTTGCCCTCTGCCATGCCACGCACGCGTCGTCGATTCGAGCGCTGGTCCAGGAAGATGCCGGTGGAGAGCCCGTCGCCGAGGCTCACGAGATACGGGGCTCCCTCCTCCAGCATCGGCAGCGGATCGGGCGCGGGCTCGCCGATCACGGGGAGCTTCGGCGCGAGGTCCTCGGTGCGAGTGTCCGCGAGCGTGTTCGCTTGCTTGGGTCGCACCTTCAAGTAGACGCCACGCGCTCCCGTGCGGCCGAGCGCGTCGAGAGCGCGCTGCCGCCAAGGGCGATCTCCGTACAGCTGGGCGACGAGCCACTCGTCGTAGACGTCCACGGCGAGGCCAGGCAGACCGTCTCCGTCTTCGTTCACGAGTCTGAACGCGGTCGTCCGGCGGACGCCCTCTTTCGAGCCAAACAGGCCGAATCGCGCGTGCGCGGCTCGCTCGAGCGCGCGGTCCAACGCGCTCGCGTCGTCGTAGAGGCGCTCGCCGCGATCGCCGTCTTTCATGAACGATGTCAGCTCGCGCGGTGTCGGTGCTTGATACGTCACGCGCTTGCCGCTCGGGTGCGTGAGCGTGAGCGCGCTCGCGTGCAGCATCAAGCGCGGCGCGTGCACTGAGCCGTAAAGCGGGTCTCCCGCGATGGCCGCGCGGGCGTGCGCGAGCTGCACGCGCGCTTGATGTGTCCTGCCGGTCTCCAGTACGAGCTCGACCTTCTGGCGATCGCTGACGCGCTCCAGCAGTCGTACGCGCGTTCGGGCGGGCTTGCCCCGCCGATCGTTGCGTGAGGTGACGACCATTCGGCCGTCGTCTCCGGGAGCGAGCACCTCCTCGAGGATGGCTTGCGCGCGCGTCCACCCCACGACGCACGCGACGTACTTCTTCTCGACGTCGCGCCCCTCGAACTGTTTGGCGAGCGCCGCGCTTGCCTCCTTGGTGCGCGACAAGACCATGACGCCGCTCGTCTCGCGATCGAGCCGCTGGTGAACGCCGAGCTTCGAGGGCTCGCCGCGCGACGCGAGCCAAGAGGCGACGCGATGAGGGACGTCGTCCGGCAGCTCGGGATCCGCGGACTGAGACGAGACTCCCGCGGGCTTGTCGATCACGACGAGGTGCTCGTCCACATGAACGACCCACGCGTCGTCCCACTTGCGAAAGAGCCTGTCCGCGAGCACCAGCCGTCATTACTACACACTCCGCGGTGTGGTACGTTCGACGGCGAAATGCGTCGCGTCGTACTCGGTTGGTCGTTGGCTTTTGCGGTCGGTCTCGCGGGCTCCGCACAGGCGCTGACGTGGCCGGACGTGCCCGAGCGAATCGAGAAGAACCTCTCCTCCACGGACCCAGGCACGAGGCGCGCTGCCGCTGTAGAGCTGGCAACACTCGGCGAAGTGCGCGCGGCTCCGTTGGTGCTCAAGGCTCTCACCGATCCCGATCTCGAGGTGCGCATCGCGGCGGCAGATGCGGCCATTCGCTTGAACGTGCGAGACGCGACGCAGGCCGTGATTCCGTGGCTCGGAGATCGCGAGACGCGGCTGCGGCAGAAGGCGTGTGACGTCGCCCGCGCGATGCCCGACGACCGCGTCGTCCCCCAGATCGCACGCGCTCTCGGAGACAACGAGCCGCTCGTGCGCAGCGCCGCGGCGGAGGCCCTCGCCATGTCGAGCTCGCCGGAGGCCGTCCCCGCGTTGCTGGGCAAGCTCGATGATCAGGCCGTGCCCGTGCGCATCGCGATCGTGCGTGCACTCGCCCGCATCGGAGACAAACGCGCCGTGGTGCCGCTGGTGGGCAAGGTGCAGGACTCCGTGTCCGACGTTCGTCGCGAAGTCGCACGTGCTCTCGGAGACCTCGGCGACACGCGCGCCTCGCAGGCCGTGCTGCTCCAGCTGCGCGACAACATGCCGGAGGTTCGCGTGGACGCGCTCGCCGCGTTAGGCCGTTTGCACGCCGCCGATGCGGTGGATGCGATCGCTCCTCTCGCGACGGATCGCTCCCCCGCGCTCCGACAGGCGGCGATCGGCGCGCTGGGACGCATCGGCACGCCAGAGGCGGTACGCGTGCTTGCGTCGACGTTGGGCTCGGGCGACGACGCGGGCGGCGCGCTCGAATCGACGCCCGCGCGCGAGGCCCTCGTGATCGCGGGCCCTGCGGCGATCGCTGCGATGCGCGATCTGTTGAGCTCTCCGGTAAGCCAGGCGACCGCGACGAGCGCGGCCTGGGTGCTCGGTCAGCTCCACGCGACGACGGCGGCCAACGCGATCGTCGCCGCGATGCGCAGAGGCACGCTGCCTGTCGCTCCCGCGCTCCATGCGCTCGCGCTCGCCGGCGGCAACGATACGCTCCCGGTCGTGCTCGAGTTCATCGGCGATCCGAACCCCACGACTCGCGCCGAGGCCGCGCGCGCGGCGGGCATCATCCTCGACCCGACCAAGCCCGACGGGCGCGCGGTCGAGCCGATCGAGGCCGCGCTTCGCGACGCGCGGTTGACGACGGACGAGCGCGCCGTGCTCGCTGGCCTCTTGGGTCGAACGGGTGCGCCGCGCGCGGCCTTCACACTCGCGAGCCTCACGAAGAGCCACGACGCGGCGCTGAAGCTCGCGGCCGTCGATGCGCTCGGCTCGATCGGCACGGGCGCGGCACCGCAGAGCGCGGCGTTGATCGAGCTGCTCGCCGACACAGACGCGCCTCTGCGTCTTCGAGCCGCGATCGCGCTCGGACTGATCGGAGACGCCACGGCGCGCGACGCTCTCTTGGCGCGGCTGGACACTAGCGAGGAGCTCGATCGCGCGGCCGTGCTCACGGCGCTCGCGGGGATCCTCGCGCGCGAGCCGAGCGACCCTGCCGTGGCAAAGCTCTCCGCGGCGCTCGACTTGTCCGTGGGCCCCGAGCGTGACGCCATCTTGGTCGCGCTCGGACTCGTGCAATCGCCTTCGGCTGCGTCGACGCTGACACGCGCGGCAAAGAGCCAAGACGCTGACGATCGCCGCACTGTCGCGACTCTGCTCGCCGGACAGCCTCCTCTCGTTGCACTGCCGCTCGCGATGACGTTGCTCGGCGACACGGACGCCGGGGTGCGCGCGGCAGCGGCGTGGTCTCTCGGTACGCTCGGAGATGCGGCCTCTGTGTCGAAGCTCGCCCCCTTCGTGCGTGATCCATCGGTCGACGTTGCTATCGATGCAGCCGGCGCGATCGGACGCATCGCGGCGCGCCTCCAGAAGCCCAGCCTCGCATCGACGTCACTCTGCTCGGTCGTGGACGACGTTCACGCGCCGGCGGACGTTCGCGCGAACGCGCTCTCCGGTCTCGCGATCGCCAAGAGCCGCTGCGACGGCGGAACCAAGGAGCGCAAGGCCCTCGAAGACTCCTCGGAGCTCGTGCGCTTGGCGGCGGCGAGCGTGCTGCACATCGCGCCAACGGCAGACGACGTGCGTGTGCTCGAGCGATGCGCTGCAATCGATCGCTCGGCGCTCGTCGGCAAGCGATGCCGCACGGCCGAGGCCGTTCCGACGACGACACAGTCCGTGCTCGTTTACGTGGTGCCGGACGGACAGAGCACTCCGGCCCCGCACGGCCCGTTCTTGCTCATGCTCGCGGACTCGCTCGTCTGCGCGGGCACGACCGACCGCCGAGGCGCCGTGTTCGAGCCACGCGCACCAGCAGGCGACGTCATGTTGCGCAGACGCTCGCAGTAGCCCTCGAACTTGGCACTGAGATTCTCGAACCGGAACGTGTCAACGCGTTTGAGACAGCTTGGTCGTGAATCCTAGGAGGAGTTCGCGATTGAGGGAGTGGGTCGTGGCTCTGCTTTTGGCAAAGCTGC
>JAYVYD010000520.1:0-10312 GCA_043784605.1 Myxococcales bacterium | reverse complement strand
AATCTTGCAGTCGCGATTCTCGTCGCCTCTATCAAGGCGGCGCTCGTGTGCACGTTCTTCATGCACCTCAAAGACGACAACAGGTTCAACACGCTCGTGCTGTTGTCGGCCATCGTGTTCATCGGAGTCTTCTTCGCGTACCTCACCAACGATACCAGCCACCGCGCGAAGCTCGATTTGCAAGCGGGCTCGAAGGTGGACCTCACCAACGGCGGTAAGGCCCCAGGCGCCTATGAGCCGCCGCCCGTGCCGAGCGGTCTCAAGGCCGAAGGAGTGAAGAAGGAGTAGTGATGCGGCTCGCGGTCTGTTCGCTCGCGGTCTTGTTGGCGTGCGACGACAAGAACTCGCACCCAACTCCTCCGGTCACGCGCCCCAGCGCCACGGCCGCGGCAGTGCCAATGAGCGCCGCAGATGAGGCCCGCGGCATCCTCGTGAGTCGATGCGTGATGTGTCATGGGTCGGACGGCAAGGGTGATGGCCCTACCGCCGCGACGCTGAACCCCAAGCCTCGCGATTTTTCCAACAAGGAGTGGCAGAAGGCCACAAGCGACGCGCAGCTGAAGCTCGCGATCACCAAAGGCGGAGCAAGCGTCGGCAAGAGCGCGCTGATGCCGGGGAACCCGGACCTCGAGGGCAAGGCCGAAGTCGTAGCGCAGCTCGTGGAAGCGGTGCGCGCGTACGGCCGCTAGTCGTCAGTCCGTGCCGGCGTCTACGCACTTGCCGAAGCGCTCCACGCTTCCGGTTCGACATCGGTATTTCAGTGTTTGGGTGTCGCACGAAGCCTGAAAGACCCCGCCATCGCTGCACTGATCGCAGAGCGTCGGAAGCCCAGGACCTGAACCACAGGGGTCAAAGTGTGGCCGCGAGCTCGCGATAGACGGGACATTTCCACGGCCCGTCAACGCAGGTCGGAAGCTGGCCTTGGTCGTCGCCGCAGTTCGTGACACAGGGCAGCTGCTCCGATGGCAACGATGGGCATGCCTTGTTGGGTGTCGTCCCGCATGCCGCGAAAGTTGCGCAGACGAACAAGCCGACCACGAGCGCCCAGCACCACCGCATGTTCCCAAGCTAACACTCGCTATAGGACCGAGATGCCGATCTGTTTGCGCAACTTGCCATACCGATCGGAGACGACGAAGCTCAACAAGTCGTCCATCTTCTCGTGCGCGCGTGCTTTGTCCTCGAGCTCGAAGACGGCGCTCGCGCTCTTGAGATCGTTGGCGAGCAAGAAGCCGGCGCGTGATGCGGTGCGATCTACGCCGGAGGCCCATCGCTGGAGGTTCGTGCGGCCGCCCTCTTCCACGAAGCGCATGAAGTGACCACGCAGCCGATCGATCGCGGCGGGCTCCAAGATGGGCTCGATCGCCTTGGCGATCGGGACGACGAGCTGACGCACGCGATCGTTGAGCGGCATGCCAGGGTTGCCGATGGAGAGCGCGGCGAGGAAGATCTCTTCGAGGTCTGCGATGCCCGGAATGAGCGCGCGCATGAACTCGTGCTCTCGCTGATAGGTGAGGTGACGCCCCGCGAGGAATGCGAGCTCGCTCGCCGAGCGCCCGGAGAGCGCCTTCTGTCCGATGCGCGTCGCAGGAGGCATCGCGGGGACGATCTCGACCGTGCCTTCGAAGTCCGGATCTGCGAACAGGGGAGGGGAGCCCATCCCGAGGATGCTCGCCGCCCACGCAAAGCACTTGATTGATTGAAGCGTCGAGGTGGCGGGATCTTGCCTCCGCGCGGGATCGAGCTTCGGCAAGAGTTTGTCTCGACGCAAGGCCGCGATGCGACCAAGCAGCACCGCTGGCGTCACGACGCTGAAAATCTCGCCGACGAGCGCCTCTTCGTCGGGGTGGAGCAAGAGGCGACCCCAAGCGTCGTTGGAGAGCGCGGCCTTCGGGCGGATGAGTGCGGTCTCGCGGTGCTCCGTGTAAAGCGCACGCTCTGTCTCTTCCGCCACTCCGAGGTAGGTGAGCGCATGCGCGATGCAGAACGCGCGATCGGTGTCGCCCTGTTTTTGATACACGCGAAAGAGGGCGTGCAAGGACTCCGCATCACGTGCGTCGTGGCGCAGGCGCTTCATGAGCTCGATGGGGTCGTCCTCGGCGTCCTTCTTCTGCGGCGCGACGTCCGAGAGGTCCACCTCCACGGCGATGTGCGACTGGGCCACCTCGAGAGCGCTCTGCAGCTCGAGGACGCGTGCCTCCAAGAACGTCACGCGCCGCTGCAGCGCGAGCGTGCGCTGATCGGTGGGTTCGTCGAGCACGGCGATCGACGCGCGAGGCCCAGCTTGGTCCTCTGCGCTCTCGTACATCACCTTGATGACCACCCGATGGCGCGACTCGTACGCCGCCTGCAGCGCCACCTCGATGTTGCGTAGCCGCGCGCGATCGAGTCCCAAAGACTCCGCCATTGTGTCGAGCTTCTGTCGCTCTTCGGCCGTGATGATCCCGTCCTCGATCACCTCGGCAAACAGCTCCTCGTACATCATCTCGAGCTTGCCGAGCCTCACGTTGCCCGAGATTTCGCCGGGCTCGAACGAGGCGCTGTGCTGGAAGGACATCTCCCGGTCGGACGGATTGTTCATCGCGTGAGGGTCGCACGTCGGACGGTAGGTACAAGGGATCGCGTTGCCGAAACCTCCGCTTCACTCGCCCGTCACACGACGCACGTAACGTCCGCGATCATGGCACGCATCCTAGTGGTGGAAGACGAACGCGATCTCTCGCAAGTGCTCGTGTACAACCTGCGTCAAGCGGGGCACGAGACGTTCGCGGCGTTTGGCGGACAAGACGCGCTGCGCATCGCGCGGGAGCAACGCCCCGACTTGGTCCTCTTGGATCTCATGCTCCCCGACATCCCGGGGACCGAGGTCTGCAAGGTGCTCAAGAAGGAGGCAGCAACGCGCGAGTGTCTCGTCGTCATGGTGACCGCGAAGGGTGAGGAGATCGATCGCGTCGTGGGCTTCGAGCTGGGGGCGGACGACTATGTCGTCAAGCCGTTCAGCGTGCGCGAGCTCTTGCTGCGAGTGCACGCGATCCTGCGCCGAAGCTGGAGCGAGCCCGCGACCGCGCCGATCATCGACTTCGGCTGTTTGAAGGTGGATCGTGACGCGCACCGCGTCTGGGTCGCCACCGCCGAGATCGAGCTCACCGCCCTCGAGTTCCGCCTCCTCACCACGCTTCATGATCGGCGCAACCGCGTCCAAACGCGCAGCGCGCTCCTCGCAGACGTCTGGGGCATCGAAGCCGACGTCACCACCCGCACGGTCGACACGCACGTGAAGCGCCTCCGCGAAAAACTAGGCGAAGCTGGCGACTACATCGAGACCGTCCGAGGTGTGGGCTATCGGTTCGCGGACGCCGCCGCCGCCGCCTGAGGGAGCCGCAAAGAAGACGTAATCCGCCGTACCGTGTAGACTCCTATCGTGGCTCAATTCGAGGCGATCGTCGACGCCGCAGGTGAGACCTTCGCGAGCTTCACGGTTGCCCGTGAGCTGGGGACGCGAAAGGTCAAGGCAAGGCTCGCGCAGGGCTCTTCGCCCGCGGGCGTGGAGCGCCTCGTGCTCGAGCGCTACTCCCCGTCGCTCGGGTTGTCGGCCCAGCAGATCGAGGACCTTACGAGCTCTGCGCGGCGCTTGATGACCCTGCGCCATCCGAACCTCTGCCTGGTGCGCGACGTCGCTAGGCCAGGTGCCGACCTGCTGGTCGCGAGCGAGTATCTCGAGGGGGTGACGTTCGAAGAGCTCCGCCGACTCGCGAGCGCGAAGGGCCCGATCCCCCTAGAAATAGGGCTCCGCATCGTCGTCGACGTGCTCGGCGGGTTGTCCGCACTGCACACCCAGCACGGCGAGACCGTCTTGGGTCATGGTGAGGTAAGCGGGATCAACGTGCTCATCGGCCAAGATGGCGTCACGCGCCTGTTGCGCCCCTACCGTGGCGTCGCTGTGTCTGCGCTCGTCGAGCCGGAGTCGTTCGGGTACGTCGCCCCCGAGGTGCTCAAGGGCAAGCCGGCCGATGTGACGAGCGACGTGTTCGGCGCGGGCGTCCTGCTCTGGGAGGTGCTGGCGCGTCGCAGGCTCTTCGGAAAGACGACGCGGGAGGCGATGGCGGGTCGCACGGTGAAGATTCCGAAGCCGATTCCGCCCTCAGACGCTGCGTGGGCCGCGCCGCTTGCCAACGTCGCAGAGCGCGCGCTCAACCTGGACCCAGCGCAGCGCTACGCCACGGCTGCGGAGATGGCGGCTGCACTACGACTCATCGTTCGATCGCGTCTTGCGATGCCGCCGAAGGTCGCGGACTTGCTCGAGCGCGTCGCTGGGGACGCGATTGCAGCGCGACGCGCACGCGACGGCGTTCAGACCGAGGACGTCGGGGCGTTGTCCAGCAAGAACGTGCGCCCCTCGATGCCGCCGGCCGCTGCGAAGGCCCTCGAGACGTTGCGCCCGTCGACGCGCCCGCTCGCGCCGGCAGCGTTCGTGCACGAGGCCCCAACGGTGCCGCGTGCGTCAAACCTGCCAAGGATGAGCGCGGTCGCGGACGAGTTCGAGGAGGCAGAGCCGATCTCGCTCGGCGGTCTGCTTCAAGAAGAGCTGCAGAAGGCGCAGCGTCTGCCCGCGACAGCGCCGCCTCCGCCCGTTCCGGCGCGGCCCTCGAATCGCCCCGTAGCGCCACCGCTCGAGCTCACCCCGCCAATACCCACCGTGATGGCAGCGCGCGTCACGCCGCCTCCGCCGGTAGTTGCCGAGTCAAGCGTCGCCCAGGCAGCGTCGCAGCCGCCGCGCGTGGACTCTCGCGCCACGCCGATGACTTCGTCGCCTGCGGAGGGAGATCTGCCCGCGCCCGAGCGCAAGCGCCGCTTCATTCCCCTGCTGATCGGCGTGGGCGCGGTGTGCGCTTTGCTCATCGCCATCGCGGGCATTCGCGTGCTCTTCGCGTCGCATGAGGACATCCGCCCTACGCCGACGGCGAGCGCCGCGATCTCCGCCGCGCCGACGATGGTCCCCCTACCGAGGGCGACGCAAGAGACCACGAGCGCGACCACCGTCGAGGCACCGCCGCCCTCGGCAAACGTCCCGAGCTCAGCCTCCGCCGACTCGAGCGCCGTCACCGCCCCGGCCACCACAGGCTCCACAAAGAAGACACCGCGACCCAAGCCGACGTACGATCCCGAAGGCATTTAATGCGTTCCGCTAGCTTCCTCGTCTCGCTCGTCCTCGCACTCGCAGTCGCGCCATTCGTCCAGGCCGCCGGCGTGGATCCCGCGGTCGCGACTCCAGTTCAGCGCGATCAGGCTCAATCGATTTACGCGCGAGGCAAAGCCAAGTTCGACAAAGGCGACTATCCAGGAGCGCTACTAGAGTTTCAAAACTCATTGGAGATCGTCGCCAGTCCAAACACTCGCCTCTACGCCGCCCGATGCTTCGACAAAATGGGCCGTTTGGTCGATGCTTATGTGGAGTATGGGCGCGCCGCGATTGAAGCGAAGGAGCACGCGCACGAGGACGGTCGGTACGCGAAAGCGGCAGACGCAGCGACCGCCGAACGTAAGCTGTTATCGCCACGCCTAGGCTTCTTGCAATTCAAGATCATCAACGCGAACGACCAAACGAAGTTGATAGTCGGTCGTGAGGAGATTCGTCACGCAGCTTGGGCCGAGGACGTCCCCGTGATGCCCGGCGAGATCGAGGTCGTGCTCGACACGCCTGGCACAGCGCCCTCCAAATCCAAGATCATCGTCGCGGCGGGAGCTCACGTCCCTCTCCCTCTCGACGCGAGCGCTCCCTCGAACGGCGCCTCCGTTTCGGCCACGCCCACTCTGGCTCCCGAGGAGGGCTCGAGCATGAAGTGGACGTTGCCTGCCGCTGTCGTGTCGGGCGGCGTCGCGGTGGGCGGGCTCTTGACGTTCATCGTCGCCGGCGCGATCTCGAGATCGACATTCTCCGATTTGCAGCAAGCCTGCGGGAGCGCGCCGTGCCCTCCAAGCCGGGCGTCCGATGTTTCTGCCGGAAAGACCCAGCAGACCGTGGCGAACGTCGGTTTGGCGATCACGGCGGTCGGTGCCGTCGCGGGCGGCGTCTTCCTCGCGCTGTATTTCACGCACAAAGACGCCGCTCAGACCGCTCCAACGACTGAAATCGTTCTCGGACCGACTGAACTCGGATTACGCACTAGCTTCTAATCGGTAGTCGGTTTGGGGTTGCCTGAATTGCCACTTGTGTGCATGGTGCGTCTCCCATGCGTCAACATCTGCTCGTCTCGACGGTCGCTCTTTCCGCGTGTCTCTTCGCCAGCGTAGCCGCTGCAGATCCGACGCCGGCAGATGGCACGGCCACGCCGGCACCTGCGCCAGCTTCGGTCGAGACTCCCACGCCGAAGAGCGACGGCATCGAAGTCCATATCGAGAGCCCGGTTCCCGCGAACCTGGAGCACCGCGCCACGCCGACGTCCGCTTGGGAGAGCGTCTGTTCGACTCCTTGCGACACCCAGGCAAGACCCGGCGATCAATACCGCGTCAGCGGCTCGGATGTCGCGCCATCGGCTCCGTTCGTGATCGACGGCGCAACGGGCAAAGCCGCGCTCAGGGTGGACCCGGGCAGCATCCGCAAGTCGCAAATCGGCCTCGGCTTCCTCATCGGCGCGGGAGTGCTCGGCGTGGCGGGCATCATCACCCTGATCGTGGGCGGCACCTTCGACGGCTTTGGCACCGACGGCGTGGCATCGCAGGGCCGCACGAACGCCCTATTTGCAGGCAGCTTCATGTTGATTGGCGCCTTGGGCGTCGGCACTTGGGGCGGAGCTACCTGGTACAATAACAAGACGTCGAGGGTAGACGGGCCGCTCGTGACCACAGGCAAGTCCGAGCCGATGCCCGTGCCGAAGACGGGCTTCACGTTCCCCGTCTTGCGCCTTCAGTTCTGAGCCGCTAGGACGTCGTCGAGCATGCGTACCAAGCTGCGCGCTTGGCCCATGAATTCCGGTGCGATTGGCAAATTGCTCTCATCGGTAGTTGCCAATCGCCGCGCTAGGGCTTTCGGAATATGTTGATCGTCATATTTCAAGTCGGACACTTGAACCGAACTTCATAAACATGTAACCCATCCGCTCCTTCGGTTCGTGGGCGCGCATGCGCTCGTTTTCGAATCGCCAGAAGCGGAGCCCGCCTATGCGACGTCTGACGACCATCGTTGCCGCATCCATCCTTTGCACCTTCGGCTGCGAGGACGGACCTACTCAAACCTTCAACCCGTCGCCCAATGGCGCGGGAAACCTCTGGAACGACGGCAACGGCGCCGCCTCCACCGATCCGGCCTCTCAGGGATACCAGGAGACGCAGACGGGGCAGACCGCCACCGACATCTGCACGGCTCCCGAGAAAAAGAAGAAGTGGGGCGTGCTCTTCAACGACGACATCGTCCCGCCGATCGGGATCGTCAACGTCGCGGACCCCAAAGGTCCGATGGTCGACATGTCTGGCGGACAGACGTGGGTCGGTCTCAAAGTGGAAGACGCCGAGAAGTTGAATTGCCAGAGCGCGAGCCTCGGCGACGCGTTCGGCGACGGCAACCTCACCAACGCGTGGGGCGACAATCAAGAGATCATCTTCGAGTACCGCGTGTCGACTCGAAAGATCATCTACATGGGCCTCGAGCCCGGCTTCACAGGCAAGCTCAAGTTCAAGAGCGCAGACGGCATCGATAACTTCGAGATCGGCCTGCAGCAGCAGATCCTCAAGAACGGCAAGCCCTACACGCTCACCTGGGACTTCGCGAACACCGCAAAAATGGTGCCGTGGGCCACCGAGCTCGTCAACGCGATGTTCGCCACGTACGCCGGCCTGCCGCAGGAAGACAATTGCATCAGCTCCGGACACTGCGTGCCCGGTCACTTCGGTGACCAAGGCTACTTGTTCGTTCCGGCGATCGGTGCGGCGTTTCGCGTCTCCTCGATCTCGGCCGCGCAGCCGACGCCGAGCACGATCAGCTACATGGACCAGTACCTCGAGAAGATCATGCCCTTCTCGCTCGCCAACAGCCGCGTCGCGCTCGACGACAGCGGTCCGCACGCAATCCAGACGGGCCTCGGCCCGATGAAGAGCATCAACTGCGACCTGCACATGGGCATGACCTACCAGGACTTGATCGACAATTGCGTGCACGTCACCGGCGACATGACGGCCGACAAGGTGCAGGAGAACAAGCTCCTTGGCGGTCTGAGCCACGGCACGGAGCGCTTCCGCTTCGACCTCTCCGGCGTTGACGTCAACTTCACCGACGCAGTGCTTCCGCCGCAGGACATCGTCCACGACAAGGACCTACCCCACCCCGCGGACGTCGCAACACAGTTTCGTGTCGACCAAGGCACACTCGGACGAATCGCGAACGACCGCATTGGCAACAACCCCGTCACGGGCGGCCGCGACATCCACGGCACCGGCTATGTCTACGCCGAGTTCATCCGGCTCACGCAGGACCAACTCAACGCCGCCAGTGGCAACACCCACCAACTCGGCGATCCGGCCTGCTTGACGGGCGATCTCAAAGCGGCGGGCCTCTTGGGCTGCACCGGCCTCGAGGGCTTCGTCGTTCCGCTCGATGCAGCGCTCTCCACGGACCCGAACGTCAAGAAGATCTCGATCGCCTACGCCAAACGCGGACAGTTCCCGCCGGTCGGCAGGCTCGCGGGCGGCATGAAGCCGGGTCACCAACAGTCGGTCGTCTGCGACGCTTTGTCCGGCGGCTTCCTCGATCCGGCCACCTGCCACAGCGGTGACACCTTCCAGCTCGTCTACAACCGAGTGCTCAACGTCCTCGGTCGTGGCAAGGTCGCGAACCTCCCGATCGAGGCTCAAGACGCGCGCTTCTTCTGGCGCACCTGGGCAACAGGCTTGGTCAAGTACCTGCTGGTCAGCACGGTTACGGACGCAGGGCTCACAAGCGGCAACGTGGCCGCGGCTCCCCTCAACGCGAACGACTTCTTCTTCGACTCGCTCGGCGCTGGCCAGTTCGAGACGGCGGAGTACATCGATCGTCGCTTCGCCAAGGCGGACCCGAAGGACGTATTCCAGAACCTGCAGGACATCACGGACATCTCGATGACCGCGGACGTCCGCAACGGCATCTTCAACGACTACACGTTCTCGCGTGACATCTTCCGCGGCGAGACCGCGGTTTATGCGGCGATGCGTACGGACACGGCCAAGGCGGTTGGCTCCGAGTCGAATGCACTGCTGACGAACATCTTCGGCAGCCCGCTTTTGAAGCAGACGTACCCGAGCGAGAAGAACAAGACGGCGTACCAGTGCGCCACAATCGACGGCCTCTGCGCCACCTCAGACATTCCGCGTATGGCAGACGGTACGCCCGAGCTCGACGTGAACGGCAACCCGCTCCTGAACGACTACCCGTTTGCGTTCACCAACGGATCGACATTCACGCTCGGCCTGGTCTCGCCGATCACCATCAACAAGACCTACCCGAACATCCTGTCCGCCTGGACACACTTCCCGATCCACAAGGACCCGGGCGACTACCTGTCGCCGCTGGATCCGAACCACAACGGCGTGGACCTCCTGATCCCGTGGCTCACCAAGCAACCCGGCGTCGGCTTCCCGATCGCCGTCAGCGGAACGCGTGATCGCTTCGTCCAGACGTACCAGCTCGATTTCTCGGGCACGACGATCTCGGCAAACATCGACTACGACTTCGTGGACCCCAAGGACCAGTCCAAGGGCATCAACTTCCTCGCGGTCGAGACCACCGACTATCTCGGCGACGTCTACCTCTGCTGGGATGCCGATACCTCCTCGATGCTCCACGCCCGCATGTACACCTCCGTCGGTGCGATGCTCGACTGGATCTCTGGTCACAAGACGGCGTCTGACGCGTGCGGCATAGTCGTGCGTTGGAGCCCCTACAACAACTTCCCCGACTACATCACGTCGCTCACGTACGGCGTGCGCCTCGGCATTACGCAAGGCGGCGGCTTCGGCCGTGTCGTCGACACAACCCTTTTCGTTCCCGGCCAGTGAAGGTTGAGAGGTCAAACGTCATGAAATCCATCCTCCGAGCTACTCTTGCTCTCACCGCCATCGTCGGCATCGCTTGCGGTGCGGGTTGTGTCGCGAGCCGTCCGGCGCGTAACGGCGTCTTCAACGAGAACACCTACATCCGCAAGGACTTCCTCACCCGCCCTGGCGTTGTCGGCGCGGACGGCAAGCCCGCAGCGGATTCGGGTTGGTACGTCGTCGGCACAGTGACGGAGACGTCCGCCCCGAACGTGCTCGTGGGGCAGGTGTTCACCGGCCTCACCGGCGAGCC
>JAYVYD010000519.1:0-4057 GCA_043784605.1 Myxococcales bacterium | reverse complement strand
CAGATCATCGATGCGCGACTGCAACGTGTACTCGTATCTCGGCATCGCATGCGCGGCATCGGAGGGTTTGTCCGACAGCCCCATGCCGATGTGATCGGGCACGATGCAGCGATAACTTTTTCCCGAAGCCGGATCGCGCAGTCCCAACACGAGGTGGCGCCAGTAGTAACTCCACGACGGGTTGCCGTGCAGCATGACGAGGACTTCACCATCAGGCGGGCCTTCGTCGAGATACGACAGTGCGATACCGGGGCGCACATCGACACGGCGGGGCGTGAAGGGGTAGACGGGGAGGGACATACACGTCAAACCCGTTCGTGCTGAGCGTAGCGAAGCGGAGTCGAAGCACCCTTCGACTTCGACAGCGCCACTCGAATGAAACCCATGTGTGGGCCGTTGTTCGGACTGGTCATCGCGCTGCGGGCGTTGTTGGGTGAGCCGACGTTGGTGAGTACTAGATCCACGTCACCCGGCGGTAGCCCCTCCCGAATGGTCTTCGCCATTTCGGCCAGCGACTTCGACGACTCCTCGAGTGACGTTCCTGGTGCGAACCGCACGTAGACGCGCTCCATCGACTCGTCGATTTCGGGAAAGAACGTGCTCGGCAGTCGATTGGCCGCCCAAAGTGCGCCAGCGGTGAGCGCCACACACGCGAGGATGATGGTGCGGCGAAAGGGCAAAATAGTCCCCAGCGCGCGGGAGTAGCCGTCGGCAAGACGATCCACCATCGCCTCGACGGACTTACCCAGCCTCCCATGCTCCGTATGTCCCAAGAAGTAACGGCATGCCACTGGTGTGACCGCCAGGCTCACGAAATACGAGGCAATCATCGCGACTGCGACAGTGAGCGCAAGCGGAGCGAAAAGTTTCTTCCCGAGACCTGCAATGAGTAGGACTGGAAGTAGCACTGCCATGGTCGTCAAAGTGGATGCGAGCACAGGAAGTGCGACCACATTCGCCCCCTTGAGGGCGGCGTCTCTCGGTGAGAGGCCTGCTCGACGCTGCCGATGTATCGACTCCAGCACGACGACTGCGTTGTCCACCAATCGGCTCATCGCAAGTGTGAGCCCGCCAAGTGTGATGGCGTTGAGCGTTTGCCCCGTGGCGTAGAGCACGATGAGAGTGATCGCGAAGGAGAGCGGGATAGCGACCGACACGATGAGTGTGCCGCGAATGCTCTGAAGAAACAGCAGGATCACGAGGGCAATCAGCACCAGCGCCTGCACGATCTCCTTCTTGAGACCGTGATAGCTGGTTCGCACGAAGGTGGACTGATCGAAGACCGCCTTCACCTCGACCCCGCTCGGCAAATTCTTGACGCTCGCCACGGAGGCCTTCACTGCATCGACGATGTCCAGCGTGCTGGCGCCTGGGGCCCGCAGCACATTGAGGTATACGGCGTCATGGCCGTCCACGGACACCGATTGTGTCTCCGGACTTCCACCGTCCTCGACCCTTGCGACATCACGTATCAGGACGGCGCGGCCATTCTTGCGCTTGATGACGGCGTCGCCGATCGTTTGAAGACGCTCGGGAACTGCGTTCGTATAGACATTGGAGTCGAACGTCGGCGAAATGAAGACGCCGGAGGGTAGGAGCGCGTTCGCCTGGGCGACCGCCGCAGAGATGTCGCTGCTGGTGACTCCGCGAGCCTGGGCAGCCGTGGCATCCACCACGATGTTGATTTGCCGCTGACGACCTCCGTTGATGGAGGCGCTGGCGACTCCTTGAATGCCTTCGAGCGTCGGTTCGATGTTGTTGAGCGCAAAGTCATAGAGCTGCGGACCGGTCAGCCCACCGCCAGACACCGCGACCTGAACCACCGGAGCGTTCGAGGGGTCGTACTGCAGTACGAATGGGGGAAGTACCCCGAGCGACTTGGGGACTGCCGACATTGCAAACGCAGTCTGCTGCTGAACCAAAGTCTGCGCCGCATTGAGATCAGTGCCCCACTTCAACCAGACATATACGATGCTCAGGTTGTTGCGCGACGTGCTCTCCACGTGGTCGACACCAGGAGTTGCACTGACGTACTTTTCGATGCGCCAAGTGAGCGTCTTTTCGACGTCCTTGGGTCCTAGTCCAGGTGCAAGAGTGCCAATCACGAGCACCGGAGGAGTCAACTCCGGAAAAGTGTCGACACTCATGCGAGGCGTCGTAACCCCGCTAAAAACAAGGAGGCCGATGCAGATCATCAGGACCGCGATCGGGTTGCGCAGCGCGAGACTTGTCATGGCGTTGCGCCTTTTTCGTCCGCCTTGGCCGGGGACGGCGGTTGCACTTCGAGTGTGGCTTTGACGGCATCGCCGTCGCTGAGCAGGCCGCGCCCCTGAACGACGACCTCGGATTCGGCCTTCAGCGAAGGGTCGACATATAGTTTCCCGTCCCGCTCCCCGAGGAGCTGCACCGTGCGTGAGTGAGCGATGCCATCTTCCACGACGAACACATTCACCTTCGTGCCGCGGACAGTCCCCGCGCGAAAGGGGACCTCCGTAGTCGCGGCCGGTTGACCCACATTGATGCGCATCTCGACCGTCGTTCCGACCGGCAGTCGGCGGTCCGGATCGGCGACGTCAATCTCGAACTGAACTGTCCGCGTGGCCGCGTCTGCTCGAGGGGTGCGTCGTGTGATCGTGGCCTCCAGGTCTTCGCCGGTTGCGACGAGGTGCACCGATACCTTGGTGCTGGGGGTGACGACATCGAAGTCCCTTTCCGGCGCCTCGCCTACGAGCCGAACGATGCTGCGATCGATGATCGATGCGACGGCGACTCCAGGTCGCAAGAACGCGCCTGGGTCAATCGTGCGGGTCGCGACTTCGCCGTCGAATGGGGCGCGCAGGACGCAATCGTTCACCGCGAGTGAGTTCTTCGCGAGCGCCGCCCTCTGCGCATCGAGCTGAGCCTGTGCGCCAGTGCTTTGCGCGAGCTTCTGCTCGGCCTCGTTGGGTGACACGAACCCGCCATCTAGCAGCACTTGCACACGCGCTGATTCGTCTGCCAGGGCTCGCTGCCGGGCTTCCACACCGCGCGCCTCGGCCACCACCATCTGACTGCCTGCGTTGGTGTTACGACAATCGAGCGTGGCAATGACATCGCCGCGTTTGACGACCGAGCCGGGCCTGACCAGGACCGTGTCCACATAGGCAGCGACGAGCTGCGGACCCACCGACGCTTCGAGCCATGGCTCGATGGCGCCCACATACGTGCGCGATGATCGAAACGCTACGGACTGAACCTTGACGACAGAGACTCCGGTTGGCATCGCAGAGAGCGGGACCTTGTTCGTACGCGACTCGGAGCGCATGACCATGATGCCACCCATCCCGAGGCAGGCGAGCACCGCGAGGCCCGTTAGTATAGGTACCCACCGACGGGCGGGCGCAGTCGGCACGCCGGTCAACGGCGGGGCTTCGTTGGGTGAGCTGTTGTCGTTCACGTCATAGTCCTTCCGCAAGGGCGCGTCCGAGGGACGCGCGGGACCTTGCTACTTCGAAGATTCCCAGAGCAAGTTGGATCTCGGCTTCGGCACGCAGGGCCTCTGCGTCGGCGAGTTCAACTGCATTTCCGATGTCGGCTTTGAAGCGCGCCTCTGCTTGTGCGTAGTTTGCGACCGCAGCGTCTACCGCCTCTTTGAGCGCAGGGAGGGCGTCTCGAGCGACCTTCGCGGAGACGAAAGCTTGTTGTACGCTGGCACGGAGAGCCTGTGTGGCGAGGGCGACTTCCTCGCGTTCGACCTGCTCCTGGGCGCGCGACGCGTCTTGTCGTGCGTGAACGGTGCCAACGAAGATCGGCCAACTGATGATCAGACCCACATCCCAATTGGGCACCGCAGGCAGAAAGCCATTGGCAAGCGCAACGTCACCGCTGCCGGAGGGTGTCGCGCCGCCCGCGCGCCCAGACAGCGTGCTCGTCAGTGATATGTCGGGTCGCAGTTCTGCGCCGATCGCTTTGGTGTGTTGCTCCTGCGCTTTGAGAACGGCGATCTGCTCTCCTATCGTCGGATCGCGAGCGATGACGCTCGTGAGTGCATCGTCAATCGAAGGGAGGTCCGCGGCAG
>JAYVYD010000518.1:0-3032 GCA_043784605.1 Myxococcales bacterium | reverse complement strand
CACCCTGCTGGACAGACGGTGTCGCGGACCGACCACACCTCCTGGTCGCCGTGAAGGAGGCGAACATCAGGGATCCATTGCGTCTCGACCGCCGATCGTCGCTGCTGACCGGGCTACGCTGACCGGTGACGTCATGTTCTCGAATCACGCTTGTCGGATCAGGGGCAGCTGAAATCGACCTTGCCCGCTGATTTCACGAATGAACAAGCTGGATCGCATGAGTCTTTGACGGCGTACTTGTTCCCCTGGCAAACGAGGAGGTTTCGCTTCCCGGACTCGCAAGTGGGCTCGTCCCCGGTGCATGGATCGCCGACGTCACCCAGCGTGGTGTCACAGCGAACGTGGCTAGCGTCGATCTTGCAGCCGTCGTCGCCCTTGCACGTGTCGAATGGAGTGTATTTTCCGCCGGTGCACTTGAGCGCAAATCTCTTGTCGATCGAACACGCGACGTCGTCTTCGGTGTCGCAAACGTCGCCCGCTGTAGCGGCGTCGGTATCGCATCGGATCGAGTTGCCGGTCCAATAACACCCTTTCTCTCCACCGCAGACGGAGGCCACCGCAAAGACATTGGCCTTGCACTCGAGCCTCGATTTCTTGTCGGGCGTGCACGCGTACTCTTTCTCTTCGTCGCACACGTCGTTGGCGCTTGCGACGGTGTTGTCGCATGCGACTCCTTTTCCCGAGTCGTCGCAGCCCTTCGGGCCCCCGCAGTTCATCGCGGCGAATTTGCCTGCGTTGCAGTAGAGAGCGCCCGTCGACGACGTGCACTTCATGGTTCCCGCAGCGCAAGAGGAGCCGACGGAACTCCCTTTGCACGCGAGCACGACGATGAGAATGAACAAGGCCGCGGGGACGACGAGCAAATGGCGCATGCACACGACGGTAACTAACTTTGCCGAGGTTGTCGATCGGAGCTCACGCCCGCGTGCGCTCTGAGGCGATGGAGTTTTCGGGCGCGGGACTACGCATCGCGCGCCGTCATGGAAGCGACCGGGAGCTGCCTGACCAACAAATACTCGGAGGGCTACGCTTCCAAGCGATATTACGAGGGCCAGCAGGTCATCGATCAGGTCGAAGAGCTCGCCATCGCGCGCGTGCGCTCGCTGTTCGCCAAGACGCGCGCGGTGGGAACTGGAGAGGACGATCTCCACGTCAACGTGCAGCCCTACTCCGGCAGCCCCGCGAACCTCGCGGTGTACCTCGCCTTCTGCAAGGCTGGCGACACGATCATGGGCCTGAGCCTTGCGAGCGGCGGCCACCTCACGCACGGGGCACGCAGTGTCGATCAGCGGAAAGTATTTCAAGAGCGTGCCGTACGGCGTGCGCAAGAGCGACTGCCGCATCGACATGGATGAAGTCCGGGCGCTCGCCAAAGAGCACAAGCCCAAGCTGCTCTGGGTGGGCACGAGCGCATACGCGCGCACGCTGGATTTTCAGGCCTTTCGTGAGGTGGCGGACGAAGTCGGCGCGATCCTCGTCGCGGACATCGCGCACATTGCCGGGCTCGTCGCCACGGGCGTGCACCCGTCGCCCGTGGGCATCGCGGACGTGATCACCTCGACGACTCACAAGACGTTTCGCGGTCCGCGCGGCGGCATGATCCTCTGCAAGAAGGAACACGCTGCTGCGATCGACAAGGTCGTGTTCCCCGGGCTCCAAGGCGGTCCTCACCACACGACCGCAGCGATCGCCGTCGCAGCGCACGAGGCCGCGCGCCCCGAGTTCGTCACGTACTGCAAGCAAGTGGTCACAAATAGCAAGACTCTTGGAGAGGCGCTCACCAAGCGCGGGTTCTCACCAGTCACGGGCGGCACGGACAATCACCTGCTACTCGTCGACCTCACCTCGAAGAACGTCACCGGCAAGGTCCTCGCGCAAGCGCTCGATCGCGCGAACATCGTGCTCAACTACAACGCGGTTCCGTTCGATCCGCGCAAACCGTTCGATCCGTCGGGCATCCGCATTGGAACTCCGTGCGTGACGTCACGAGGCATGGGGACCGACGTGATGGAGATGCTCGCCGACTGGATCGATCGCGTCGCGGGCGCTCCTTCGGACGGGGCGGTCGTGACCAAGGTCGCGGCCGAAGTGAAGTCTCTGTGCGAGAAGTACCCGGCGCCAGGCCTGCGCGTGTAGTCCGCGAGCAGATGTCACGGCACCGGCTGATTTTTGCGTCCGTTACGATCGTCAGCGTGCTGACAATCCGGTGCCGCCGCGAGACCGCTAGCGCGCCGGTCGATGGGGGCGCCGACACGAGCGTCGCGGCGTCGCCGTGCGCATGGCCCGCGCAGCGAACGGCCGCGCTCCCGACCCCGCTCGAGCTCCAAGCGTTGATCCAGCGGTGCACGGGGCAGGCGCTGGAGGCCTCGCACCCTGTCAGCGCGGTGGCCATTGGCGCTGGCGGGCCCGTGCTCGCTTACGCCGAGATTGTCGGTGGCGACGCCGGCGCGAGCTCGTTGATTGGCCTCGTGGATTCTCCAGCGCGTGGGCCATCACGGAGTCTCATAGGTGAGCGTATGGACATTCGAGTTGGGGTCGGTCAGCGAGGTGAGAAGGCCACCGGAGTTGTGCACGAACGTCGTTGAAACGGACGTTGGCTCGGTGAACGCTGTCAAGTAGCTGGTCGTGCACGAGCCGCCGCATGTGAGCGTGGTGACCTGGCCGTGAGGCGCTGTGATGGTCACTGTGCTCCCACTTCGAGCGAACGTGGTCGGTGCCCTCGAGGGCGTCGACGATAGAGTCCAGCACTCCCGAGGTGTAGTGCAACGTTTGAAGTGTTGTGCCGCGTGTGGCGCATCGACGCGTCCATCGTCGACATGCAGCTCGACCCGCATGCGCCTGCTCGCCATGGTCACTGATCCCAAGAGCCTCGCGCGCTACCTCCGTTCGCTCGGAGAGCCCACCAGCGCTCCCGAGCCCGAGCCCGCCAGACCTCCTCCTTATTGGCGCAGTCGAGTCCTGCGACGAGCCACGCTCGGCGACCAGGCTGCTTAGAAGCGCGACACCTCGCGTTCGAACCGCGTCTTGCCCTC
>JAYVYD010000517.1:0-18618 GCA_043784605.1 Myxococcales bacterium | reverse complement strand
CACGAGCGTGTTGAACCTGTTGTCGTCTTTGAGGTGCATGAAGAACGTGCACACGAGCGCCGCCTTGATAGAGGCGACGAGAATCGCGACTGCAAGATTGGCGGGCCCGAGGTGGAGGCTCGCGATGCCCACCGTGAGGAGGGTGAAGAAGATCAACGCGAGGAAGACCGCGATGTAGCTACGATACGAGCCTACGTGCGCGTGCACCTCGCCGTCGTCTTCGTGATCGTGGGCGTCGTGATAATCGAGCTTGTTTTCTGCTTCACTCATGGCTCAACCTTTGTGCCCACCGGGGACGTAGTCGATTAGGTACATCAGCGGAAACAGGTAGATCCAGACGAGGTCGACGAGGTGCCAATAAAGGGCAGTGACGTCCACCGGCGTGAAATACCGCTTGGAGAAGTCCCCGCGCAGGTTCTTGCGCAAGATCCATATCCACACACCTATGCCGATGATGATGTGCAGCGCGTGGATGCCCGTCATCACGAAATAGAGCGAGAAGTACACGTGGGTGTGATCGGGCAGCTCGAGCGTCTCGATGACGGGTCCCTTCTTCTCGAAGGTGAGCATGTCGCGCGCGGTGCCGAAGTATGAGCCCGGCAAGAGGCCGTCCTCGAACTTGTGGTGGTACTCGAAGTATTTCACGACCAAGAACGCGAACGCGCACACGATCGTGACGACGATCCAGAGAGAGGTCTCGTCCTTCTTGCCGAGCTGCGCCGAGCGGACCGAGAGCGCCGCGGTCAACGACGAGAACAGGAGGACAATCGTGTTGATCGTCCCCATCTCGCGATTGAGCTGGTGCGAGCCCGCCGCGAACGCTTCGGGGTACCAAGACCGGAAGACGCCATACGCCACGAACAGCCCCGCGAAGAAGAGCAGCTCCTGCGCGAGAAACACCCACATTCCGAGCTTGGCGGCGTCGAACTGCTGCGCGGGCGTATCGAAGTGGTGTTGAAGCCACTTCGGGTGGTCGTCATGCTCTGCTGCGCTGCTCATCTCTCCTCCAAAGTTCTAAGTTCGCCGACTGCCAACCATGGACCCGTCAATCGTCGGCGAGCTCCTCGTCGGTGGCGAGGTGATAGTCGTATGGCCCGCGGTTGAACGTGGGCTGGCTGACGAAGTTCGCGAGCGGCGGCGGCGTTGGCGTCTGCCACTCGTAGCCCGCCGAGTTCCACGGATTACGGGGAGACTTCTTTCCGCTGCGGAGCGACTTGATGAACATGCCCGCCATCAGCAAGAGGCCGATTCCCAACACCCAAGAACCGATCGACGAGACTTGGTGGAAGATCTGGAACTGCGGCAGATAGTCGTAATAGCGACGCGGCATACCGCGCGAGCCCATCACGAACTGCGAGAGGAAAGTCACGTTGTAGCCGACGAACGCGAGCCAGAACGCGATCTTGGCAGTGCGCTCGTCATAGAGCTTGCCGGTCATCTTGGGCCACCAGTAGTGCAGACCCCCGATGAACCCGAAGATGGTGCCGCCGACCATCACGTAGTGGAAGTGCGCGACGACGAAGTAGGTGTCGTGCAGGTGAATGTCGACGGCGAGCGTTGCCAGGAACAGACCGGTGAGGCCACCGATGGTGAACTGGAAGATGAACGCGAACGCGTAGAGCATCGGCGACGCGAACGAAACGCTCGACTTGTAGAGCGTGCCCACCCAGTTGAAGACCTTCACACCAGACGGGATGGCTACTAAGAAGGTGAGCGCCGAAAATACGGTGTTGGCGTACTCGCTCTGGCCGCTCGTGAACATGTGGTGGCCCCAGACGAGGAAGCCGAGCAGCGCGAGCGCCAGGCTGCTCATCGCGATGGCCTTGTAGCCCATGACCGCGCGGTGAGAAAACGTCGCGATCAGCTCGTTCACGATCGCCATTCCGGGGACGATCATGATGTAGACCGCCGGGTGCGAGTAGAACCAGAAGAAGTGCTGGAACAGCACCGGGTCGCCGCCCTTGTGCGGGTCGAAGATGCCGATGTCGAGCACGCGCTCGAGGATGAGCAGCAAGAGCGTAATCGCGAGCACAGGCGTCGCGAGAATCTGCATGATGGCCGTGGCGTACATGCCCCAGACGAAGAGCGGTAGCCTGTTCCACCCCTGGCCGGGCGCGCGCATCTTGTGGATGGTGACGAGGAAGTTCACACCCGTGAGGATCGAGGAGAACCCCATCACGAACGCGCCGAGCGTCATCGCGATGACGGCGGTGCCCGTGGTGGTCGAGTATGGCGTGTAGAACGTCCACCCCGTATCCACCGAGCCCGAGATCATGCTGTAGACGGCGAAGAGCGCGCCGAGCACATAGATGTAAAAGCTCGCTAGATTGAGCTTTGGAAACGCTACGTCACGAGCTCCAAGCATGATGGGGAGCACGAAGTTACCGAGAGCGGCAGGCACGCTCGGGATGATGACGAGGAAGACCATCATCACGCCGTGGAGTGTGAAGATCTGGTTGTAGGTCTTCGCGTCCATGATCGTGCGACCCGGCGTGAAGAGCTCGACGCGGATGAGCATCGCGAGCATGCCGGCGACGAAGAAGGCCGAGAGCACGACCACCAAGTACATGACGCCGATACGCTTGTGATCGAGCGTGCCTAGCCAACCTAAAACGCCTTTGGTCTTGCCGAAGATGCTGTGTGTCGTCTCGAGGTAGCTGGCCTCGGGATCAGCGTCGTCCGCGTGATCGTCGCCCGGTGCCGTCGTGATTGCTGCCATGGTTCGTCCTCGCTCCTACTTCAGCGTCTTCTGGTATTCGATGATCGCGTCGATTTGCTTGTCGCTGAGCGTGTATGGCGGCATCACTGGGGCGAACCCCATGACCACCTTCGCGTTCGGCTTGAGAATCGACTCACGCACATAGTTTTCGTCGACCATCATCGAGGCCATCCCGCCGGAGAGGTCGGGATTCAGTGCCGCGAGCTGACCGAACATGCCCTTCCAGGTAGGCCCCGTGCCCTTGCTGCCGTCCACGGTGTGGCACGTCATGCAGGCGTTCTCTTTGTAGAGCTTCTCGCCCCACTGCACTTCGCTGATGCCCTCGGGCCTCGTGATGACGGTGTGCTTCTCATATTCTTCTAGAGAGACGACGTGAATCATCGCCATCATTCCGGAGTGACCACCGAGCGGTGCCGTCCAGCCGGTGTCGCTGTGAAGCGGGGGCGCGGAGGTGTCCGGCGCGCCGCAATACTCCGCGCAATAGACCGGTGTATCGCCGAGCTCCGTGGGCGTGAAGACCATACCCGTGTACATGCCGGGCACTGCGTCCTTCTTGATGCGCGCGCCGGGGATGTAGAAACTGTGAAGTACGTCCGACGCCGAGATGACGAATTTGACGGGTTTTCCGACTGGCAAATAGAGGTCGCTGTTGACGCTCGTGCCGTTCGGATAGGTGAATGTCCAAAACCACTTCTGGCCACGCACTCGGATCTCGAGAGCGTTGTCCTGGGGGATCGCGGTCTTGATGTATGCGGCGAAACCCACGTGAAACAGCCAGATGATGAAGAACACGGGCAAGATCGTCCACGCGGCCTCGAGGCGCGGGTAGTGTCCCGTGGGGATGCGCTTGTCGCTCTTGCCGCGCTTGTACTTGAAGGCCCAGTACAGCATGGCGAACGTGAGCGCCGCCCAGAAGATCATGCTGAACCAGTACAAGAAGTTGTACAGCCAGTCGGCGTCGCTTGCCTCCGGCGAGATCGCGGGCGGCAGGTCAAAGCTTGCGGGTGCGGGTGTGAAGTGGATCGTCATTGGTGTTCAGACCTGTGATGCGTCTCAGGAGCGGTTCGTACTCTCGCTAAGCTCGAGCGTGCGAACCTTGTGGCAAAGGGTTCTTAGGGACGCCGCCGTCCTTCTTGGAGTCGTTCTTGTCGTCCGGTCGCTTGGGACCATTATTGTCGTTGCGCGACTTCTTCCGTTCACGCACCCACATCAGGGCGAGAAATCCGCCGAGCGTGAACATCGTGACCACGCCGCCGAGCTGCATCACTCGCGTCGCCATGAGCGTGTATTTCCGATCCTGTGGATCGTAGTGGTAGCAAAAGAGGATCAGCCGATCGACGGTGGTGATCGAGCGGCCTTCCGAGGCCTCGAGCAGGCCTAGCCGCAGATCGTTGGGGTCGAACTCGATACCGTAGAGGTAGCGCGCGACCTTGCCGCTCGGTGTGAGCAGCGTGACCGCAGACGGGTGCGCGAACTGCCCTTGGCGCTCGTCGAACTTGTACTGCCAGCCCACAGCGTCTGTCACTTTGTGGATCTGCTCGTTGTTGGAGACCAAGAAGTGCCAGCCGGTCTTGGCCTCGGGGCGACCATAGGCTGCCACCAGCCCATCGCGTTTGGCGGCGGCGACCGTCGTGGTGTCGCGTGGATCGATGCTGATCGTGAGGACGCGATACTCTTGGCCCGCGGTCCACTTGATCGCCTTCATCGACTCGAGAGTCGCGGTCTGAACGAGGCTGCAGAGCACGGGGCATGAGTGGTAGGCGAGCACGAGCAGCACGGGGTGCTTGCCGTCGAAGTAGTCGCCGAGGCGGACCATCTTGCCGGTCTCGTCCTGGAACGTCGCGTCGGCCGGCACTTGACCTTGCAAGTGTTCGTTGACGCCGACGTCCATCAGCTCCGGCGGGATGTTCGGAGGGCCGGGGTCGCTCACGTCCACCTGCGCGCGCGCGTGCGACGATCCTAGGAGCGCGAAGAGCGCCACCAAGATCGCCAGCAACGTGTGCGCGCGATGCAACATCAGTGACCTGCGTCCGTCGTGGCAACGTGAGTCAGCGGGTGACCCGCGTCGACGGTCGCTTGCGTCGTGTGGACGCCGCTGTCTTGCGCGCCTGCGTCGCCGCCCATCATCGGAGTCGGAGCAGGAGGCGCTGGCGGCGCCGGGAACGGCTGCACCTCGTGCTTGAGGCGTTCCCAACCCTGTAGCGCGGCGAGGTCGTTCGACTGCTGTGGGCTGATGAGCGGCGGGGCATTGTCGCGCCCGGAGGTCGCCAGGTTCTTCATCGCGACGTCGATCGGGACGGGCGACTGCTGCAGCGCCTTGTTCTGATCGGCATTGAGCTGAGTGAGCTGCTCAGGCGCCGCGAGCGCGTCGTGCATTTCCGCCTCGGTCATCGCGATGTAGTAGCTGCCGATGATGAACTTCAGTGACACGAGCGTGAAGATCGCGAGCAATCCCACGGTGACAATGAGCCGGTTCGCGGTCGGCGACTGATCGGCGAGGGTTTTCGAGCTCATTGATTCACGAACTTCAGCGCGCGCGACAAGCGAGGATCGCCGACGGGGATGATGGGGTGAGACGCCATGTTGCGGAACACGACGGCGAGGTACACGCCGACGGGCCCGATGAGGCAGACGATGTCAATCCAGCTGAACGCGAACTCCTCTTGCCTGGGGAGGTTCGGCATCACGAACCAGTAGAGCTCGACCACGTGCATCGCCAAGATAATCATGGCGCCGATGGCCAGCAGCTCGATCTTGCGCTTGATGTTGCGGGAGATGATCAAGAAGAACGGCACGACGAAGTGCAAGATCAGTAGGGCCATGCTGACGAACGCCCAAGGGCCCACGTCCCAGCGGTGGTGGTACCAGGTCACCTCTTCCGGAATGGCCGCGTACCAGATCAGCATGAACTGGGAGAAGCTGATGTAGGCCCAGAACACGAGGAAGCCGAACTGGAGCTTGCCGAGATCGTGGAAGTGCTCGACGTTCACTTCCTTCGTCAACATGCCGTTTTGGCGCATCTGGAAGAGCGTGATGATCAGCACCGAGTGAATTGCGACGAAGCTCGACGCGAAGAAGTTCACGCCGAAGATGGTCGAGTACCAGGTCGGCTCGAGCGACATGATCCAGTCGAATGCACCGCCGGTCAGGGTGAACGCGAGCAGGATGGTCATGACAGGCGCCATGCTTGCGGTCTGCACGGTGACCTTTGGATCCTTGCTCGTGTCTTGCATCACGCTGCGGCGCAGGAGCCAGTTGCCGAGGAACATCCAGAACAGGACGTAGATCGCGGCGCGCACGAGGAAGAAGTTCTTCGTGAGCCACCAGGTTTTGGCCTTCATCGACTGCTCTTCGACGTGCTCTTCGGGATCGCCATACTTGCTCGTGCCGACCTTCGTCGGCGCGGCGTGGTCGGGCATGATGCCGGGGACCGCCCCAGGTCCATCGTTGACTTGTCCACGATCGTTCACGGCGAGCTCTTGCGGCACCTGACGCGACGCCTCTGCCAGTGAGACCTCGGCCTTGCCTTCGTGGTGCTCTCCGATGTGCAGCCAGCCCGCGAAGAGCGTGTTCATCGAGAGGAGGACAGGGATGATCAGGACGACGAACGCGATGGATCCGCTTGCGAAGAACTCCGCCGTGCGGCGCACGGTGACGCTCCACCCGGCGCTCGTGAGGTACTGGATGAGCACCCACATCATCGAGCCGATGGCGATCGTCAGCGCGACGAGAAACCCGAACAGCCACGAGTATGCGAAGCGCTCGGGGTTCTGCGTGTAGCCAACGATCGCGCCGATGACGCCGACGCCGCCGATCCCTGCGAACACCTTCCACAAGCCGGACCATTTCGAGTTGAGCGCGTATGGCATTGCCTCTGCGGGCTTCGCCTTCTCTGCGGGCTTCGCCTTCTCTGCGGGCTTGACGGCCTTGTTCTCTTCCTTCGACTCGTCCGCTTCGGAATCGTCCTCGTCGGACTCGTCGCGGTCCTCGCCCTTCGGAGCGGACTTCTTCTCGTCGGCCTCGTCGCCCATGGGCTGCTTCTTCTTGTCTTCGTCGCTCACGGCTTCTTCTCCACGGCCTGGCTCACCTGCAAGGCGCGCACGTATTCGACGATCGCCCAGCGGTCTTGCGTCGGAATCTGCGGACCGTAGGCGGGCATGTTGCGAACGCCGTTCTCGATCGTCGCGAACAGTTGCCCGTCCGGCATGTGACGAATTCGGTCTTGATGGTACGTCGGCGGAGGCGGCATCCCGGCGTTGCGCTTGACCACGGCACCGTCGCCGGCGCCCGCGAGCCCGTGGCACGGCGTGCAGAAGATCGTGTAGCGCTCACGCCCGCGCGCGAGCATCGCGTCCATGCCGCCGGCGCGCGTCACCACCTCGGGCGGGACGACCATCACATAACCCGTGTCGGTCACACCGTGCGCGATCTTCGGATCGATCTCTTCCTCGCGCGAGATCACGCCAACGACGGGCGGGCGCATGTTGCGGTGGTCCGCGAAGTAGTCGCTCTCCTGCTGCATCGAGTACTTCGGCTGGTGGTACATGTTCCGAATCGGCACGATCGGAGTGTCTTCGGAGGTCTGCCCGCGACAGCCGGCGATCGCTCCGAAGGCCGCAAACATCAGCGGCAGCGTGAGACTGTGGCGGCGCATCTCAGTGCTCCTCTTGGTGGACGGGCTCGGGCTCGAGCTCTTCTTCGACGACCTCGACCGCGTCGGCGTGCGTCGACTCGAGCAAGATGCGCGTCTTCTTCAGATCGAACTTCGGGTCCTCGACCTCGACCGAGACGAAGAACTTGTCGTCGGTCGCCGCGTTGAAGCGATCGCTCGCGAAGATGGGGTGGTGATGGCGCGGCAGCTTGTTCAGGGCGAACATGCCGAACACCGCGGAGAACGCGGAGAGGAGGATGGTGAGCTCGAACATGATCGGCACGCTCGAGGGCAGCGCGAATCCGGGCTTGCCGCCGACGATGATTGGGTAGTCCACCCCGTTCATCCACCAGATCATCGTGACCGCTGCGGTGAGGCCGGTGAGACCGCCGGCGAACACGATCCATCCGAGCTTGCTGTCGGGCAGACCCATCGCCGCGTCCATCCCGTGAACCGGGAACGGCGAGTGCGTGTCGAAGTTCTTGTAGCCCGCGTCGCGCAGTTTCTCGGCCGCGTGCAGCAGCTTGCCAGGCGTGGGGTACTCCGCGAGAAGCATCGCCGTTCGCTTCTGGGGGACCGGCTCTTTGCGCGGAGCGGGGACCGTCTTCGGTCCGATGATGATCGGGCCGGTGGGCTTGGCCATGGGCTTCGGCTCTTCGATCTCTTTCTTGGCGGCTTCCTCTTTGGGCGGATCGGCCTTCTTGGAGATGGGAGCGGGTGACTCCTTGTTCTCGGCTTCGTCCTTCTCCTCTTCGGAGTCGGGGCTCTTCTTGGGATCGTCAACCATGGGTCATTCTCCCGGAGCGAGCGCCGGCTCGGCGTCGCCCTCGTGGTGATCGTCGTACGCGTGCTCGCCTTCGTGCGGATCCGCTTGCGGCAAGATGCCCTTGACCTCCGCGATCGCCACCATCGGCACCCATCGGATGAAGAGGAGGAACAGCGTGAAGAAGAGGCCGAGCGTGCCCAAGTAGGTGCAGAGGTCGACCGCGGTCGGTCGGTAGTAACCCCACGACGAGGGCATGAAGTCGCGGTGAAGCGACGTCACGATGATGACGAAGCGCTCGAACCACATGCCAATGTTGATGAAGATCGACACCGCGAACATCACGGGGATGCTCGTACGGAGCTTCTTCGACCAGAACAGCTGCGGCGAGATCACGTTGCAGGTGATCATCGTCCAGTACGCCCACCAGTACGGGCCCGTCGCGCGGTTGAAGAACACGTACCGCTCGTATTGGTTGCCCGAGTAGTACGCGATGAAGAACTCCATGCCGTACGCGTAACCGACGAGCGAGCCCGTGGTGAGCATGATCTTGTTCATCAGCTCGAGGTGCTTGATGGTGATCACGGACTCCATGCCGTACACCGCGCGCACGATGATCATGAGCGTCATGACCATCGCGAACCCGCTGAAAACAGCGCCCGCGACGAAGTACGGCGGGAAGATCGTCGAGTGCCAGCCGGGCTCCACGGAGGTCGCGAAGTCGAACGAGACGACGCTGTGCACCGACAGCACGAGCGGCGTGGAGAGCGCGGCGAGGATCATGTACGCGCGCTCGTAGTTCTGCCAGTGACGGTTCGCGCCGCGCCAACCCAGCGAGAAGAAGCCGTAGGCGCGCATGCGAATCATCGCGAACTTGCCGGTCATCTTCGCCGCGCGATCGCGCAGGAGCGCGAGGTCCGGGATGAGACCGACGTACCAGAACATCGTGGAGACGGTGAAGTACGTGCTGACCGCGAAGAGGTCCCAGATGAGCGGCGACTTGAAGTTGGGCCAGATCGCCATCTGGTTCGGCAGCGGGAACATGTAGTACGCGAGCCACGGACGCCCGACGTGGATGCCGGGGAACATGAGAGCGCAGATGACGGCGAAGATGGTCATCGCCTCCGCCGCGCGGTTGATGCCCGTGCGCCACTTCTGCCGGAACAAGAACAAGACTGCGCTGATGAGCGTGCCGGCGTGACCGATGCCGATCCACCAGACGAAGTTGGTGATGTCCCACGCCCAGTAGACCGGCGCGTTGTTTCCCCAAACGCCGACGCCCTGCCAAACGAGATAGCCGACGGCCATTCCGAAGACGCCGGTGAACGTGAACGCCAGCATGAAGGCGATCCACCAGTTACGCGGCGCCTTCTTCTCGGTGACGGAAGCGACGACCTCGCTCACCTCGTGAAAGGACATGCCCTCGTCGGTGAGGTAGGTCTCGCCTAGGGCTTTGATGGGCCGGTTGCTCATCAGACCATCTCCTTGTTCGGGTTGCGGACCTTGCCGAGGTGCATGGTGCGCGGGTGCGTCCCAATGTCCGCGAGGACCGCGTAGGCCCGATCCGTCTTGTGCCACTGCGCGACCTTGCTGTTCGGGTCGTTGAGGTCACCGAACACGATCGCCTCGGACGGGCACGCCTGCTGGCACGCGCTGACGATGTCGTTGCCGCCGAGCGTACGGCCGTCTCGGCGTGCGCCGATCTTGCCCTCTTCGATGCGCTGCACGCAGTACGAGCACTTCTCCATCACGCCGCGCATGCGCACCGTGACGTTCGGGTTGAACTGCATCTTCTCGGTCTCGGGCATGTCGCCGTACATTTCGCCGCGCCAGTTCAAGAAGTTGAAGCGACGGACTTTGTACGGACAGTTGTTCCCGCAGTAGCGCGTGCCGATGCAGCGGTTGTAGGCCATGTCATTGAGGCCCTCCGGGCTGTGGGCGGTCGCGTTGACCGGGCAGACGTTCTCGCAGGGGGCTTCTTCGCAGTGCACGCACGCGATGGGCTGGAACATCACCGGCGGGTTGGCCGGAAGGTCCTGCTGGCCGTCGCTGCCCTCGACCGTGTTGTCGCCGTACGTGTTGTCGTCCGAGTAGTAGCGGTCGATGCGCAGCCAGTGCATCTCGCGGCCGCGATACACCTGGTCCTTGCCGACGAACGCGACGTTGTTCTCGCTCGTGCAGGCGACGACGCACGCGTTGCAGCCCGTGCACGCGTTCATGTCGAACGCCATGCCCCACTTGTGACCCGTGTATTGTACACGGTCCCACAGCGGGAGAGTCTTGGGCGTGGGCGAGCGGTATTTCACGAACTCGGGGTTGTCTCGGTATTGGTCGAGCGTCGCGTCGAGCGCGATGGGCCGGCCTTCCATCGAGAAGTGATCCTGCGTCTGCACGAGGTCGTAGGTCTTGCCCGAAGGCGTCATCTTCGCGCCGTCCACGAAGCCCATCGACGCGAACGACCGAAGTGGGCTCACATCGAAGCCACGTCCATTGCCGTAGCGACCGACAGAAGTGCGGCCCCAACCGAGCGAGAGCTGCACGCAGTCGTCGGCGACGCCGGGCTGCACCCAGACGCCGATCTCGACGGTGACGTTGCCACGCGACAGGTTGACCATGTCGCCGCTCGCGACGCCGAGCGCCTTGGCGGTCTTCGGCGAGATGCACGCGGCGTTGTCCCAGACCAGCTTGGTCATGGGGTCCGGCAGCTCCTGGAGCCAAGGGTTGTTCGCGTGCTTGCCATCGTGCATGCGCGTGTCCGACGCGAAGTTGAGCTCCACGTTGCCCGAGCCGATGGGCGCAGTGGGGAGCTTGTTCTTGCCGAGCATCGTCGCGACGTCATCGAGAGTGGCGCTCGCTTGGAACTGCGTGGAGTTCGACTTGTCGACCAGGCCGGACTGCAGCGCCTTGCTCCAAGCCGCTTCGAAGTTGGCCGAAGCAACGAGCGAAGACTTGAAGGTCTCTCGCACGAGGTTGTACGGACTCGGCGGGGCCCCCACGAGCATCGCCCAAATCTCGAATTCGTTGCGACCGCCGTGCAGCGGCGCGATCATCGGCTGACGGATCGACCAGGTGCCGTCCAGCGCGCGGCCGTCGCCCCAGCTCTCGAGCTCGTGCGGCATCGGGCAGTGCCAGGTGCACTTCTCGCTCGTCTCGTCGAAGTGACCCGAGACGTGCAGCGTGTTCTTGACCTTGGCGAGCTTGCCGGCGAACGCGAGATCGCCGGGCGCGTCATAGACGGGGTTGCCGCCGATGATGAGCAGCGACTCGACCTTGCCCGCGTCCATGTCGTCGCAGAGCGTCTTCAGATCCGAGATGTCCGACGTGTCCACGACGGGCGCGTAGCTCACGGTGACGCCGACGTTGTCGAGCGCGGTGTTGAGTGCGTTCACGAGAGCGTGCACGTGCGACGGTTGGCGACGACCCGCGATGACGAGGCACTTGCCCTTGTTCGCGACGAGATCCTTGGCGACGACCTTGATCCATTTGTCGGGAATGTTGGCGGGCTTCGGTCCGGCGACCGCGGCCTTGAGCGCTCCGAGCTCGATCCCGTTGGCGCCAAGCTCGCTTGCGAGCGCACGCAAGTAGGCGTCGGCGTCGCGCGCGGGCAACCGCAGGCGATGGTCCGCGTTGCCACCCGTGACGGTGGAGCCGGGCTCCACGACGTAGAGGCGGTTCATCGGATCGGCGGGCGCCATCAGCTTTCGGCCTCGCGCGAACGACCGCGCGTTGCGGACGCTACCTGGCTCGGTGAGCAAGAAATCGCAGTCCACCGAGAGCGTCACACGGCTGCGCTGAAGATCGTAGATTGGCGTGACGGCCTGACCGAACGAGACCTTCGCGCCCTCACGGACGTTCGCGTCGCTGACCGGCGCGTAGGCGTGAACGCGTACGTGTTGGAGGCCGTTGTCCTTGAGCGAGTCACGCAGCCTGACCACCGTCGGCGAGCTCGCCGGTCGCATGAGGACTCGCAGCTTGGTTCCGCCGTCCGCGCGCGATGCCTTGATGATGTCGGCGAGCGCGTCGTCGAAGAGTTTGCCGTCCACGGGCTTGCCGCCTTGACGCGCGGTACCGCTGCGATCGGGATCGTAGAGATCCATCACGGACGCTTGCATCAACAGATCTGTGGCGCCGTTGCTGGTCGGGTGGTCGGCGTTGCCTTCGACCTTGGTCGGGCGACCCTCGTGCGACTCTACGAGCGCGCCGACGAGCTCGCCGCGCGTGTCGATGAGCGTCGCGTAGTGATTGGCGACGCCGGGGATCACGTACTCGGGCGCCTTCGTGTACGGCAGGATCTTCTCGACCGGACGGCGCGCACACGCCTCGGTCACCAACGCGGCCGTCGCCGCACCGAAGCCTAGAAATCCGCGGCGTCCGAGCCGAGCGTTTGACTCATCAAGCGTCTGGACGACCACGTCTCCCACGGCGCCAGCCTTGAACTCCTGCGCTGCGCTCGCGGCCCGCGCCTTGGCGTCATTGCGATCGGCCGCGCTCTTCCAGATCTTCTTGAGGCCCATGTTCTCGGGCGCTTCATACGGTGCGCGTTTCATCGGTGGCACCCCGAGCAGTTGACGGGAGGATGGACTTCGGGCGCCTTCCAACCGGCGGGCGCTTGATCGGGCGTGTACGTCATGTTGGTGACTTGGTCCTTCGGGCGAAGGTTCGCCTCGGGGTTGCGGTGGCACTGGAGGCACCACTGCATGGCGATCGGCTTGTCGAGGCGGACGACCTCCATCTGGTCGATGCGGCCGTGGCAGGTCACGCAGCCGACGCCGACGGCGACGTGCACCGAGTGGTTGAAGTACGAGTGCTCGGGGAGTTTGTGGACCTTCACCCACGCGATGGACTCACCCGTGTCCCAGCTCTCACGCACGGGCGCGAGCCGGGCGCTCTGCGTCTTGACGAGGCTGTGGCAGCCCATGCACGTCTGCGTCGGCGGGACCATCGCGTGCGCCGCCCGCTCCACGTTCGCGTGGCAGTAGCGGCAATCCATGCCCATCTGCCCGGCGTGCAGCTTGTGGCTGTACGGAACCGGCTGCACCGGCTGGTAGCCGACCTGCAGGTTCTTGGGCGAGGCGTAATACCAGAAGGCCAGCACGACTCCGACGACGGAGACGACCGACCCTGCGGCCGCGAGGATTGGCAGCTTGTTGAGTGAGCGGGGGAATAATTGCATCGTCTTCTGCGCGCTACCTTGGGCGATTCGCATGGGCTCGTGATGAGCGGGAGAACGAACCGACGTCTAAAGAGAAATCCGTTCGACCCCCCGACTACACAGCGAGCATCTGAACGAGCGGCGGGGGGCCTGTGGGGTGATGCGACGCGGACGAACTAGGTCCGTCGAGATTTGACCGAGAGCAGAGATTACGTATTACGGCGGAACTTATAGGGGAGTTTTGGCGCTCCGCACAACCCAAACGCGCGAGAAAATCTCCGATCACAGGAACGCGAAAAGTCTGCGCGCGTTTTGTAGGTTGATGGCGGAGTCGATCTTGGCTCCAGGGCTAACTAGTGACCGTCGGTGAGGCGCTTCGCTTCGTCTGCATGAGTTGGGCAAGCGCGCGCGAGGATGTCGATGTGCACGAGCGTGGCGGACGGCGTGCGCTTCAACACGGTGCCCTGGGTGACGACGACTTCGTCCCCTGACGCAATAGGCGCGCCCTTCGGAACGTCCGCGCGCACGGCGACGAGCGACCCCGTGTGGAACTCGAACTTGGTGTTCTGCGGAGCATCCAAGGCCGCAGCCGGCGCGGTCCAAAGAATCGCAAAGTCGTCTTTGGCGGCCTCGCTAGTCCAAGCGCCGCCCGCCTGAGTGAACCGATCACGCACGTCCCGCGGCACCATCCCGAGCCGAACCCCATAAAAATCAGGCACCTCAGCGCGAGAGCACGCGACGAGCAACAGCGCGAGTGCATGCGCTCTAGCGCGCATTGACCCCGATCGCTGCGAACAGGCCGATCAGGTAGACGAGAGAAACCGCGAACGTGAGGCGCGCGCTCTTCGGAGTGGCGCGATCGCGAAGCCCGTAGAGGCCCGCGCCAAGGAATGCGGCGCCGAGCACGAGCGCGGCGATGGTGTAGCCGAAGTGCGCGATGTGGAGCGGTACGAGCAACAGGCTCACACACATGAGGGCGCCCACGTGACGCACGATGCTGTGGCGCGCGGCGAGATCGCCGAGCACGTTCGGCATCACCTTAAGTCCGGCGCGCGCATACTCGGTCTTGCGGAACAGCGCGATGGCGTGAAAATGCGGGATCTGCCACAAAAACATCACGGCAAAGAGGACGAGACCGCCCGGTTCCACCTTGCCGGTCGCCGCGGTCCAACCGAGCAGCGGTGGGATCGCGCCGGGCACCGCGCCGACTTGGAGCGCCCAGTGCGAGCGTTGCTTTAGCGGTGTGTACGCAAACACATAGAGGAGGTTTGCGAGGGCGGCGAGCAGCGCGGTCGTGGCGTTCACACCGAACGCGAGGATCGGAAGCGCGATCACGCTGGTGACGATGCCGAACCAGAGCGCGACCTTCGGAGCCATTCGACGCGCTGGGAGCGGCCGGTTCTTCGTGCGCTTCATGAGGCCGTCGATGTCGCGCTCCCACACCATGTTGAGCGCGTTGGCGCCAGAGACGATGAGCATCGTCCCTAGCAGCGCGAAGACAGTGGTTGAGGTGGCGACCGGCACGGGCGCGAGCCAGAGCCCGCCCGCGGTCGTGAAGAGGACCATGAGCGTGATGCGAGGCTTGGCCAGCGCGAAGAGATCGCGCAACGAGGTGCTCGGCTGCACAGCTTCGAGGACGAGGGCTTGGTCCTGCACGGCGGACGGCGTTGTAAGGAATCGCCGCGGCAGCGTCAACTCCAAGCCGATCCTATCGGCGGAACATGTCCATGATCGACTGGCCAACGATGAAGTGCCAACCGATGATTGCGGCGACCAGGCAGAAGGCGCGAACAACGAGCGGCCAGGGCGGCGAGCAGCCCGTCCCGGTGATCGCTTCGAACGGCCGCGGCCAGGGCTTCCATGGTGCGATCGCCATCACGCGCAAGACCCGTTGGACCCTGCGGCGCTTCGCGGTAGGTGCCGCCGTCGACCTCGTGGACGAGCTGCTCGCGTTCGAGTCGTCGGAATCCCCACAACCAATCGCAAAGTCGAGACTTCGCCTGCCGAAGTCGACACAGCCGACCGCGAAGTCGAGACTTCGCCTACCGAGGTGCACAGCCGACCGCGAAGTCGCCGTAGCCGAAAGCAAAATGCCGATCGCGCGAAAGAAAGTCGCAGCTCGCATCGCCTCCGGCCGATTGGGCTGCAACGAGACAGCGGAACGCACTCATATCGGGCGCCTCTTGACGCTGCTCGCCCTCGAGAAATCAGTCAGGTTTCAGAAAAAATTCGTTTCGTTGAATAGCGCGCGGTCCGCTAGCCACGGACTGCCGTGGCCTCACCATCGAGAGCGTCGTCAACGGCGCAAGCAACGGAGCGCCTCACGCATAGTCTAGAGCTGCAGCTTCCAGCGTAGAGCCTCCAGGTCTCACGACTTGGAGGCTCTTCGTTTTCTGGCCCACCGCGATCCGCTCGCGCGTCGTTCAGCGTGTCGGCGCTCGGAGAGCTGCTCATGCGGAGGTCCCGCCGGTTGACTTGTCCCCGCGACCGCAGAGGCCGCGAGCCTCTTTGCATCGCTAGATGTTCATCCTCAAAGGCGCGATGCTGTTTCGCGTCTGGTCGTCGCCGGCCTCACGGCCGACGAGATCGTGCGCGCTGCTCTCGCCGGAGAAGCGCGCACCGCATCGTGCGGGCGAAGACCTGGCTCACGCTCCAATGGATCGCGCCATCGTCAACGTCACGCTGACTCCCAAATTACAACGCCCAGTTGACTCAGCTTCTCGCTCGATGAGCTCAAATCATGCGCGCTCGTGCCTGTATTTGGGGAGAGTCCTGAGCACGAAGCCGAAGCCTCGACCGGTGATACCGACCATGCCTCCGCCCAGACTACCGAGTAGCAGCACTGACCGATCGCGACGAAGCCCACGGCGAGCTCGCCTACCGCGACGACGCCGCACGCGAGCTATCCTATCGCGATCAAGCCCGTGGCCATTTGGCCGCACGCGAAGACGCCTGTCGCGACCTGCCCGATCGCGAAGATGCCGGGCACGTCCGGATCGGTGGAGAGGATGCGCACGACCGCGAGCGTATCCGCTATAGCTTTCGCCCATGCGAAAGATCATCGGCCTCGGTTGTGTCCTTGCGTTGAGCATCGCTTGCGGAGGCGCCGCGGGAGGTACCGGGAGTACGAGTCCGACCGGCGCGGAGGCCTCGACCTCCGTTGCGTACAAAGGCGACGAGTGCCACGCGTACTGGCAACACCCGAAGGACGCGGACGGCAAAGAGCTGCCGTGGACGAGCGCCAAAGGCGTGAACGGAGTGCAGTGGGCGAAGGGCGCCGCGCTCGTCGACGGATCGAATGAGAAGCTCGTCGCGCAGCTCGTGTGCTTCGACGCCATCGCGTCGGACGAGACGATCAAGCGACACACGCGCTTCGACGATCGTAGGTTCGACGTGGTCTCGGCGGCGATCTTGGTGGACGAGTGCGTCGAGAGCGGCAAGTGCACGAGCGACGAGCTCGTCGGGGGTCTTGCCGCCTGGTACGCCCACGGGCTCGATCAAGCCAAGCTGAGCGCGGCAAGCAAAAAGCTCGAGGCTTCACAGGAGCTCAAGGACGCGTTCGTCGATCGCACTGTGGCGAACATCGCGAAGCTCGACGCCTACACAGCGTCGCTGACGCCTGCGCAGCGCGCATACGATGTCGACCTCCCCAACACCGTCCACGAGATGCGCGCCGTCTACTACAAGGTTCACGACGACGCGTACGGCAAGCTCGAGAGGCTCCTGGACAAGCTCGATCACACGACAGGCAAGGCCGTGGAACCCTCCATCTTCACGTCGATCGCGACGCTGAGGACGGACGCCGTCGCGCAGTGCAAGGACGCCTCGCAGTGCCTCCTTGACCCGATGTTCGCCGACACCTCACGCGCGCTGATTCGCGCGTACTTGATGGCCGACATGGCGTTCGAAGCCAAGGCGCAGCTGCAAGTGATGGGCACCTCGCACTACAACCGCAGCACCGTGGCCAGCCAGATCTGGATCTCGCAGAGCGCGTATCGGAAGCTGCACGCGGACGCGAAGCCGCCCATCGAGATCACCGAGGAGGGCGCGGACCCGACAGCTTCGGCGAGCGCACCGCAGATCCAAACTGTGCGCGGAGAGATCGCGTCGATCACGGCGGACAAGGGAGCAATGAGCAAGGTCGTGCTGAAGGACGCCGTGCCCGCGAAGGTGTGCAGCGACACGGCGGAGGTCGACAAGTTCGACGGCACGAGCATGGAGTCGATGCGGATCATCTACAAGCAATCGTGTGTGGACGCGCCCGCGGCCAAGAACGCGCCGTTCATGACGCCGACCGTGGAGGTGGCGAAGGTCAAGCCGGGCGCGATGGTGGTCGCCACGACCACCGGCACCAAGGGCGTGATCGCGCGCGTCGTCGTCGGCGACAAGGTCGTTCAACTCGGGGCGGACCGATTGGCGAACACGTCAGGCGACCCGCTCACCAAGTGAGTGTCGCCTTAGCGCAACGGCTTGGCGGTAGTCTGCGAGAGCGCGACGTGCGCGCGCAGTGCAGGATCGTGGGTCGTCATGAGCTCGCGCTGGGAGTAGCCCGAGAACACGCGTATCACCGAGATTCGCCGGCTCGGCAGTGATACGAACCGCACGCGCCAATCCTTGATCGCGAGGACGAACGCGTCACCGTCTCGCTTGATTCGCCGATACGCATGCGGCTCGGGGCCGAGCGCGAGTGCCGCGATCACTTGCGACTCGAGGTCCACGTCGAACGCCTTCAACAGATCGAGCTGCGCCTTCGTCTCGGGCGTCAGCTCCACGTCCCACGCCCCTGCGGGATCCGCACCGAGCCAGCCGGCGGAGGCGTCCACGATCGCATCCGTGTAGGATACATACGGTTTGAGATCGAGCACGGGCGTGCCGTCGAGCATGTCGACGCCGAGTACGTCCAGCGACAGCCCGCGCACCGCGACGAGCTTCACGACCGACAGTCCGATCGGGTTGGGTCGATGCGGAGAGCGAGTCGCAAGCACACCTTTCTTCTCCGAAGCCCGCGGAGGCTGCACCTTCGGCGAATAGCCACCCGCCCGATCGAACACGTAAATCACCCAAAGGTGCGACCACCCCTCGATCCCAAAAAGCGCGTCCCCAAGATCACGATCAGCCACGAGCTCGATAACGCCCGCCGCATCCGCCGCCGCCGCCGGCTGCCGAGGAGCATCCTTCTTCTCCAAGAAAGGAGACCGAACAAAACCAATCGGAGCAAAACTCTGTGCGCTCATCTACGCGACACTCCGTGTGGCGGTTCGCGTCGAGACCGAGCGAGACCAAGGAGCCGATGAGGAGCCGTTCCTTGGTACGGTGACGATTCCCAACGAAGA
>JAYVYD010000516.1:0-4369 GCA_043784605.1 Myxococcales bacterium | reverse complement strand
CGCTCGACCCCAGCTCGCTCGAGTCGCCTGAGGCGTTCCAAAGCCGCCCGAGCACCCCGGCCGCGCCTCGACAAATCGCGTTCAAATCGCTTACGCTCCTTCCGTGTTCGAATGAGTATCTGGCTGGGTTGACGCGCGCGCACGATCGTTCCTGGCGATCCGCTCAAGCGACGGCCTAGGGGCAACACCAGACGATTCGATCTGGACCTGCCAGACCGACGCGAAAAGAGCACCCTGTCAACATCGCTGGTGAGTCGCAAACGCACGCAACTCCTCCACACGTCACTTGAGGCCCGGGAGGGGGCTTGTAGGGTGTACAGTCGGCCCGAGAGCAGGTGGTTGGTTGCGCATCGATCACGGATATGTCGCTCGCAGATGCGTCGACGAAACCGTCCCTTGCTCCACCGTCGCTGCCTGCATTGGCTGCGTTCTTATCGAGTTGCCCCCCACAACCAAAAAGGCATATGGCTACGAAGTAAGCTGGGAACCTCACCAGGAAGCCATTCCAAAATCGGGTACGTTTGCGGACACCGGTAGATTCGTCCAGGACGTGGTTCCAAAGCTCCAGAGATACGTGTCCACGTTGCCGAGACCGGTGTTGTAGGCTTGTGGGACCGCGACGAGGAGCCTCCCATCCCCGAACCCCGCGGACGCGGCATATGCGGGTGCACTTCCTGGGGCCCACCACGTATCCGAACCCAACTCATGAATATTGTCGGCGTAGATGTGGGAGACACCAACAATTCCCCAGCCACCGTCCGTGGCCGCCCCGGAAAACATATCGAAGCGATTTGGCTGCCATGACGACGCGGTGAGGTTTGACGCCCACGCTGGAGAAAGCGCACCAACCCGATGCGTAACAAAAGTTCCGTTGTTGCAGTCCGCAAAGGTGTTGCACACCAGCCGATAAAGGGTGTCCCCCGTTCCGTCGCCTGAGCCACTCATGACAAAAACATCTATGCGACCAAAGTCTGAGCCGACGGCCGCTGGTGAGCCTGCCCAGTACGTGGGGATGCAAAATTGACCCAAACATGGGGCGTGCCCAAGATCATGCCAACCATACTGGGCGCCCGCATCCCAGACGAGGTGGAAGAGATGCATCGCCGCCGCCACTAGCAAAAGCGAAGATGTCTACCCGACCTTCCGCCCAGGATGCCACGCTGGGAGTTCCGATCCACTGGTACCCAAGTGGCGCCAAACCCCAATCACTCCAGCCGCTTCCCCAAGTCTGCTGAAGGTGGTGGTTCGAGTCGACAACCCAAAAGTTCGCTCCACCATGGGGCCATGCGGATACTCCGACATCCGAGACCGTGTCCGCATTCGATGGAGGTCGCCCGGCGTATGACTGCACAGCGGTTCCTGGGAAGCCTCCGGCGTTTGTCGTATGCCATCCCGTGAATGGCATGGCCCCGTTCCAATAGCTTATGGCGCCACTAAGATTCGACCCCCCAACCCAATTTGTCGCCAGTGAGCCGACGCAGCCCGCAGGAGGAGCAAGATGAGCGCCAGCCTCTTGCTGCGACCACAAAGCTTGTCCAACGAGGTTCGAAATCCCGATGGTCGGCTCCGTAGTGCGCCAAATCGTTCCCATGTTGATGAAGTCCGCAGTGCAGGGATCGCCGATCTCGTTAATGTCACCAGCCCAACCGGGAAACGTTGCTGGGTGCGGATTGGTCGCTGTCTCTGCCATCTCATGCATTGCGTTAGATGATACGGCTGCCCCAACGGTAATGCCACAACCGCTCCCCGGACCCTGGTAGGGCAATTCGATAAAGGGAGCCGTCCGCGCCTCAAAGTGTGACGCGCAGTTGCTGCCAGTACTGGGCCCACCGGAGTGCCACACTCCATTGGAGTCGACGTAAGTTGCATATGGTGGGAGAGCAAGAATTATGACCCTATCGGGGCTTGGGAAGCTCCCATGCAGTGAATCTACGTACGCCTGCTCTTGGGCAACCGTGAGTGGGGCCCCAGGGTAGTTGTTGTCCACAACCTCGGCAAGGAGGAGGTTGGGCGAGTTTGTTATGTGTTGGAACGCATTACTATTTGGAAGGTATTGGTAATATTGTGTGAGCGTATTCCAATATTTGGTTCCGCCCAGCGACGCGACGGTTTGACGCAGGTATGGCTTGTTGTTACTTGTATCCTCACCGTTCCAACCCCAATAGACGATAACGAATTTGGGATTCACTAGCACTGCGCCAGGACCATACGACCCCAGCCACACTCCCAGGCAACCCGTGCCATCTGGTGAACAAGCTGCCTCCGCTCGCCCCGACCAGAAAAGTGCCGAGATCAAGCCGACGATGACGCACGCGAACTTCCTCATGGACAGCACAACAGACCTCCACCGTGTTCACCGGGTTTTCGGCGAACGCCCGCGGGGTAACACCCACGTTTCAGGGCGCCTATTGTAGCTTCGCCAAACGAACAGATCTCTTGCTTGCGAAGGACCCCGTCTCCAATGTTTCCAAGAGGGCACGTCTCACCTGTCGAGGTGCAAGTTGTGACGGCACCGGGCAAACTGGACGAAGGTTCGTTAACGCTCATTTCTGCGCGACCGGCGTCTGAGAGGTCTGCTCCGCCGCCGCTACAGCTACACGCAACGATGACAGTCATCCACCATCGCAAAATCCGAGGTGGAGCGCGGGGGCCTGCGTGTAGCCGTCGGGGCCGCAAGTCGAGGTGAGGGTTCCGTCGCAGGCGCATGCTACTTTTCCTTTGCAGCTCGTAGAAAATGGGGAACACAACCCTTGAGGTGGGTTGGTCTGGCACTGGTCCGAAATTGGAAAGAAACATCCTTGGAGCTGCGGACACCCACTCGCGTTGAAGCAAGGTTGGGGAGCAGCATCGCTGGCATCCACCGCGCCAGAGTCGGTGCCGCCACCGGTAGTGCCCCCGCATCGAAGGAACACCAAGAGACAACTGAGCGAGCCAAGAGTTACGGCGGCAATTTTCCGAGTCGAATTTGACAAACCGAACCCCATCTGATCAACGGATATACTGGTTGAATGGGCGGGACAAGATCCACGAGACTGACGTGCTCTTATTTCCGCCAGACTTCTTCAGCCGTTGCTGAGGAGACTCAGCGAACGGTGCCATCTTTTGCATCAACTAGGTATTGATTCGTATCAACTGGCAGTTGATGCGAATCATCGACTGGCGCGGCGACCCAAGAATGCGCGACAATCCCGAAGTGGTGCTCGATGGCCACCGCAAGGCGGAGGCTTGGCTGGCGCGCACCAACCGAGAGCGCTGACACCATTGCCGATGTCAGCTTTAGAACCTCCGCGACTTTTGTAAGCGTCAACGTCTCGATCACTCGCGAGAACGCCTGACGGCCGTGTGAGTGCCACCTTCCGTTCCCATCTCGGCGGGCACCGTTTGGTGCCTGAGTAGAGCGACACGTCACCAGATGAGCTCCCGACCCGTTTCGCACGTAGACGCCAGCGATCGTGAGGAGGTCGAGCAGCGTGTCGATCGGTTCGCCCTTGAGAAGCCACACCGCGCGATGGCGTGCGGCGGTGGCGCGGATCGCAGCGGTCTCGTGCCCTGTCAGCAACACGCGAAAGGCCGTGTGCCCAACGCGTTCGAGGTGTTCGAGAAAGACGGCCCCACCTCTTGGATCCTGTGACCCCAGATTGAAGTCCACCAAGACGGCTCGCACCTTTGGGCTGAGCAGATCCGCCGCCTGTAGCCGGTTTGGGGCAACCATCAGGGATTGGACGCCGCGAGTCTGAAGGACCCGTCGAAGGCTGTTCGCGAAAAGGTGCGAGTCGTCAACGAGTAGAACGGTCATCGAGGGCAAACCCTTGTCCAAGGCGACGTCGTCAGTCTCGCGGCAGCTTGCACGGCGTTGAGCGTGCGAGCCCCCTGAGCGGCCTCCGACGCGCGATGCGGCAGTCTCGGTTCATCGTCGAGAACCCTCATCGTCTCCCCATGGCCGCTGACCGCCGTTGCCGTCCATCGTGCGTCGGTTTGTTCGACGGCGGCGAGCCTACCGCAGCCGCCGGCACCTTTGGATGACAAGCGACGACTGGACGAAGACCGCTGCGTGTCATCGGCTTTCTCGCGAGAAGTAGGACCATGACGACCCTTCGACCAGGCGTGGCGGTTGTTGCGCGCTTGTGGAGAAATTCGCCGAGCTCGCCGTCAGCAGCGAGTCTGTCATCGTAGATTCCCGCAGCACGCAAGAACGATCACGGTGAAAGCGTTTTCGCCGACCGAGCACATGATGGAATTGGTTCTAGGGAGGCAATCCGTCACGAAGAATGGCCGCCCGCGGTCGATTTCCACGTAGCGAGCGCGAACGGATTGCGGTCGCGCGGCCGAGCGGCCCCTTCGGCGGCGCAACGGACGTGCCCAAGGTCGC
>JAYVYD010000515.1:0-4771 GCA_043784605.1 Myxococcales bacterium | reverse complement strand
TCGCCGACCTGCGCGGAGCGATCGCGGCGTGCGCGCCGATGTTCGCCAAGGAACAAGGCGTCACGACAGTGACCTACGCGGCCTGACGATGCCGAACATCGTCTTTCGCTTTCCTGGTGGTCGCTACCACGCGACGCCATGGGGCAATCACGTCAATGAGGGACTGGTCGAATGGCCCCCAAGTCCGTGGCGCATCGTGCGCGCACTGCTCGCTACGGGCTTCTCCAAGCTGGGGTGGAGCGACGCTCCACTAGCGGCCCGCGAGCTTGTCGATGGACTCGCCGCAGCGCTACCCACGTATCGTCTGCCACCCGCGAGCGCGGCGCACACGCGCCACTTCATGCCTACCGACAGCCCAGATGTTCGGGAGCGAGCCAAGGTCTTCGATGCATTCGCGCGGGTGGGCCGAGACGCGCAGCTCGCAGTCCTTTGGCCGGTCACCCTCTCTTCGGCTGCGGATTCGTTACTGCGTGAGCTAGTTCCGAAGTTGTCCTATCTGGGTAGAGCGGAGTCGGTGGTGGACGCACGCGTCGTGACCGACGCCGAGCTGCCCGACGGCCTCATCGCCTCCGCCAACGATAGCAATCGACCTGGTGTGGAGTCGATCACGCTGCTCGCTCCGATGCCGTCCGTCGAGTATGCGGCTTGGCGATCAGCGACCGCTCCGGCCGAGCCTCCGCTCAAGAAGGGAAAGAAGTGGAAGCCGAGCGCATTTCCCGCAGACTCGTTCGCTGCGGTCCTGACGGACACGACGTTCCTCCAGGAGCACGGATGGACTCAGCCACCGGGCTCGCGGCGCGTTCACTACTATCGCCCAACTGACGCGCTCTCGACTGCCCCGCCTCGAATCATCACGCGTGCGCGGATCATCGCGGCTGCGGACACCGCACTGCTCGCGCTGGCGAGCGACGCTAGAAACAAGGACGTTCTGCCATCACTGCATCGTGCGTTGCCGCAGGCGGAGCTTCTGCACGCCGCGCTCGTGAGCAAACTTGGCGAGGCGATCTGCCCGGAACTGACGGGCCGCGACGAGCACGGCGTGAGACTCGAAGGTCACCGCCACGCGAGCATCCTCCCGCTCTGTCTCTCCGACCCCGGCCAGTTGGATCACTTCCTCGTTCACGCGCCCATGGGCTTTGGAGCTGACGCCCAACGCGCGCTACGAGCCCTTGGCGCGACGTATTCGAAAGGGGCAGACAAGCCGTTGTTCGTCACGCTCGCAGGGCTAGGCATGCTCGATCAGTTCTTCAGTCTCGGTGGCGTACCGCTGCGCGAACTCGCGCTCTCGAAGACTTGGACGAGTCGTACACCGTTTGTTCCTCCACGGCATTTGAAGGCGAAGCGCCACACGCTCCAAGACCAAGTGCAGGCGGAGCTACAGTGGCACGGCCTGCCACCCGCCTCTCGTATCGAGCTCTTCGATCGAGATGAGCTCGTGACCTGCGGCTTCCATCGATTCATTCGTTCACGCCGAGATCCTAAGCGCGCGCCACCAGCACCACGCTTCTTTGGCTTGCGCATCGAGCTCAAACAGGCAGTGCGAGGCCCTATCAGTCTCGGGTATGGGTGCCACTTCGGAATGGGAGCGTTTGTATCGGCGAGCCCGAGCGGTGAGTGACGACGCGGCCCGCGCCCCAACTCCTAACGAGGCGCGCGCGACATCGTTGCCGCTCGCACTCCCAAATATCGAGTTGGTGCCAGCGCGCATGATCAACGAGCTACTCTATTGTGAGCGGCTCATGGCGCTCGAGTGGCTCCAAGGTGAGTTCGCAGACAATGCGTTCACCGTCGAGGGGCGCGCGGTCCACGCGCGGGCAGACACTCCGTCGAAGGGCCTCCCGCCACCCAACACCGAAGCGCCCCCCTATGCAGCGCGCTCGGTATGGCTCTCCTCGGAGGAGCTTGGGCTCACTGCCAAGATCGACGTCGTTGAAGGGGACGTCGAGGGCTTCGCGGTGCCTATAGAGTACAAGCGCGGCAAGCCTCCCGACGTGCCCGAGGGAGCCTACCTACCCGAGCGCGCGCAGCTGGCGGCTCAAGTCATGCTGCTCCGGGCGCACGGATACAGTTGCGATCACGGCGAAATCTACTTCGCAGCTGCGAAGCGACGGGTGGAGATCACCATCGACGACGCGCTCATCAACACAGTGGTCGAAGCGGTCAAGCGCGCCAGAGAGATTTCCGCTCGACGGGTCTTGCCGCCGCCTCTTCGCGACAGCCCGAAGTGCGACGGTTGCTCACTTGCGGGCATCTGCTTGCCCGACGAGACCAACTTCCTCGCGCGCGAAAGTCCGTCCGCGGCGGAGCCGATTCGACAGCTCATGCCCGCGCGCGACGATCGCCTACCGGTCTATGTGACAGAGGCGGGCGCGCGGGTCGGTATCGACGGCGAGGAGATTGTCGTGCGCGGACGAGAGAAGAACGAAACGCGAGCGCGTCTCGGAGAGACCTCGCACGTGTCGGTATATGGGAACGTCCAGATCAGCACCCAGGCGCTTCGTCGATTCATGGAGTGCGAGATCGGCGTTACTTATCTGTCCACGGGCGGCTGGCTCTACGGCCGGGCGGAAGGGCTTTCGTCGAACAACGTCCTGCTGCGCATTGCCCAATTTCGCGCCGCAGACGATCCCGTAACGTGCCTGCGCCTCGCACGATCTTTCGTCGAAGCAAAGATCCGCAATTGCCGAACCATGCTGCGCCGCAATCATCCAGAGGCTCCGCCCGCCACGCTCTTCGAGCTCGAGCAGTTCGCACGCAAGGCACGAGAGACGGACGCGATCGAGAGTCTGCTCGGTATCGAGGGAACCGCAGCGCGGGCCTACTTCGGTGCGTTTAGCGGAATGCTCAAGGGCGTTCCGGAGAGCTTCGACCTCAACGGTCGGAATCGACGACCGCCACGCGACCCTATCAACGCCCTGTTGTCATTCACTTACTCTTTGCTCACGCGCGATCTCACTATCGCACTCGGTGACGCAGGGCTGGACCCCGCGATTGGCTTTTATCACCGGCCCCGCGCAGGGCGCGCGTCGCTCGCGCTCGACATGATGGAGGAGCTTCGACCGATTCTTGCCGATTCGGTGGTAGTCACCGCGTTGAACACGGGCGTCGTCAACGAGCGAGACTTCATCGTGAATCCGACTGGCGTGGCGCTGACGCAAGCGGGCAGAAGGGCGATGCTCCTGGCTTACGAGCGCCGCCTCGATCAACTCACCACGCACCCCACGTTCGGATATCGCGTCAGCTACAAACGCATCCTCGAGGTGCAAGCCCGCCTACTCGGGCGCTTCCTGCTCGGCGAGATCGCCGAGTATCCGCAGCTCCGTCCGAGGTGAGATGCGGCAGTCGTACATCGTGACCTATGACGTGCGCGATCCGAAGCGCCTTCGAAAGGTGTATCGGCTCATGCGCGGATACGGACGCCACATCCAGCTCTCGGTGTTTTATTGTGATTTGGATCGCATGCGCCGGATAGAGCTCGAGACACGCATAGGTGGCGAGATTCACTACGGCGAGGACCAAGTCCTGTTCATAGACATTGGGCCGACCGAGGGCCGCGCCCTTGACTCGATCTCATCGGTCGGACGCCCCTACATCGCAGGCGAACGTCGCGCCGTGATTGCATGAGCACGTCCAGCCGACTGTACCTGGACGTACAGCCGGCTGTACATGGCGCGCTCGGCCCGTTTTTCGTCGACTCTACGGATAGGAGGCCGGATGAAAAAGACGACCAAGCCGGGCAGGCCGAGCCCCGCAGAGACAACAAGGAAGAGCTTCAGGCACTCGTTCCGGTCGAGACCACGTTGACGACCGGCATGGCTGGTCGAGCAGAGGATCTCCTCGCGCTCATCGGGAGGCGCAAAGAGAATATCGTCGATGCTTTCTACGACATTCGCGAGGCGCTCAAGGAGATCCTCGACCGAAAGCTCTACTTGGCATTGAAGCAGCCGAGCTTCGACGAGCTGATCGCCGCGCGGAGCGTGGTCGGCCGAACGCAAGCGTACAAGCTCATCGCGGTGGCGCGAGAGCTGCCGCGCGACGGCAATCAGGAGGGGACAAGAGAGAGCCTATGCGCTCGCGGCCCTCGACGCCGCGACTCCCGATGCGGACAGCGCGTCGTCGCTCGTTGCGAAGGGCGTGAAGGTCCGCGGAAAAGTCAGAGACGTCTCAAACATGTCGCGTCGTGAGATTGAGGAGGTCCGTGGACCCACGAATGGACCAGCCCACACATGAGACGTCTCAAACATGTCGCGTCGTGAGATTGAGGAGGTAGCAAAACAGGTCCGGCCTCGGAAGAAGCGAGACCCAGCCACAATCGAGGCCGCGCGCCAATCGGCTCGGATTCTCAAGTCATTGAGGAAGCACGACAGTGCGGCAATGGAGATCGTCCACCTCAAGGACTACTTTTCTGCCACTGTGCGCGTACGCCTCGCGGCGCTCGGCGCACTGCTTCGCGAGCGGTGAAGTGCGCGATAAACAGTCTGGATCGCTCGCAGGGCGAAAGGGTCTTTGAAAACATATAGTTGTGAGCCTTTTCGGTCTGACCGGCCGCATTAGTGATTGATACACTGGCCATTACAGTCGGGTTCTCGCAAGCCCAGAGGCCAGTGCCTGTTCTCATAGGGATTGCGAGGAGTGCCTTGTCCGTCGTGAAGAACGACGGCTCCGTTGAAGGGACGGTGCAGCCGAGCCACATCGAAGAAGGGACCTCCTTGTCCGTCGTGAAGAACGACGGCTCCGTTGAAGGCCTTCAGCCTTCGCAGCGTCGTCCTCA
>JAYVYD010000514.1:0-7038 GCA_043784605.1 Myxococcales bacterium | reverse complement strand
GAGACTGCAGCGCGACTTCGACCTCGCCGACCACGATGACGGTTCCGACGGGAACCGCGGCTTCACGGATGAGCGCGCCGGCGACCTTGGTCCCGTTGGTGGAACCCAAGTCGCGCACCACGATGCCCTCTTTGGTTCGCTCGAACTCGCAGTGATACCGGCTGACAGTGGGGTCCTCGAGTACGAGCTGATTGTCCTCGGCTTTGCCCACGGTCATGCGCGTGCCGACCAAACGCGATTGACCCTTTGCCGCGCCTGACAACACGACCACACGCACGCCGATGCTCAGCGCGTACGCGGAGCCCGGGGGTCGTGGGGCGCGCGTCGTGGCGTCGAGGGTCATTGCGCTGTTTTTCCGATTCGGAAATGAACCAAGACGCGAGTCTCTGCGAGCGCGTGATCGTAGACCGCGACCTCGTCAATCTTGCCCAGAAAATTTCCTGCGACATCGAGCGACGCGTTGATCTTGTCTGGGCCGACGAGGTTGTTTTGCGCGAAGCCGTCGTATCGAATCCCGTTGAGATACATGCGAGGCGGGCTGATCGCGTCGCACTCGAACACGAGATGGTTGTAGACGCCTGCAACGAGTCCGACGCTTTGTTCGTGAACGTAAGCGACCAAGCTCGGCTGGTGCCACCGCTCGAAGCCGATTTGGATTCCCGCGTTGGAGCTGGGCGGGCCAAAGAACGCCGTCGTGCCTTCGATGCTGGGTTTGCGCAGCTCGGTCTTCTCGAAGATGCTGCCCCCGACCGCCGTCGACTGCGGCAAGATCCAAAGCTCGAACGTGTAAGTCGCGGGGCCGGCAAAATCGAAGGCGTTCGGGACGACGACCTTCGCCGACGTGCTCGCGAGCTCCAGCGCGGTGTTCGGGTCACCGAGGATGGCGCCAGACGCGCCCAAGGCCACGGTGCCAAGCAGTGTTGCGTCGGTGCCATGCCCAGACGAGTCATGAGCCGTGATGCCCGAAGCTTCGTCGAGGCGATAGTAGACGAGTGGTTGGTCGTCCAACACGGCGCGGGCGTAAGGCGATGCCATCGGCGCGTCGATGACCGGGGCGTCGACTGACGCGTCACCCGACACGAGCGGAGCGTCGAGCCCTGCGACCAGTTGGCAAGAGAGGGTGGCGGTCGCGACGATGGCGAGCCTCAGAGTCGCCGACACCGCAAACATAGCGGCCAGCATAGCACCGGTGAGAAGGGACTCGAGTCTCGGTCGTCAGGGCGTGCCGAACGTGAGCATCACGAGTCCGTTCGAGGGGCCATCTCCCACGGGCGCGCTCCACGTGATCGCGTCGGTCGACCGCGCGCGGCCGCCCGAGCCGACACGAACATAGGTGCCGTGACCGAACGCGACAGCTCCGCGGTGGTCACCTTTCGACGCGTGATCGGTCCATTGCACGCCATCAGGCGAGGTGAACACATGGTCGACGCCGAACGCGGTGAAGTGCCCTTGCGCGAAGACCAATCCCTCCGCCGCGTCGGGCAGGGTAGCCGCAGATTGGAATGTCACGCCGTCGGTCGATGACAACACTGCCGTGCCGCCCAGCGCGATGAAGGTGCCGTTGCCGAACGCCATGTCGGTCGACTTGACGGTGCTGCCTGTCGATGGCTTCCAGGTCATCCCGTCGCTGGAGTATGCCCGCGCACCTTCGTCGTTGGTGGTCGCGTACGAACTGCCGCCGAAGGCGAGTCCATCCCAAGCGTGCGAAGCGCCAGTGTCGATCGCATGATCGGTCCAACTCGCGCCGTCGGGACTCGTCACCTTCATCCCGTACCCGCCGACCGCTACGAATTTTTGTTGCTCCCACAACACGGAGCCGAACCAATTGGTGCCTTTGATCGGGCCGTGATCGATCCACGTTTTTCCGTCGGGCGAGGTCATCCTCCTCCAGCCGAGCGCCACGAATTGCGTCCCTGCCCACGCCGCCGTGCGAAGCAAGTACGGGTCGTCCCCTCCATTGGCAACGAGTGACTTGTCATCGATCCAACTCTGGCCGTCATCGATCGAGCGAACTGTGCGCCCGCCGTAGCCGACAGCGACGAACACTCCTGCAGACGAGCTCGCGTCAGGGGCGACGTCACGGCCGGCGTCTGCGAGAGGCGTCGCGTCACCCCCCGCGTCCTTCTCGACGCTCGCATCCGAGCTGTTCGGCGGTTGGTCGGGAGCTGCGGCATCCGAGCATGCGACCAACGAGGTGACCGCGAGAAAGAACCGAGTCGCAACACGCCAAGACATGGAGCGACTCGTTTGCACCGGACGTGCCGCGATCGGGCGCCCTCAATCCGGTCGACGTCGCCATTAGACATGGGTGCTTTTCCCACCACCGCGGGGCGATCGCCCCCCAGACCAGCATGCGGTGAATCACCGACTCGATCCAATAAGCCCTCGATTTCGTGGGGCACGGGGTGTGCTCTAAAGAGGCCATGCGCACGTCCATGCTTGCGATGCTGCTGCTCTCCGCGTGTCGGGGAGTCATTGGTGGCGACGATTCTCTTGGGGACGGTCCAAGCACGCCCCTGCTCCAATCGGAGATCCCGCTTCGTCGCTTGGCGGCGTCCGAGTACGCCAATACGATCTCCGACATCGTCACGAAGATGGAGCCCGCAGACGCGAAGGCGATCTTGGCGGCCGCGCAGCCGAGTCTCGCCGCATATCCAGCCGATGTACTCACGGCCGCACCCAACGAGAAGCATGGCGGCTATGCGCGGCTCGACCAGCTCGTTCAGCAGGAGCACATCGACGCGATTTACGCGGTGGCTGACGTGCTTGGTCAGCAAATGACCAATTCGCCCGCGCGCATCAAGACGCTCACCGGTGCATGCGCCACGGACGCAGATCCCAGCAACGACGATGCGTGCCTCACCGCGTTCGTGCAATCGTTCGGGACGTTGGTGCTTCGACGACCGCCGTCTGCCGACGACGTCGCTTTCTACCGGAGCGTCGCCAAAAACGGCATCGGCGCAGGAGCGCTCGCGGATGTGGTCACGGTCATGCTCGCTTCGCCGAGGTTTTATTATGTCGTCGAGAGCGGCACTCAAACGCTTGGACCGAACCTCTACGCGCTCGATGGATACGAGCTCGCCACGCGCCTCTCGTATCACTTCTTGCAGACGATGCCTGACGACGAACTCTTTGCCGCGACCAAGAACGGAGACCTGACGACCCCTGAGGGCTACGCCAAACAAGTCGATCGACTTGCCGCAGACCCGCGCGCGCAGGCCTCCGCGCTCGCCTTCTTTTCGCAGTGGTTGCGACTCGACGAGCTGGCCAAGTTGAACTCGCGCAACGGCGATCCGCAGTTCGACGCGTTCGCGGGGAAGGACCAACCCAACCCGCAACTGCGCGCCGAAATGATCGCCGAGGTCATGGATAGCGCTCAGTGGATACTCGCCCACGGCGGCACGATCGCAGACTTCGTGAGTGACACACGCTCCTATGCGCGCACGCCCGACCTGGCCCAAATCTACGGCGTCCCGACGTGGAACGGCACTTCGGAGCCGCCGCGACTTCCCGCGCAACGGGCAGGACTGCTCACGCGCGGCGCCTTCTTGGCCACGGGGACGGCCAACACGCGCCCGATCATGCGCGGCGTGTTCATGCGCACGGGTCTCTTGTGCGAGACCGTTCCGCCGCCCCCCGCCAATGCTGCGTCCACGCCGATCAACCCAAGCCCGGGGCAGACCACGCGACAAGTGATCGAACAAATCACCCAACAAAAAGGCACGGCGTGTGCGGGTTGTCACACCACGTTGATCAACCCGCTTGGGTTCGTCGCTGAGAATTTCGACGCACTCGGCCGATATCAAACGACGCAAACTTTCTTGGACCCAGGCGGCAAGGTGCAAGGGTCGGCGCCGATCGACGCGCAGACCATTCCTCAGGTCAACCCAGACGACCCGCGCGCTGCGACGGACATGGTGCAGCTGACGCAATACATCTTGGAGAGCGGCAAAGTGGAGAAGTGCTTCGCACAAGAATATTTCCGATATGCGTTCCGCCGCACCGCAGACGCAGCCGACCAGCGCGCGGTAGACGAGATCGCCGCCAACACCAGAGGCGGCAAGCCGCTGACGGAGGCGCTCAAGCGCGTCGTGATGCGTCCCGAGTTCAAACAGAAGGTGATCACGCCATGAGTGGATTGTCTCGACGACAGCTCCTTCGCGGGTTGGGCGGCTTCACGCTCGCACTGCCGTTTTTGCCGTCTTTGCTCACCTCCGAAGAAGCCAAGGCCGGCCCGCCCGTCGCCAACAAGCGCTTCATCAACTTTTGCAGCAATCACGGGGGCGCGTGGGCGCGGAACATGTTCCCGACGATGAAGGCGACCGACACCCGCCAATACGCTTCGCGCGACATTCGCCGGATGCCACTGACCTCCACGGTGAAAAACGGCAACACCGAGCTGTCGCCCGTGCTCACGGCACCTTCCAACATTTTGACGCCAGGCCTCGTCGCCAAAATGAACGTGGTTCAAGGTCTCGATATCCCATTTTACATCGCGCACAACACGGGCGGTCACCTCGGCAATTTCGCGCGCAACGACGGCAACGGCGCCGACGGCAACTACGTCCAGCAGTTTCCGATGCGCACGATCGATCAGATCATGGCTTGGTCGTCTTCGTTTTATGGCGACCTGTCGACCATCAAAAGTCGCGCGATCATCGTCGGCGACCGAATCAGCTGGAACTTTTCGAACCCTGAGACCAAGAGCGGTCCCATCCAAGACGTACAGGGGTCCAAGAGCTCACTTACTCTTTTCAACAAGATATTCGTATCGCAGGCCCCCACGCGCACGCCCGTCGTGGACCGAGTCTTCGCCGACTATCAACGGCTTCGCTCCTCCGACACGCGAATCTCTTCGGACGACCGTCGCCGTCTCGACGATCACATGCAGCGGCTCTCCGAGTTGCAACGACGACTCAACGCGAAGGTGTCGTGCGGCAGCGCCAAGCCCGTCACGACAGAAACTGGGACGCTCGAGCAACAGGCCAACTTCGACATCAATCCGGCGTTGCAGAAGCAGGAATACGAGCTGTTCAACGACGTCATCGTCGCGGCGATCATTTGCAATACCTCCCGCGTCGCGGCCGTCATGGTCGATCCCATCTTCTCCAACTACGTCGGCGATTGGCACCAGAGCATCGCGCACCACGCAGGCGACCCCAACGGCGTTGCGCAACAAACTCTCGCGGAGTCCTACCAACGCCTCTTTGAAGCGACGATCGTCGACCTCGCCAGCAAACTGGATGTGCAAGACGGCACCGGCGCCACCTACCTCGACAACTCACTTTTGGCGTGGTCGCAAGAGTGCGGCAATTTCACGCACGAGAGCCAGTCGATTCCGCTCATCACCTTCGGCAGCGCAGGTGGCTTCTTGAAGACCGGCAACTATGTCGACTACCGAGACCTCAACACCATCTTCGACAAAGGCGCGGGAAATCTTGGCGACGAGCAGAGCTTCCCGGGGATCCTCTGGCACCAATGGTTGGGCACGGCGTTGCAGGCGATGGGGATTCCCAAGTCGGAATATGAATCGCTCGGAGTCGGCGGATATCCGAGCATCAACTATGTCGCGCCGGACCGCGCGAAGTTCTATCCGAACACGCTGTGGCCGGAGACCACCAACTCATTGCCGTATTTGACCTGACGGCAGCGCAGGACGCAGCGGTCTACTTCAACACGCGACCCATCGCGACCCGCGGCCCGTTGATGTTGAACGTCTCTTGCGCAGTGAGCGCGTGGACGCCCTTCCAAGTGGTGCCGTCGGTCGACATCAGCAGCTGTCCCTCGCCCGTCCCGAAGAAGCGGCCCTCTGCACAAGCGACCGCGTCGATGTTGTGACTGGGTTTGAACTTCGTCCACACCAACCCGTCTGGGGAGCTGTAGCCGACGTGAGGGGCGGATTGCGTGTAAGCGAGGAATTGCTTGCCATCGAACACGACGCCCGTCCCCATGTTGTCGAACACGGCATTGCTCGCGTCGGTCGTGCGCTCGTTGCTCCAAGTCTTGCCGTCGGCGCTCGTCATCGTGAACTTGGAACCCACCGCCACGAACACGCCGTTGCCGAACGCCACGCCAGACGTATCGCTCTTGTTGGGAAGGACGCCCTCCGACCACGCCTTGCCGTCGTACGTGCGAAACGTGCCGCCATCTTGAAAGACCACGTAGGTCTGATTGCCGTATGCCGTGCCGTGGTAGTGCCCGCCAAAACCGTTCGGCTTGGACATGTTCGCGAACGGAGTTTGTGCCACCCACGTGGAGCCGTCTTTCGAAGTGTAGGTGCCCTGATTGTCCGTCAAAATCGACATGCCGGCGCCATAGTTGATTTGTCCACCGTAAGAATCGAAGCCATTGCTCGACACAGCCGCGACTTGGCCGAACTTCTTTCCGCGGTCGCCGCTCGTCCACAGGCCGGGTAAGCCAATCACGCTGATCGTCCCCTGCGCGACACGGAGGTTGTTGACGTAGTCATCCCCCGGGATGTCATGGATGCTGAAGCTGTCCCATGTGGCGCCTTCGTCCGACGAAACGATGACACGGAAGTGGTCGCCCCCAGCGAGGTAGACCCACTTGGTGCATTGGTCTCGGATGGCAGGGTCGTCCGTGTCGACGGGGAGCGCTGACGGGCAGACGCTGGTGTCTGCAGCATCTATGGTGATGGCCGAATCCATCGGCGGCGAGACCACGTCATTGCCTGGGGCAGCGTCCACGCTGGCAGGCGAGTCATCGCTGCTGCAAGCGACGAGCGCGCAACAGAGCGTCAGAAGAATTTTGTCCATACGCACATCCTCTTCAAGGATTAGGCCACAACGGTCCAGTCCATCCGACTTCGCGCAAGACCGTCTCGGACTCTACCCGAGAGCGATCATGCGTCAACGGTAGCTTGCCGCGGCGCCATTCTGGGCCTGCCGGGGTGTCGTGCCTGCGACTGCGGAGGCCGCGGCGGAAGGCAATACTGACGTGAGCAAGAGTAGGGCAGATGCCCGATGGACTGGCACGTTGATCCGGCCGGGGTCGAAGAGCAGAGCACGCACGGGAGGG
>JAYVYD010000513.1:0-6443 GCA_043784605.1 Myxococcales bacterium | reverse complement strand
TGGACCGCAACTTGCGGCGCTCGGCTGCGCCACGCAAGAGCTTTCTTCAGAACTTGTTGCGGCGTTCGCGATCAGCTCAGCGTGACAGGCAGGAGCGTGACCTCGGTACCTTGTGTCTGTACTTGATAGCGGACCGCCGTGCCTTGCTTCTGCTTCGCGTCGGCTTCCATCGACTGGATGCGCGCCGTGAACGTCTGCTCGGTGATGTGGTCGGTCTGCTCGCCGAGGCCCTTCTTGGCGGCGATGTACTCGGCGAACAAGCGCGAGTAGTACGCGGCCGCAGGCTCCGCTCCAAGGCGCGCGGCGTCGCCCACCATGTTCGGCGATGAGCCAGCTTCCTCTTGGAACTGCGCAGGTGAAGGCGTGCGCGAGACGCGGCCCTGTTCGTCGGTCGTGTCTTCCTCCACGCCCATGAGCTGGTTGAGGAGCTGATCGATGCGGAACGCGAGCCCGCCGAGCTCCGCGTGGTCCAGGTTGAAGCGCTTGTCGCTCTGACCGTTGAGAATCGCAAGCAGACCCTCTTCGAGCTGCCCGATCGGATGGGTGATGTAGTTGCCGAGCAAGAAGCCGCCGACGACGACGAGGATGATCCCGAGGACCGCAACACCGAGCAACGGAGAGGCGATGCCGGCAGCGTTTTCGATGGTGGTCGCGGGCGACGACACGACGACGACCGTGCCCCGCGGGTTGCTGAGGCCGTCGAGCGGAGCTGCCGCGATCAGCAGATCACTCGCTGAAGCTGCCGCGGCGTGGCCCGTGTCGAGCACTCCGCGGACGGTAGCCTTGCCGTCTCCGGTGACCGCGCTGTCGAGCGGCCCCGTGTTCGCGCTCGAGCGGGCGATGACCTGGAGGTTGTCGCCGCTGACACTCGCGAGGACCATTGGCCGACCGGTGGTCGCGTCTGCGACACGCGACATCACGTCGTTGATGGTGAATCCAGCGACGATGGCGCCGACGATCTCACCCTTGTCGTTGCGCGCGGGGGCGTACGACGCGAGGTACTGATCATTGCGGCCTGCGTTGACCCACACGTCCGAGCCGGTCTTGCCCGCGAGCATCGTCTCCGTGAACTTCGGATACGCGGCCGCGAGGCTCTCTCCGCGCAGCAAGTTCGAGTTATTTCGACCGAGAATCTTGCCGTCGCGGTCGACGAGCAAGACGATGGCGGGGACCGCACCCTCGAACTCGGGCGTGGTTTTGGCCGACGCAATCACGGAGTCGCAAAGGCTCGTCGCCGCGGGGCCGCCAGAGCGCGGATCGGCCTTGCTGTTGAGCGCATCGCGCGTGTTCTGCTCTTCGGCTTTGGTCGCGAGCCACCTCTCGACGCGGAGCCCGTCGAGTTGAAGTCGAGCGGCGGCGCTTTGCGCGTCGTGCTTGGCGTCACCCATGAGCTGGGTGGTCGGGGACGCGGCGGCGGTGACGGATGACCTCACCAGCACGAACGAGAGCAGCCCGACGATGGCGATGATGATGGCGTTGACGATGATGATCTTGTTTCGCATGCGGCCTCTGGATGCCTCCCCGGGGCACTCCCCTCCCAGGAAGTGCCAGTCACCACCGAAGGCCAGCCTCTACAGATTGAGGCACGACGTCCGCCTTACGGAATGGCGAAAGAACGCTACCACCCACGAGCCAAGCACGGCAACATGGTCAAACATCGATGGTCCGCACTTTCTTGCAAGCTGGCGCGCTGCTCGTCGACGACCCGCTCTTCGACCGTCACCTTCCCCTCGCCTATCACCCAGAGCGCCCAGAGCGCCTGACCGCAGCGCGGGCCGCGATTCAGGCGGCCGACGTGAACTGGACGCGCATCGAACCCGCAGACGCCTCGCTGGAAGCCCTTGAGCGCGTGCACTCTGCACGTTTCGTGGCGCAGCTAGAGTCGCTCCGCGGAAAGACCGAGATGGTCGATGCTGACACCTTCGTGGGCCCTCAGAGCATCGCGGCCGCGATGCGTGCGGCGGGCGGGGCCGCGGCGATGGTAGACGCGATGATAGACGGACCCACGCCGGTGGGTGTCGCCGTCTTGAGACCGCCGGGTCACCACGCGCGGCGTGATGGAGCGATGGGGTTCTGTCTCATCAACAACGTTGCGGTCGCCGCTGCGCAAGCGCGTGCGCGCGGGCTCTCTCGCGTCGCCATCATCGACTTCGACGTTCATCACGGCAACGGCACCGAGGAGATCTTCTGGAGCGACCCGAGCGTGCTCTATATCTCCACGCACCAGTGGCCCTTCTACCCTGGCTCTGGAGCCGCGAGCGACTCCGGCCTTGGCGACGGCAAGGGCTACACCATCAACATCCCGCTCTCGGCAGGTGGCGGTGACGCGGTGTATCGCGCCGCTTTCGAGCGTATCATCGCGCCGGTGCTCGAGCAGTTCGCGCCGGACCTCGTGCTCGTCTCTGCGGGCTTCGACGCCGCCGCGCGAGACCCGCTCGCGGAGATGCGCTTGACGCCTCAAGCGTTCGGTTTCATGTCGCGCATGCTCGCGGCTCAGGCGGCCCGCTCCGCGAAGGGACGGATCGGGATCGTGCTCGAGGGCGGCTATGATCTCACGAGCGTCGAGCAGGGACTCGCCGAGACGATTCGCGGCACGTTGGCGCAAGCGGCCTATGAGCTCCCCATCCGCGGGTCCATCCCACCGGGCTTCGCCGTGCCACCGAGCGAGGTCGATCTCGTGCGCGCCGAGAAGGTCGCGAGCCGAACGTGGAAGCTCGCGTGAACACGACGCCCATAAGCTGATTCTCCGATTTCTCGGTCAGGTCAGGCATGTCCGTGAGGTCTTTTGCCTTGCAAGGAGCCGCGATGTGGGTCATTTTTCGCCGCTCTTCGCACGGTAGCCGTAGCTCAGTTGGTAGAGCGCTGGTTTGTGGCACCAGCTGTCGCGGGTTCGAACCCCGTCGGTTACCCTAATCTGAAGCAGTTTGAGTTTTCATCACCTAGAGCGGGCAGCCGGGAAGCACTCGCGCTCCTCGCGGGTATGATTCGGGCGATGCAATGTCCGAAGTGGCTGCCCCACCCGTCCAGCTTCATCAGCGCTGCCGCACTCAAGGTGTTCTCGTGGGCGTATGCGCTCTCGTGGGCGATGGCGTTGCCGCTCCTCGCCGAGCTGATGGAGACCTCGCCGCGTCTCGCGTGGCTCGGCGTGTTCGCGCTGTGGACCGCGCCGCTCCCGGCCATCGCGCTCGTGCACCGCCTGACGCACGGCCTGCTCGATCTCGCGGACGGTCGTGAGGCGAAGAAGACCCGCCTCGTCGCGAGCGTTTGGGCCGGCGTGCTCGGGTGGACGGCGTTCTTGCTCGTCAGCGTGACCGCGGCGTTCGCGATGCTCGTGATCGATCCGCCACCTCCGCCTGGGCCCGACTCGAGCTCCAGCCTCATGAAGGCCGGCGCGGAGCTGCTCGAGATCGCGTCATCATGGCAGGTGGGCGTGCACTCGATTCTCTGGTTTGCGTTCGCAGTCGCGGTCTTTCAAGTGCATCGCTCCGCACGCGAGGCTTGAGGTAGTCTCGATCGCGTGAAATCGCTTCTCGCACTCGTCCTCGTCATCTCGCTCATCGCGTGCGTTCAAAAGCCGACGATGAGGCTCAATCACGCGGAGATCACGTCGATCACGCCGACGCTCCCGCCGAGCCTGGAGATGGCCGTCGTGATGGACGTGACGAACCCGAACTCGTACGACGTCGCCGTGCGTGCGGTGCGCGGGCAAGTGTGGATGGTTGACAAGTACCCGCTGACGGTCGATTTCCACGCCCCGCCGGACGGCTTTTGGATGGCGGCCGGGAAGACCACGCAGCTGCGCGTGCTCTTGTTGATGCCGATCGGGCTCGCCCTGCAAATCGTCCAAGAGGCGCTCTACACGCCGCAAATCGCCTACCGCTTCATCGGCAAGGCGGACGTGACGGGCACTCGCACGTTCCACGTCGAGCAGGACGACTACTCGATCGACGAGCGCGGCGCGATGACGCGCGAGCAGCTCATGGCCGTGATCCCGAACTCGCTCGTCCCGCACTGATGGCGACGAAGATCACGAAGGAGAGCCTCTTCGTGAAGGCGCTCGAGCTCGGGTTCTGTGGGACACGGACGCGCTCGCCGACGACATGGACCTGACGCACGATGAACCTTGCGGTCGCATTCCAAGGCGCGCAGCGATGACCGGAAATGCGCGACGTGATGCAGGAGCTGCTCGCGCAATATCCGAGCAAGCGCGCCGAGTGGTGCGAGACCTCCGACTACGAAGAAGATCACAGCGCGAACGACGCGCTCTGCTGGTACGCGATCTCGCTCCAGCACTGCGGTGATCTCCCCGAGGCACGGCGGGTGATCGACTCCGCGCTCGTTCGCTTCACGGCGACCCCGAGTTCGACGCGCTGACGCAGCCCGTATGTCCAAAAAGGGCCGCTGACGGTGGCCAGGTCCGACGCCCGCCCGAACTGACACGCCCGAGAACCGAGAAATCGGGTATTCCAGTGGGCGCACCGAAAGGAACACCATGGGCTTCGAAGAAGAGATGGCGCACGCCAGCCACGCTGGCCACGGCGACCACGGCGAAACGGGCGGGATCGGCAAGTACATCGGTATGACGATGGCCATCTTGGGCGTCATGCTGGCGCTCACCTCCGCGTTGCTCGGAGGCGCGCGTAACAAGCTCATCGCAACGATGGTGGAGCAGACGAGCACCGCAGCTCGCTACCAAGCCATCTCGATGAAGCATCGGTCGCTCATGTCGCAGCTGCAGCAACTGCACGCGATGTTGCCCTCGGACCCGGCGGACTTCGACAAGACCCAGAAAGAGATCGATCGCGTCACCAACGGCGCCGACGAACTCGACGCAACGATGATCGCGATCAACCGTCTCGAGACGGACAAGATCCTCAATACGGTCACGCCCTCGGCGGGAGACGTGCTGCGCTTCGTGGAACTCGTGCACGACTACGCCGAGGAGAAAGAGAAAGCGGAGAGATGGACGGAGTCCTACGAGGGCCTCATCCATGTCTACGAGGAGGGCAGCGAACACTTCGAGTGGGGTCAGCTCTGCGCGGAGTTCGGCATCGTGCTCGCGTCCATCGCGTTGCTCATCCACAGCAGGGCAGCGTGGTTCGGCGCGATGATCTTCGGCACATGCGCGCTCGTCTTGATGATCTACGCGTACAGCGCAGAGCGGTCTGGCTTGGCGCACGCGAAGACGGAGGTCGACGAGAGTCGGGCGGCCTATTTCGCGCTCAAGATGGACGAGAAGAGCAAGACCGGCGACGAGGAGCTCTTCAGCGACATCGAGCGCATCGAGAAGCAGCCTCAAGCGAGCAACGCGCCCGCCCCCACCAATACCGCAGCGCCGCACGCGCCCGAGCATCACTGAGGTCCCCATGAGCGACGATAACAAGACGCCCAAAGCGCACGACGACAAGACGGACCCGCACGCGGATAAGGCCGAGCACAAAGAGGACGAGCACGGCCACGACGAACCCAAGAGCAACTTCGGACTGCATGTGGGCCTCACGATGGCGCTCCTCGGCGTGCTCCTGGCGCTATCGGCGGCACTGCTTGGGGGATCGCGCGCGCTGGTCATCGCGACCATGATCGAAGAGGCGCGCGCATCTCAGAACACGCAAGCGATTGCGACGAAGTACCGCACGACGGTCTCGCAGCTTCAACAGCTGCACGCGCTGTTGCCCGGTGATCCTCAGGCGTTCGTGGATGCGGACAAGAAGATCGCGGACCTCACCGTGACGGCTGACAAGGCCGACGCAAGCGTCGTCACGGTCTCGACTCTCGAGGCCAACCAAGTGCTGAACACGGTGACCCCCACGGGTACCGACGTTCTCCGCTTCGTGGATCTGGCACGCCAATACGAGAAAGAGAAGGAGACCGCCGAGAAGTGGCAAGAGTCCTACGAGGACGTCGTGCAAGTGTACGAGCACGCCGAGGAGCACTACGAGTGGGGACAGCTCGCGGCAGAGTTCGGGATCGTCTTCGCGTCGATCGCGCTCTTGCTGAAGAGCAAGGCCGCGTGGGGTGGCTCGGTGACATTAGGTATCGGCGCCGTGACCATCTTGGTTTGGTCTTTCACGACTCAACAAGCCGGGTTGACTCGCGGGCGCAACGAGGTGGATGAGGCGAAGAAGGCGTACGACGCGCTCGGCGGACCCGAAAAGCTCAAGACAGGCGACGAGGCGCTGTTGGCCGACATCGAGCGCATCGAGAAGCCGTTCATCGAAAAAGAGAAGGCGAAGGCGAACGCGGAGCAGAAGCCCGAGCACGCGCCGGAACACAAGCCCGAGCATCACTGACCACGAGTGAGCCCGCGCGATCTTAGGATCCGCGGGCTTTTTCGTGAGCGCGAGCGGTTATACATTGTTTGACTGATCCCAATTGAGGTGATACCGATTCAGTCGTGAGGTCGAAGCGCTGGAGCGACTCGAGGCGACGTGTTGGACGTGCGT
>JAYVYD010000512.1:0-13749 GCA_043784605.1 Myxococcales bacterium | reverse complement strand
CAATGCTCCGGTCAGTGGGCGGTCTGCCAACAGAGCGCAGACTGCATGTCGATCTACCAATGCGCCACAGCGCCCATGTGCGATCAGAAGTGCGTGAACGCCTGCTTCACGGCCTCGCCCGCCGGCCAGAAGCCCTACTTGGCGCTCGCGAGCTGCGACAGTGCAGGCCAGTGCGGCGCGTGCAAGACGGACTGCAACACGCCGCCCTCGCAATGCACCGTCCCTGACAGCGGCGCGCCCGACTCGAGCGTCGTCCAGTCGTGCACGGACTGCACCACGGTCAAGTGCTCGGCCCAGAAGACCGCGTGCGCCCCGAACACGGACTGCGATCAGTACACGCAGTGCCTCGCGGTCTGCAAAGACCTGAGCTGCATCAATGCTTGCGGACTCGCGCACCCGAAGGGCAAGACGGACAGCAAAGCCCTCGGTGACTGCGTCACTCAGCAGTGCAGCAAAGAGTGCAACCTCTAAGTTACTTGCCGTAACGGGCGATCACGCCCTGCCGAGAGACGTTGGGTTGTGGGCCGGAGATGAACTCTCCGCCCACTCCCCAATAGTCCGCACCGTTCGGGAGCGACCACGCGCCGTGGAGATCCGAGAACGGCAGCGTGCCGAAGTCGTCTTGCCATGCGCCGTTCACGAGGCGTTGTTTGCTGCCGCCCGCGCCGACGATGACGACTTCGCCCGGTGAGCGACACGACACGCCGTTCACGTCGTTGGTGAGCGCAGGCGTGAGTGCGCTCCACGTCTTGCCGTCCGACTTGAGTACATCGCGCCCACCGACCGCATACATCTCCGTCGGGCTGCAGCCGTGGATCGTGAGGAGGGTACCATGTGCGGGGTTGGTCTCCGCCGCCCAAGTGCTGCCTGTTCGATGCCAGAGGGTCGCGAGCTCGCCGACGACATAGACGTTGCCGGCGGCGGTGCCCCACACCTTGAAGAACGTACGACCCTGCGGGTTCGGCACTGCCGACGGGGTCCATGACGAGCCGTCCCAGTGCAGCAAGATGTCGTTCGGGCTCGCCTTCCCAGCGCCCGGTGTGCCGCCGACCGCCCACGCGTCGCTCGGTCCGCTCGCCCAGACTCCGAAGAGCGTCGCGGTAGTGCCGGACGCATGCTCCTTGAACGCGGCGCCGTCCCAATGCGTGATGCGTCCCTTTTCACCGACCATCCACACGTCCGTCGCGCTCGAGCCGTAGACCCACCAGTATGTTTCGGAACCGCCTGGATCCAGCCGATTCCACGCGGTTCCATCGAAGTGCATCACGAGCGACTTGAAGCCGGCGTTGCCGCGCGGGCCGCCCACTGCGTAGAGGTTGGTCGCGTCGGAGCCCCACATCGACAACAGCGCGCCGTCCAGGTGCTCGACCACGACCTTCCACCCGGGCGTGGCCGGTGCCGCGTCTGGAGTGACGACGGCCTGCGAAGGGCCGCAGGCAAACGCGATGCAGAAGAGCAGCGCGCGTTTCATTGATCGCCTCCGTCGAGGTTGCACATCTCGCCGAGCTGGTAGTTCGCGTGGCAGATGCATCTGCACTCCGGCGCGAGCTGCCCCGGCTCCGAGCAGCGCGGCGTGACGTGGATCGTCTTCGTCAGCGAGCGCGCCTTCTCCAGCGTCCCGTGGTTGCTCTCCTTCAAGGTGACCTCCAGCTCGTATTGTGTGTCGAAGACGTTCGTCGCCGACCACTGGTTGGGACACAGCGGGATGTTCGAATAGTTGGAGACGGCAGCGATCAGGCTCTGCGACGTCGTTCCACTCGTCCCCCACCCCGTCCCGTCCGGGTTGAGGTTGATCGTGCGCGCGTCGACGCGGACCTGCTTCGTTGATACGTCACGTATCGCGCCGCTCAGCTGAACGGCGCATGGATCGATGTTGGTCGCGCGCACACCGACGAAGATCACGCGCCCACCTTGAGGCGGAAATACGAGCTGAACGTCGTCGCCATCCTTCAACGGCTTGTCGATCGCGTCTCCGCCCACCACGCGAAACTCGAAGTCGATGGGCTTGCCGTTATCACCCAGGAACCCGACGCCACAAACGGGAGCCGCGTCCGGCGCTGGCGGCGACGACGATGGCGACGCGCACTCAAGTAACAACAGCGACAGAATGAGCGCGCGCACGATGGCTCAGAAGCAGGTCACGTTGTCTTGCTTCGGGTAGTAGTAGACGAAGATGTTGCAGTGCTCGTTCTTCTCGACGACCGGGCCGAACGTGTAGCAACAGTCTTGTTGGGCCGGCGGAGTCATGTACTTCTCCTGGTCCCACGCGTTGAGCGCGCTGCAACCCAAGGACGAATCGGGCTGCGTCCACTGGTACGAGGCCTTGTACCAAACACCGCCATTCGCGGGGAGCGACACGCTCAACTGCGGCGAGCGCGCCATCGGCGGGTTGTCCCATTGGGTGGACTCGTAGAAGCGTGCGGAGTCAGGCGGCGTCGTCGTAGACGTGCCGTCCCACGTGTACATGTCGAACACTTTTCCGCGCGAGTGAAAGTGAGCGTTCGCTCCGATGATCGTGACGGGGATCGCGGACTTGATCTGGCAGGAGCCCTCGAACGTGGGCGTCGGGTTCTTTGCGCAGACGCGGATGGATTGCTTGGTCGCGAACAGAGTGCCGAGCTGCGCGGTGACCTTCGCTTTGTCCATCGTCCAGAAGTTGATCGACACTGCCCCGCCGCCCGGCGACTGCTGCGTCGTCGCGTTGACGAAGTGCGTCTGCAGCATGATCCACTCGTCTGGAGAGAACTCGTTCGCCACGCCGTCGGGGTACGTCCAGTCGAGGTCGCCGGACGTTTGTGTGTTCGCGATGAGCGGCCAGTCCGCCCAGTTCGAGCTCCTGAAACACTCGCCCGCGCCGTTGGTGCCGTGCGCGATCGCGCCCGCGTTCGGGTCGAGACCTAGGATGGTCTTCACCCTGAACAGGTTCATGTGATGCGAGCCGACCTTCTGCACCGCTTGGATGCGATGAAGCTCGACGGGCCCGTTCACATCCAGGCCGCCTGCGGCCGCGAGATCGCGGACCTTGAAGAAGTAACAGTCTTGAACCTCTGTACTCGCCGGCACCGGGAACTCGCCGGTCTTCAGCTGAAAGCCTCGACCCTGCGGTGGCGCCGCGAGCTGCGACGGATCCGTGATCGGCGCCGGCGTCGTCGTAGCCGTGCACCCAATCCAAACTAGAGAAGCGGCGAAGGCGACGGACAATCCGCCACGCCAAGTCAAAGCTAACATGCGGCACATCATACCGTGTCAGCGCGCGCTTGCCAGGGCCCTCCTGAAGCGCTTCGCATCGGTGAACATGTCCACGTTGGCGAAGACGTAGGTCACGTCATCATGCTCCGCCGCGGCCGCGAGGGCGGCGAGCTTCTCGATGGCAGGCTCCTCGTAGCGGCTCTTGTGGCCCGCCGGTCCCGGCATTCGGTAGTAGGCGGCGCGCGCCTTCGAGAGGCCTTGCTTGAGCGGATCGCGCGCGGCCACGCCGATGCCCTTCATGATCGCGTCTGCCTCGTCCGCGTCCCACGACACGGGTGGCTCCCACACGACGCGCTCGAACTGCGTCTTGCAGTGAGTCATGAGGTCCTTGACCGCCGCCTTGTTGGGGCGGGTGCTCGCGAAATCCGCGGGCGAGAGGAAGATGACGGTCGACGCCGAGATCTCCTTGCCGACCGTGGCCAGCGCCGACAGCGCTTGATCCGTCACCGGTCCCTTGCGAAAGCTCTCCTGACCCACCTCACGCGGCGCGAGCATCGCGAAACGAAAGCCCTCCGGCGCCTCTCGCTTCCAGCGCTTGACCGTGCCGACGCCCGGAGTGGTCGCGTGCGTCTCCATGATTTCGACGTACACGAACTCCTTGAAGTAGCGCGTCGCCGGCACGGGAAAGCCGCAGCACCCCACCGTCAGCATGCATCCAAGGCTACCACCGATAACGAAACGTGCGAGCTACCTGCCCAGGCCTTCGCTCACGGTCGGGTCACCCACCGCGCGCGCCGCGAGCTTGTGTCCAAGGCGCCGCGCTACGACACGCAACGAGTCTTCGTGCACGAAGTCCGCGGTGACCGGGTCAGTGCCGCCCACGCTCACGAGATCGGACGCTCGGAGGTCGCCCGTATCGCGCTCTCGTGGTCCGCCTCTCTGTCGAACGACCCACCCGTGCGCGACGACCGCGACGTCGAGCCCACGTGCGACCGGTGTGCGCGTGACGTCATCTGGGCCCGTCTCATGGCGCGCGCCGGACGGCACCTCGATGCCCTCACTCGTCTCGCTCGTGCCGGTGACCTCTATCTCGAGCCGCGGATAGCCGTCGCCCGGGGCGAGTGCGCCGAGCCTCGCGAGTTCCTCACGAGCGCCGGTGAGCACCTCTTGTCCTGCGGCTCCGCTCGGGATGGCGACCCGTGCGAGCGTGACGTGAAGCTTCTCGCCCGCGTCCGTAGCGTTGAGGGCGCGATACCCGCAACCCAGCATCACCAACGCGAGCAGCGCGCGCTTCATGGCTCAACCGACGATGAAGTTGAGGATCTTGCCCTGGACGTAGACGACCTTCTTCACGGTCTTTCCGTCGACGTACGACCTCACTTTGTCGTCCTTCATCGCGAGCTCCACGGCCGAGGCTTGATCCGCCCCGACGGGGAGCGTGACGGTCGCGCGGAACTTGCCGTTCACCTGCACACCCATCTCGATGACGTCGTCCTTGACGAGCTCGGGGTCGAACGTCGGCCACGGCTCGTACGCGAGCGTGCTCGTGTTGCCGAGGCGCTTCCACAGCTCTTCACCGAGGTGAGGAGCGAACGGCGACATGATGAGGACGAACGATCGCGACGCCTCCAACGGGACCTTGGGGAGCGCGCCGAGCTGGCGAACGAGCACCATCATCGCGCTGATCGCGGTGTTGAAGCGCATGTTCTCGATGTCGTGGGTGACCTTCTTGATCGTCTTGTGCACCGCTCGCTGCGTCTCGAGATCGTACGGCGCGTCTGCACTCACGTTCCCCGTGCCGAGCGCCGCGAACGCGCGGTCTAGGAAGCGACGAACGCCCTCAATCCCGCTGGTTTGCCAGGGCTTCATTTGCTCGAGCGGACCCATGAACATTTCATACAGGCGCAGCGCGTCCGCCCCGTGCGTCTTCACGACGTCGTCGGGATTGATCACGTTGCCGCGAGACTTCGCCATCTTCTGGCCATCCTCGCCGAGGATGATCCCCTGGTGAACGAGCCGAGTGAACGGCTCCTCGTGGCTAACGACTCCGAGATCGAAGAGCACCTTGTGCCAAAAGCGCGCGTACAAAAGGTGGAGTACAGCGTGTTCGTTGCCGCCGACGTAGAGATCGACCGGCATCCACGCGTCGTAGGCTTCTTTTGAGAGGAGCTTCTCCGAGTTGTGCGGGTCGAGGAAGCGCAGGTAGTACCAGCACGAGCCAGCCCACTGCGGCATGGTGTTGGTCTCTCTCGCGAACCACGCGCCGTCCTTTTGGAAGAAGCGCCAATCCGTCGCGCGAGCGAGGGGACCGGCGGGATCCGTCCCGGGCTTGAAGTCCTCGAGGTCCGGCAGTCGTAGCGGGAGCTCTGCGTCCGGTACGGCATGCGGCTGATCGTAGAGGACCTTGAATTTAGCGTCTTTGACGCGTGGATCGCCGTCGCACTCGACCGGAAAGTAGATCGGAATGGGCTCGCCCCAGTAGCGCTGGCGAGAGAACACCCAGTCGCGCAGCTTGTACGTGACCTTTCCTCTCCCCTGCCCCTTGCTCTCCAATTGAGCTGTGACTCGATGGCGCGCCTCGACGCTCGGCGTGGCGTCCGTGACCGTCACGCCGTCTGGCGTGTACGCCTCGGCCTGTACATCGATCTTTTGAGTAGAGTCTACTGGAGCGATGACCTGCACGATCCGCTGCGCGTACTTCTTGGCGAACGCGTGGTCGCGCTCGTCGTGCGCAGGCACCGCCATCACCGCGCCCGTGCCGTACGTGCCGATGACGTAGTCGCCGATCCAGATCGGGATCTGCTCGCCATTGAGTGGGTTGACGGCGAACGTACCGAGAGCGACTCCCGTCTTGTCGCGCTTCACGTCCGCGCGGTCGATGTCGTTCTTGCTCGCGGTGTCCGCCGCGTACTTGTCGACCTCCGCACGCTGGGCGTCGGTCGTGAGTTCACGCACGAGCTTATGCTCCGGCGCGAGCACTACGTACGTGGCGCCAGGCAGCGTGTCCACGCGCGTCGTGAAGACGCTGAGGGTGACCTTGGCATGACCGACGACGGAGAAGTCCACGATGGCGCCTTCGCTTCGTCCGATCCAATCGGTCTGTTTTCCCTTGGTTTCAGGCCAGTCGAGGCCCTCTAGGCCGGCGAGCAGACGGTCCGCGTACTGCGTGATGCGCAGCGACCATTGACGGATCTTGAGCTTCTCGACAGGGAAGCCGCCGACCTCGCTCTTGCCGTCCGACGTGACCTCGTCGTTCGCGAGCACGGTGCCGAGCTGCGGGCACCAGTTGACCGGCATGTCCGATTGCTGGAACGCGAGGCCCTTCTCGTAGAGCTTCAAGAAGATCCACTGGGTCCAGCGGACGTACTCGGGGTCCGTCGTGTCAACCTCGCGTGACCAGTCGTAGCTGAAGCCGAGCATCTTGAGCTGGCGGCGAAACGTGTTGATGTTCGTGAGCGTCGTGTCGCGCGGGTGCGTGCCCGTGCGGATCGCGTGCTGCTCCGCGGGGAGACCGAACGCGTCCCAGCCCATGGGGTGCAAGACGTCCACGCCGTTCATTCGTTTGAAACGACAGACGATGTCCGTCGCGGTGTACCCCTCGGGGTGACCGACGTGGAGCCCGGAGCCCGACGGGTACGGGAACATGTCGAGGATGTACGCCTTGGGCTTGCCCGGGTGCCGCACGGCGCGGAACGTCTGGTGCTCCTCCCAATACGCCTGCCACTTCGGCTCGATGTCCGCAGGGTTGTAGCGCTCGCGCTCCTCTTCCGTCATGGCTCACCGACTACCACAAACGACGGCTCAAAACAGGCGTTGCTGACTCTTCTTGGCGGTCTTCAGCACCAATCGCGCGCGTCGCTTCTCGCTCGCCGGGGCGTCTTCGCTGGTGCCGCGCTCGAGTTGCTTCAATGCGCGCTCGGCGTCTTTGGCGTGGTGCTCGTAGAGCTTGGCGAGCTCCAGGCGGGTCTTCTTGCAGTCCACCTCCTCGGCGACGCGCTCGAAGAGCGTCAGCGCGCGATCGCGATCGCCCATCGCCTTCGCGACCTCGGCTCCTGCGCGGAGCGAGAGCGGACTGTTGCTCTCCATCGCGCGGTTCGCCGCGTCCACCGCATCACCGAACGCTCGCGACCGCTTGAGCGTGAGCGACACCCCCGCGAGATCGTCGGGGACCAGGCGAGAGCTGTCGATCGGCTCGCCGTAGAGACCCGCGAGCGCGGCCATGGTGAGCACGTCCCACGTGTTGTGCTCGATCACGCCGAGGAGAGGCCGAGCCTCTCCGGTACGGAGAAAATGGAGGTAGCACGCGCTCACCTCGCCGCTCGGCGTGTCGTCTTGTCGCTCGAAGCCGAGCACGTCCCGCTCGATGGAGACGAGCCTGCACTCCACGCCGCGCGGCTTGTGCAACCGTCGGGCGACGTGGAGCAGATCGAGGTGCGGGAGATCGGGCGCTTCGTCCAGCCGAGACATCAACAAGCGCGTTCGCAGGAGCGGCATGTCGAACGCCTTGCCGTTGAAGGTGACGATCGAGCTCGCCTCGCGCAGGCGCTGCAGCACGCGCTCCAACATCGGCGCCTCTTCGCCCAGGTTGCGGACGAGCACCTGCTCTACGACGAGCTTGTCTCCTGAAAAGAACGCGAGCCCCACGAGGAACGCGACGGTGCCAGTCCCGCCCGACAACCCCGTGGTCTCCGTGTCGAGGTAGAGCGCGCGTTCGAAATCCACGCCCGCGAGACGCGGATCGAGAGCGAGCAGCGAGAGCAAGCGAGAGTCCACGTGGCGCGCGGCGAACACGGGAGCGTTACCGACACGTTGCGTAGCGCCGAGCTCCAGCCTCCGGACGTGAAGCAGGCCGCGCTCGGTTTCGACTGAAGAAAAAGGGAGATCCTCCGTCTCGACGGCGTGAGGTCTGCGCGGCTTGTCCGTGACCGAACGCTCGAGAATGCGCTGCATTCGCCCTCGCAGATCGTCGAGCGCGGCGGTGCTCTTCGCGAGAATGGGTGCAGGCCCACGCGCGCTTTTGGGCGTCGACAGGCGTTCGAGCTTGGACCGCAGAGACACGCCAATACGATACATCCGTATAGTGCCGAGCTCAAGACGGACCTGAAGGTTTAGGGCGTCCTACCGTCTTTTGAAACGATTTGGTTCCTGATCGAACCGCGCGGTCGATCGTCGTGAAGGGTGATCTCGTCTTTGCCTCCGGCGCGATCGATCCCGAGCGCGTGGAGCTCTGCTTCGAGGTCCACCGACTCTCCCTTGCGCGCGTACCGCTCGTACATGTCCGTGAGCACGTGAGTGCCCGTGAGCTCGTCGCCAACGCGCATCGTCTCGGCGACGGTCCAGACGTGCTCGCCGTCGCCACCCTTGGCGAGGACGCCTCGGAGGACGTCGTCCAGCGATTTGCGGCCTCGGGTCTGCTCACGAATGCGGACGTCCGCCATCATCACAAAGAGAGCGCCGCCCCAGTAGATGCCGTCGAGCGTCGTTCGCTGCTCGAGCGCGAGCGGCTCACCTGCGCTCGCGAGCCCGCGTGGCATCTCGCGCGCGAGGCCTCGCCAGAGGTCCGTCTTGTCGCGCCATCCCATCCGCGTTCGCAAGACGGGCTCGTAGTAGGTGGCGATGCCTTCGTCGAGCCAGCGGCCCTCGTTCTGGAACGTCGGGAAGCCCAGGTGAATCAGCTCGTGTACGAGGATCCAGTCTTCATGCATCTCGTTGCCGTCGCTCTCTTCTCCGGTGAGCACGAGCACGGACGAGCCGCCGAGCGAGAGCACGCGCCCGAAAACAGGCTCGGTCGCGCCGGGAATCGGTGCCAAGAACACGGTCGCGTGCCGCACCGGGAAATGGCCGTAGAGCATAGAGACGGCGCCTGCAGCGTCGTCCACCCATCGCGCGGCGTCGGCCTCGCTCATCTGTAGCTTGCCGTCCAAGAGTACGGTGTTGACCTCACCGCCAGGGACGGGAGACGTGCGCGCGCGCAGCTTGCCGAAGCCGACGAACGAGCCCTCCGCGAAATCGCCCGAGAGGAAGCCTCGCTTGCCATCGCCCAGCTCGCGGAACGCGCCCTCCCATGGCGTGCTCGACCACGAACTCGAGGAAGCGGGAGCTGGCGAGAGCGCGACCTCGAAGCGCCCCTTCATGATCGGTGTCGGGTGAAGAAGCCACGCGTAGGTCGGAGAGAGCCAGGATGCGCCCAGGGTCGCGACCCCGTCCTCGCCGCCGCGGCCCCGATCGATCGCGAGCTCGTAGCGGAGGGTGCACGACGCCACGCACTCGGGCACGCGCCACACACCTCGTTCGCTCGAAACGATTTCCCACGCGTCTCCGCGCTTCACCTCCACGTGTGTGACCGCTCGCTGCAGATCGGTCGCGATCACGAGGTCTGCGCTCCCGCCGGGGTCGAACGTCGCCTGGATGTGGAGCAACGGAAGCCGCGTCGTGTCGACAGAATACGCGTAGAGGCAGGGTACGCTCGAGCCCGCAGCGACAGGTGAGCGACCGCCGCAAGTGGTCGCTGCGAGCGCGAGCAGCAGGCCCGCCGTTCGGCGGCTCATGGTTTCCATTGAAAAGAGTCCACGAGCACCGGCGGGCTCCCTCCGAGCGGGTCCACGACGCCGATGACGAAGGTATCAATGACGGGAGCGGACTCGCCCTCGCGTATGCGCAAGCGAACGAAGTGTTTGAAGCACGGCAGCCCGAGCGCGGCGAAAGGCTGCGCGTGATTGAGACCGAGACGAGCGATCAGCGCCAACATCGCCCCGAAGGCCGCGCCGCTCGCGAGCGTGGAGAGGAGCCACGCAGCGAACACCGCCACGAGCGAGCCCGCACGCAGCTCGAGGCCGAGCCTGTCCGTGGTGATCGCGATCGCGAGTGGGAACACTCCAATGAAGAGTCCGAGCGCCACGGCGAACGGCAAGATCCTGTGCTTGCGGTGGCGTCTCCAACCCACGAGGAGCGCCGTTGCGAAGGCGACGATCAGCGAGTGCACGATCGCGAGCGGCGTGGAGAGATCGGCGCCGTGGCGTAGGTGGACGTAGAGCTCGATCGCTTGGAGCACGCCCAAGTAACCCCACACCAGCCACCCTGCGCCGCCGGAAGCGACGTGCCAGGGCAAACCCCAGAGCATCGCCGCGGACGCCTTCGGGCCGGGGAACTCACGGGTTCGCTCATAGGCCCCGCCCGCTGCGATGCGTGAGCCCTGCAAGAAGGCGCCGCCGCCGCCCGCGACCACGTGCACGCTCGGACCCTCGTGAGAGCGCTCGTAGTGGTGGACGTCGCCCGCGAGCACGTAGCTCGGTCGTTCGCGCACGCGCAGGTCGAGTGACAGGAGAGACTGGGCGCCGTTCGGGCGCACCTCTCCCCAAGCACGCGCGGGATCCGGCAGCACGACCAGGCGGGCGGCCACGTCTTTTGAAGCGAAGAACGCGCGCTGGCGTCTATCGATCTCGTGGAGCTGTCTGTCGACCCCGAAGAGGTCGAGGCCGTTGGCGAGTGGCAGGCGGAAGTAGCTCGCGCGCTGGACCGGGACGTACCCACAGAGCGCTAGCTGTCCTGGCTTCTTCACGATCTCGCCGCGTGAGAACGCCGATACCCACGCCAGCACGGGGTGCTCGTCTGTCGTCGGGAAGAGCGTCTCGTGCGTGCTCGCGGGCGGCGCTTCGAAGTCGCTCGGGAGCTGGCAGAGTCGCGCGAAGCCGTCGAGGCCGTCGTACCAGTCGTGGTTGCCCGGGACTCCGAAGAGCACGCGTGGAGCGTCTGTTCCCTCCGCGGCCTCGAGGACGTGATTCCAAGGATCGAGCAATCGCCGCGACATTTCGCGGACCGTGGCGACCGGATACGCGAGGTCTCCTCCGTGGATGAGCACGTGACCGCGCGGCAGCGTGAGAGCGGCGTCGCCGTTCGCACCGGGTACGGAGTACTCGCGGGCGACGAGCTTTGCGACCGCAAGGCTCACGCTCACGTCGTCTCCCGTGTCCGCGACGAAATCGATCCAGACCTCACCGCCCATCACCTGTACGAGCGTGCTGCCCTCGCCTGCCCCGCGTTCGCGCAAGACCTCACGCACGCGTAGGAGCAGGTCGGCGGGATCGTCCGGCTGCATCCACTGCCTCGAGTCCACGTTGTCCGTGGCTATCGCGGACGCGAGCAGGTGGCGGAGGTGGCCCCAGAACGCGCTGAAGCCGAACCAAGCGATCGCTCGAGGCTTGGCGCGCCCTCTCTTGAAGCGAACGGCCACGTCTGGGGGACACGGCGAGAGCGTAGTGGGCGCTTCGACCAAGCACGTCAAGTGTGAGACACCTCGGCGGTGTCGGTCAACTCCAAGCTTGCGATCAGAAAGCCAAGTCCGTGGCGTTCTGTTGGTTCATACGAACCTGCTCTTTGCCTTGACGGCTGGCGGGCGCGGCGTTGGCGGGAGCAGGCGCAGCGGCGCTGCCTGGGATGGTGGCCGTCGTCGGGGAAGGTCCGAAGTTCGCTTCCGCCTGCGCGAGCGCTGCGCTCTGCTTGTCGAAGTCGTCGTCGAGGCCGCCACCGCCCATGTGACCGAAGGGCTTCGCCATCGGCATCGCGTGCCTCGCGGTGATGCGTTGCTTCTGGAGCGCGTCGCCCTGAGTCGCGAGGCGGGCGCGCGCTTCATCGACGCGACCTTCCTCGAACAGCAGGTTCGCTTCCGTCAACGACTGCGAGGTGCGGCTGCGCTCGAGACGCGCGGCGACGAACGGGTCGAGCTCCGCCTGCGCGGAGCCGTCCGAGACGACGCGAAGGGCGAGGTCGCCGCCGCAGTTACCGTCCGCGCGCTTGACGAGGTCACGATAGGCGACTCGAACTTCCGCGACCGGCCGGGCGCCGTCGCGATCTGCCGGGACGCGAAGCTTCATGAGGACGGTCTTGTCTTGCTTGCTGCCGAAGGTGCCGAACGGCACGACGACAGCGTTTCCGTCACGGCGAAAGGAGCGGTCGAACACCTGCTCTACCTCGACCCCAGGCGCGAGCTCGACGCGCATGTCGACGTCACGCGCGACCGACGCGAGCAGCGTGTCGAACTCTTGCGCGAAGATCGAGGGCAGACCCGATGGGGTGGCGACGAAGTAGTGACGCCCGTTCGACTCGACGGCGATCGCGGCCATCATCTTCTCGTCGAAGTCCACGTCCACGCCGATCGTGGTGATCGCGACGCCACGATCGCGAACGCGGGCGGCGATGGATTTCATGCCGGGCATGTCCGTGATGCCGTGGTTGGTCACACCGTCCGAGAGCAGAATGATGCGACTGACGCGCTCGGGTGGGAGCGATGACGACGAGAGCTCGGTCATCGCGCGATCGAGACCGCACGAGATACACGTGTCTCCGCCGAGGCGGATCGCGCGGATCCGAGCCTCGATGCTCGGGCGCGTAGAGGCCGACACGATCGTGGGCGGCACGACCGCGTCGGACGACGTGTCGAACGAGATGACCGCGATGCTGTCCCCGTCACGCATTCGCTGAACGACTCCGGTCGCCGCGGCGATCGCGTTGGAGATGCGATCGCCCTTCATCGAGCCCGATCGGTCGATCGCGATCGCGAGGTTCAGGGGTGGAGCAGACTGCGCAGACTGCGCGCCGCTCACTTGTGCGAACAAGTAGGTCTCGCCGTTGGCGCCCTTGGTGAGTGTGGCGTGCCCGAGGCGAGCCTCGACTGTGAGCGTGTCGCCGTCGCTGAACCGCGAGAGATCCTTCGCGTCCGTCGCGGGCTTGTCGTCCGGCGACTCGGCCACGACCTCCGGTGTTGCTGCGCTGACTGGGACGCTCATCGCGAGCGCGGTAGACCCGCCCATGCCAAAGACTGCCAGGAGTGCGGCTGTTTGCAGCTTCATCCTGGCCCAGTACGGGCCAGATCCTCGAACGGTCTAAGAGGAGCCGCCTATTCGCCCACGAAACGCGCCCCCGCGGCTCGCAGGAGGTCGTGCGCTGCGGTGCCACCGATCATCACGAAGACGGCGTCGTAATGCCGAGTCGAGATGACTCCGTTCTTCACGATGGTGACCTCCTGGACGTCGACCCGCTTCAGCTCAGACCCGAAGATGAGCTCGATCGCTCCCTTGGCGACAGCGGCTTTGATCGCCTCGATGTTGCGAACCTTGCCGCGCCGAAAGTCGTCGCCTCGATGCAAGAGCGTGACATGGGTGCTCGGTTGACCCGAGAGCGCGAGCGCCGCCTCCATCGCCGAGTCTCCGAGGCCGACGACGAGGACACGCTTGCCGGCGAAGGAGCGCGCGTCTGCCAGCGAGTAGCTCACTCGGCCGAGCGCGCCTGGCGTGACCTCGAGTGAAATGTCTCTCGGCGACCCTCGGCGACCCGTGGCGAAGATCACCGCGTGTGCGCGCGTCGATCGTTTCGGAGTCTGGACCACGAACGCCTCCGCGTCGCGAGTCACGGCACTGACTCGCTCATGCTCGCGCACCTCGATCTTGTGCCTGCGCAGGATGCGAGTCCACTCGAGCAAGAGCTCCTCTTTGGTCGTCTCCTTCATCCACAGCGTGCCCTCGAGCGGGACCGTCGCGCCATGATCGAGCACGAGCTTGCTCCGCG
>JAYVYD010000511.1:0-24645 GCA_043784605.1 Myxococcales bacterium | reverse complement strand
CGGTCGCTTTCACGTCTTACGGTTCGTAGCGAAAACCTAGGCTTTGAAGCCACCCTCGAGCGCGATCACCGACAGTTTTTCACGGCCGTTCGGAGTCTCGCGCGCAGCTAGCTGCTCGGGCAGCTTCGACTTGTCGCCCTTGCGGCCGATGGCAACGGCTGCTTCCACGCGCCATCCCTCCGGCACGTGCAACTCAGTCGCGGCCTTGGCCATGTCGAAGCCGACCATGCCGTGCGCCGCCCAACCGGAGATCGAGGCCTGCAGCGCTAGCATTGCCCACGCAGCTCCGGCGTCGAAGGAGTGCGTGTACGACGGTACCCATTTGTCGGTATCGGGCGGCAGCATCTTCGAGTTGGATACGACGACGACGAGCACAGATGCCTCCTTCGCCCACGACTGGTTGAACGGGTTCAACAGCGCGACGAACGTGTCCCACTGCGGCGTGTCGCGACGAGCGTAGAGGAAGCGCCAGGGCTGCGAGTTATACGAGGAGGGCGCCCAGCGCGCGGCCTCGAGGAGGGTCATCAACTCCGATTGCGGCATGGGCTCGCCGGTGAAGGCGCGCGGGCTCCAACGTTCCAAGAAAATTTTGTCGATGGGGTGATCGGCGGTGCGCGAGTTTGCAGTTGTCATGGTTCTCCTGAGTGCCACATTCGGCTCGATTGGTGTGCAACTAGCACCTCAACTTGCTCGCGTTCAACTCCAGCCGGAACTTCACATCCCCAACGCTAGCCCGGCTTGTGAGATCGAATTCGCTCCAAAAACTCCACGTCCATTCGATCTTGCGAACGACCCACGGCGCGCTTGTTCGCGATGAGGTCGTCGAGGGAGATCACCCGCCTAGGTCCACTGTCTCCTTTCCATGTGGCGCATCTCTTCGATGAGCAGCGTGACGGCCCTCACGCGCTCTGCAGGTGTCGCGGCGAGCCAGAACTCGAGATCGGCTTGCTCCATCGCCACGAAGCCGTGCGCTACACCGCCGGTCCAAGTCGCTCGTCGCTCTTCCGCGCGGCTGCGATTCATCCCCAAATCTTAGCATGACCGCGCGTGCGCGAGTATGCGACCATCCTCGTCCGCCGCGCGTGGATGGCGGCCACGGAGGATTCATGGCGCAAGACAGCGCCAAGCCCGGCAAGCCCAACAAACCCGACGTGCCGCTCGAGCCCGAGACGCGACCAGGAGGAGTCCTCGCGCCACCGGACTCGGCCGAGTCGTTGGACGATCGGCGATCGATCGACAAGCTCCTCGCGCTGACCGACGACGGTTGGGACATCGACGAGCAAGTGCGCACGCTGCAGATCGCGTCGGCCGATCCGCCGGGTACGATCAAGGCGAAGCCAGCGAAACAGAGCCTCTCGATGCCGTCGGCGGTCGAGCTCGCGCCGACGCACGCCCCGCTCGGAACGAAGGACGCGAAGAAGCCGCCGCTCCCTCCGCCTCCACGCGCGGCAGTGAGCAAGCCGCCCCCACCGACCACGACGAAGAAGTTACCGCCGCCGCTGCCCGGGCAGACGAAGGGCCAGAACCTCGACCCTGATTCGCCCGAGGCGCTCGCGGAGCTCTTGGATGCGCGCATCTCCACTCTCTACGAAGGAGAGGATCGCGTCGGCTTGGCGCGCGCGCACATCGAGCTCGCGGTGGTGTCAGAAACGATCCTCGGCGATGACGCTCGCGCGATCGCTCACGCGGAGGCGGCCATCGAAGTGGACGCGACGCTCGCTGCGGGACACGGGATCTTGCGGCGGCGCAAGCACGGGCGCGCGGCGCTCGCGGCGATGCTGGTGCACCTCGATCACGAGCTCGCTGCGTCCACCGACGAGACCGCGACCGTGGAGCTGCTCGTCACCAAGGCGCGCTTGATGGACGCGTCCACCGACAAGGGTGAGTCGCGTCCGATTTGGGAGCGTGCGCTCAGCCTCGCGCCGAACCATGCAGGTGCTCTGAAGGGGCTCGAGTCCGTGTTGTTCACGCGCGCGTCTGCGGGCTCGCCCGACGCGCAGGAAGCGCTGAGCAATCACCTCGCGCACATGGCTGACGCGTACTCGGGCGACAACAAGCTCGGCGCGTGGCTCCATGTCGAGCGCTCGCATTGGCTCGAGCATCGCCTGGGTCGCATCGACGCGGCGCGCGCGGCGCTGGAGCGAGCGGTGGAGCTCGATCCGAGCGTGGGTCCCGTGAGAGAGGCCGCGACGAGACACGTCGCCGCTCATGGAGACTTGCCCGCGCTCGCGGCGCTCTTGGAAGAAGAAGCGGGCATCGAGCGCAACCCGACGCGCAGCGCACGGCTGGAGCTCGAGGCCGCGTCGATCGCCTCGGTGCGATTGGGCGAGAGCGCGCGTGCGATCGCGTTGCTCGAACGCGCGGCGAATCGCGCACCGACGACCGACGCGCTCGATCGACGCGTGCTCGACGAACTCGTTCGTTTGCACCACGAGGTCGCGGACCCGGCGAACGAGGCGAAGGCCCGGCGCGCGCGCCTCCGCTTCTTCCCGGATCCGTATCGCCATGCGCACGAGCTCCGCGTTCTTGCGACGCTGGCCGAGCGGCTCGAGGACGTCGATACGGCCGTGGCCGACGTGCAGCGCGCGCTCTCGCTCGACGCGACGGACGTCACCCTCGTCGAGCAGCTCGATCGCCTGCTCGGCACGGCGGATCGCCACGAGCAGCGCGTCGGGCTCTGGGTGACCGAGGCGGCGAAGATGGAGGACGGACCGAAGCGCGCGAAGGCGCTGGTCCGCGCGGCGACGATCGCCGACCAGATCCTCGACAAGCGGGTCGACGCGATACGACACTTCCGGAGCGCGCTCGTCGCGAACCCCGGTGACAGCGAGGTCATCGACGGCCTCGCGCGACTGCTCACGCCATCTCCGAGCGAGCGCACGGACGGCGAAGCACGCGGGCTCATCGAGCTCTACGCGCAGGCCGCCGACAAGGCGCGAGACCCCGCGCGACGCGTCGCGTACCTCGAGAAGATCGCGCTGCTCTGGGAGGATATGCTCGGCGACGCCCGACGCGCGCAACGCGCTTACGAGGACATCCTGGCGCTCGAGCCTGCTCGAAGGAGCGCGGTGCTAGGGCTCGGACGCTGCGCCGCTCGCACCGACGACGAACGCGCGGTCGCCAAGTCTCTGCTCGACGAGGCGCGACTCGCGCAAGACGGCGCGGACGTGCTCGCGCTCAAGACTCGCGCGGCGGCGGCATTGGCCAAGGTCGATCCCGCGAGGGCGCTGGCGACGGTCGAGGACGTCCTCAAGCAGGACGCGGATCACGCCGCGGCTCGTGCGCTAGAGACCCGCTTGCACGAAGACGCTCAGCGATGGGAGCGCGCGGCGGGCTCGATTCGCGCCAGAATTCAGACCGCGGAGAAGCGCGGAAAGACCGCGCACGCCGAGGTCGTGTCGCTCTGGCTGCTGCTCGCGCACGTGCAGGACGCTCGATTGCACTCGCCGCTCGACGCGCTCGCGACGTTGAAGAACGCGCGCGCGGCTGCGCCGAAGAACACGCTCGTGCCCGAAGAGATCGCGCACATCTTGGAGAAGCTCGACGACCCGGTCGTGCTGCGCAACGCGCTCGAGTCGCTCGCGAGCGATGCGCCGACCCCAGAAGAGCGCGCGCGCTTCTTCCTTCGCGCCGCCGAGATCGACGAGCTTCGCCTCAAGGACGACACGCGCGCGTCCACCATGTACTCGCGCGCAACCACCGAGACGCCCGACGACGATGTGTCGCTGGACAGGCTCTCGCGTGTGCTCGCACGACGCGCTGTGACCAAGTCTGTGGCAGGTACGCTGACGACTCCCGCGCTCGGTGAGCTCGCGGCACTGCAGACGCGCCGGCTCGAGCACGCCGCCTCCGCGGAGAGCGCACGCGCTCTGACGTTCGATGTCGCGTGGCTGCTGCTGGAGGCCGGTCAAGACGGCGCGCGCGCGCAGACGTTGCTCGAGTCTTTGCTCGGCGATGAGCCTGGGCACGTCGCCGCGCTTCGAACGCTCGAACGTGCACTCGCGAAGACGAACGACTGGGCGGGACTCGCGCGCGTGTTCTCTCGAGAGGGCGACTCGCTGCGCGACGTGCGTGCGAGGTTGGGCGCGCTGTGGTCTCTCGCGTCGATCGAAGAGTGGAAGCTCCCCACGGGAGAGGCCGCGCGAGCGCACGCGCGGGTACTCGAGCTCGACGCCACGGACCCCGGAGCGCTGGAGGCCGCCGTGCGCGACGCGCTTCCGCTGGCGCGAAAGGGAGACCCGCGCGCTCGCAAGACCGCGGTCGCCGCACTGCGCTCGCTGTTCTCACTCGCGGGCGACGACGGGACACGACTCGCGATGCAGCTCCGCCTCGCGATGCTGCTCGAGCACGGAGAGAGCCAAGAGGACGCAAGCGGTCGCGCGGCGTTGAAAGAGGCGCTCGAGCGATATCGCGCGGCGCTCCACGTCGATCCGTTGAGCGTCACCGCGGCGACGGGTGTGGCGCGCCTCGCGATCCGGCTGCGAGACCCCGAGGGCGCGTTCGCCGCGGCGAGCTCGCTCGCGGAGCTGGCTTCACTTCCCACCGTGCGCGCGCGCTACTTGATCGACGCGTCCGAGCTCTTGTTGGACGAGAACAACGACGTGCTCGGTCCCCGCCACGAGCGACGGAGCCGCGCGTGCATCTTGTTGGAGAAGGCGCTGCACGCGGATCCCGACTCGATCCCGGCAGCGTCGCGGCTCTCGAGCGCGCTGAGCGACGACGGCTACGGAGAACGCCTCGTCACGATCTTCCGCGCGACCGTCGCCAAGGCGAGCGCCGCTGACGCGATCGTCATGCTGGGCAGCGAGATCGCCCGTGTGGCGCGTGACGACCTGAAGGACCTGCCCACTGCCATCGAGGCGATGCGCCGCGTTCGAGCCGCCGCGCCGACCCACGTGCCGTCGCTGCTCACGCTGTCGGAGCTCTGCATCGCGCAGCGCACGTGGCCCGAGGCGGTGGACGCGCTCGAGGCCGTCGTCAAGACTGGCCGCGAGGCGGGCCCTCGGTTGACGGCGCTGTTCGCGCTGGCCAGCATCTACGAGCGAGTGCTCAACAAGCGTGATCTCGCGGAGAAAGCGCTCCGCGCCGCGCTCGACATCGAGCCGCACAACGCGAGGGCACTCCGTGCGCTGCTCGCTCACATCGCACGCGACAAGCCCCTCGAGTCACGTGAGGAGCAAGCGGACCTCATCGATCGTCTCGCGGCCGTGCAGAAGGACGGGGTGCAGAAGAGCGAGCTGTTGGTCGAACTCGCGACACTTCGGACCAAGATGGGAGATCTCGCGGCTGCGGAGCGCGCGCTCGTCGAGGCCTGCGCGCATGCGCCTGGCAGCGGCATGGTGTTCACGAAGCTCGCGAACTGCTTCCGCACGGCGCAAGGTCGCGACAACGTGTCGTATGCGCGCGCGCTCAACCAGCTCATCGCGCGGGGCCAGCAGGTCGGTCGCACGCACGCCAGCTGGTTCGCGACGCTTGGGCAGATCGAGTGCACGGTGCTCAATCGCCTGCGTGATGGCATCGTGCACCTGCAGCGGGCTCTCGCGATCGATCCGGAGCTGTTCGAGACGCGCTTCGAGCTCGCAGTCGCCTACCAGAAGGCGGGCGCGAACGAAGAGACGAGCCGCACGCTCTACGGCATGGTCACGCCGGACTCACGCCCACTGCTGGGCATCGGAGATCCCGCTGGCGCGCTCGGCCTCTTGGAGCGCGCGCTTGCCGCGGAGCGCCGTGGTGAGGAAGCACTCGCCGTGAGTGAGCTCCGCGCGATCGCCGGAGACCTCGATGACGGCCGCCACGCGTGGCTACGATCTCGGCGCCTCGGTTCGCTGGCGCCCGATCAGGCCCCGCTCGATCGCACGACGATCGTGACGCACGTGTTGCCGCCGGAAGGCCGCCACGTGCTTCTCGAGGTCGCCGCGGCGATCGGCGGTGTCGAGTCGAAGCTCCTTCGCAACGACCTCACGGAGCTCGGGATCGCATCGCGTGATCGTGTCGGCAGTCGCAGCGGTCACCCCACGCGCGTCCTCTTCGATCGCCTCTTGCGCATGCTCGGCCTGTCCGAGGTGGAGCTCGTCATCACTCCTCAAGTGACGCGCACGCGCGTGATAGCCCAAGACGAGCCGTGGATCGTGGTGCCGCGAGGGCTGGCGGATTTGCCCGAGCCCGCGCAGTTGGTGTCGATGGCGCGCGCTCTAGCGCGCATCGCGCTAGGCGTCCCGTGGTTGGAGGAGCTGCCGCCGCCGCACATCGAGGCGTTCTTGATCGCCGCGGCTCGCGCGGTCGTGCCGGGATATGCGCAAGAAGACCTGGACGTCCTCTCGGCGAAGCTCGTCACGCAGTACGAGCCCACCGTGGCTCGCGCGCTCAGCCGCAAGCAGAAGAAGCTCCTCGAGGAGCTGGCGCCGCACATCGCGGCTCCGCAAGGACGCCCGATGCCGGTGGACGCGTTCGTCGCGACGCTCGCGCGCGCAGAGCTCCGAGTCGCCTATGTGCTCACGGGAGATCTCCTCGCGACCATCGACGAGTACCGCGGGATCGATCCCGTGCTCCTCCGTGCAACCGAGACGCCCGGCCGCGCGGCGCTCGCTGCCGTGCTCGATCACCCGTTCGCGGGAGACGTCGCGCGCTGGGCGATCCTGCCCGAAGCCACCGCTCTCAAACGCAGACTCGCGACCGCTTGGGCCGGCTGATCAGAGCCCCATCGCGCTGAAGTTGTCGTAGAAGTACTCGCCCGTCAGTTCGTAGCCGGTGCCCTTGCCCGCGCCGAAACCGACCACGCCCGCGTTCGTCAGCGCCAGGCCGGTGGCGTCGGTCGTCGTGACGGTGCCGAGCATTTGCCAGGTCGCGTTGAGCTTCTGCTCGATCGAGGCGAAGAGGCTGACGGGGTTGACCCCCTGAACGCGTAACGTGAGGCGAAGCGCGATCCCCGATTGTATCGCCGACGACGCTGTGAGCTTGTCGATGGTGTCCGGTGTTTGCTGTCCGCCGTGCTGACGACCAATGACCCAGTGCGTGTATGTGCCGTCGTTGTCGAGATAGAAGATGTAGCTATCCAGCGTGTTGGCGAGCGGCAACGTGGTGGTGTCGACGCGCGCGTGAATCTGAGGGCTGCACGGGGCGACCGTCGGGAGCGTGAGCTCGATGGAGACCTCCACGTCTCGAACCCTTTCGCTGCTCGGCCGCGTCTGGATATTGTCGAGGTACTCGTTGGAGTTGGTCACCAAGCGCGAGACGGTGTCGTTCGTGAGCTCGAACGAGACGTTCTTGGAGACCCAATCCTTCCCGAGTCCGCCTGCATCCGGCGCGACGCGGTTGAAGTCGTCGACGAAGACATACGGTGCGGCATCCACGCCGCCAGCATCGCGCGAGCTGGAGTCCACGCGCGGTTCGGCGTCGGCGCGAGTGAACGCGTCGCCGCCCGCGTCGCCCGTTGGCGCGAGCTGATCGAGAGACGTGAGGACCGAGCAAGCGAGCCCTATGCTCGCCGCAAAGAAGGTCCCCAAAAGCCAACGCACTCTTAGACCCTACTCTTTCGTAGGTCGAAAATCAGTCACCGACGAAAGGGCAGGACCCCTTTCAAACCGTGCGTGCGGATTTCCCGCACAGCACCTCTTGCGAGGTCTGGTGTCGCCGAGATCCACAATCGACTGCGGACGAGAGCTCGTGTCTTCGCGGAAGCCACCTTGCCCATCGTCGATCACGACGCGGCCCGCGGCGGTTGGCGACACCATCGTGCGCCCGACGTGCAGCGTCACCTCGCCTTTGTCGTCGTCCTGCACCCAGAGAAACTGTCGCTCCGTGACGGGGATCTTCCGGCTCGTTCGCGCCATCATCGTCCTCCCTCCTCGGCGCGGTAGGGATGTTTCAATCGCCGTCTACACCGAACGAGACAATCGATCGCACTCTGATCGGCGAGCGAATTGTCGTCCGTCGCGACGTCACCTTGATCGCGCCCTCGGCGTGTACACTCCGCGCATGCGCCTCGCCAAGAAGATGACCATCGCGCTCCTGGGCGCACTCTTGATTGCGATCGTCGTAGCGTGGCTATTTTTACCGGGGTTCGTGCGGAACAAACTCATCGCGGCGGCGGACGCACACGGCGTCGTTCTACAAGTCGGTGACGTCGAACTCGGCCTCCATCATGTCGTGCTTCATGACGTGACCGTATCCGCACGCGCACTACCCGAGCTGCACGTGACCGCGGGAGACGTGGACGTGCAGCACTCCTGGCTCGACGTCGAGCGCGTCGCCGTGCATCACGCGGACGTCCAGCTCACGGGCGACCCTTCTGTCCTCTCCGAGCACGCGATCTCGACGCTCAAGGACGACGCTCTGCGGACCGCCGAGCCTTACATCACCATGTCGGGCAAGCTCTCGTGGAAGACGACGGGCTCGAGCGCGGCGTGCGACGAAGGCACCGTGTCGTTGAACACGATCACGCATGGAGACGTGACGATGGAGTGCAAGGCGCTTCGCTTCATGGTGGGCTCACTCACGTTCGGACCGTGGCAAGTCAGCGGCAACCACAGCGCAGAGCGAGGAGACTTCGTCGACCTTGGCGTCGGAGCCAAGTCCCCGATGTTGGCATACGCGCACACGGTCGACGGGCGCGTGAGCTGGGACGTCGCGATCGATCGGCAGAAGACGACGGCGATCGGCGTTCCCGACTCGGCGCTCTCGCTCGTGTCGCTCGACCAGCCGCCGACCATCAGCGCGAACGTGCACTACGAGTGGCTCGCACGCCGCGCGAAAGGCGCGTTCGATCTCGCGACAGACGCCGCGCCCATCGCGAAGGGACACACGATGCCGGTGCAGCTGAGCGGCAAGCTCGAAGGCGATCCGGAGGGTGATCTCGTGCTGTCGGCAGGAACGGCCACCGTCGGCACGTTCACGGGCGTCATCGGCGGGACGGTGCACGCAGACAAGCGGCGCGCGGACCTCACGTACGATAGCAAGGCCGTCTCCTGCCAAGAGGTCGGCGCGCAGTTGACGGCGCAAGCATTCGGCCCGCTCGGACAGCAGCTCGGCGGTCTCGTGCACGCCCTCGGTGTCGATCGGGGCGTGAAAGGATCCATGACCCTCCACGCAGACGTGGCGCTCGATCTCGCGAACCCAAACGCGAGCAACGTGACCCCCAAGACGAGCGGCGACTGCGCGTTCGACCTATTCCGATAGTGAGCTTCGAGCGCCGAGCGCACGGGGTTGAGCTACGTTGAAGGAGTGAATCGGCAAGCGTGGGGTCGAGTGTTTCGCGGCATGGTCGTGTCCGCGGGATCCGGATTGAACGCGTGCGGCGGTGGGCTAGTCACGACCTCCGTAGACGCCTCGCCCAGACGCCAACGCAGACGCGAGCGTGGGTGCCGACGCCGACATCATTCTCGCGACGCCAGACGGCAGCGCCGTGCTCGTGGACGTCGCGGAGTGCTTGCTCAACCACGGAGGGGCGTGCAATCCGGCACGCTACGACTTGGCCTGCGTGCGCAAGAAGCTCGGCCTCCAAGATGGCGGCGTGCTGCGTCTTCAATTGCCGCTTCGCTGTTCGATTTTGCGCGCGCCAATCTGGTGGATGGATGCGTCGCGGAGACCTACTCGGCGCTCGAGCTCGTTTGGATGGGTGATCACGCCGCAGACGATCTTCGAGGCTTGTTCGCGCGAACCGCCGACGACGAAGTCGCTCACGCGGGGCTCGCGTTCGAGATTCACGATTGGTTGTTGCCGCAGCACACCCTCGAAGAACGAGAGAGGCTGAGCACAGAGCTCCGTGACGCGCTTCGTCGGCTGATCGAACAAGCGTCCATTGCGCGGCCGTCCGCGCTCGCTGAGCTAGGACTTCCACCGATGACCGTCGCGTCGGCGCTCGCGGTCGAGCTAGCCGCGTGTTTGCTGTCGATCGACGGTCGCGCGCACCGGCCGCTCTCCTAGCCGGAGTGCTGGTTACAATAGGCTTCGCTTGCCAGCAGCGCCTCCCAGGGCTACACGCTGGCCCACCATGAGAGGCCATCTTCAACCGGGCAAGCGTCAGAACCAATCCGAAGAGCAGTCCGCGTTCGCGGCGCTCAAGCGAGGCCGGCGCAGCAAGCTCGCGACCTCAGCCCAGACCACACTGATCAAGGCTGATCAGTGGGCCCGCGGCGATGGCACCAGCGCCGAAATCGGAGAGGCGCTGAAGAAGGGCCTCGAAGCCCTCCAAGCGAAGGCCGCCAAAGCCAAGAAGTAAGTTTCGGCGAGCTCCATCCTGAAGGATGGGGCATCGGCAGGCAGATTGAAACGCTCTGGGCCTTTGCGGTTTGCGAGAACCTCGAGCGAGGCTTGCGGATTTAAGCTTTCGTCTTCGCGAAGTCGTGGATGAAGTCGGCAAGCGTCTTGGTCCACTCGACGGAGACGGCGTTGTAGAGCGAGACGCGGATGCCGCCTACGGAGCGGTGTCCCTTGAGGCCCACCATGCCTTGCTTCTTGGCGTCCGCGACGAACTGATCCTCGAGCGCCTCTGTCGGTAAGCGGAAGATGACGTTCATGTGCGAGCGACTCTCGCGCTCGACGGGCGGGCGGTAAAAGCCGGCGTGGGCGTCGAGCGCGCCGTACACGAGACCGGCCTTCTCGCGGTTGCGCTTTTCCATCGCGGGCAGGCCTCCCTCGGACTTCACCCACGAGAGCACGTTGCGCACGAGGTAGATCCCGAACGTGGGCGGCGTGTTGTAGAGCGAGTTGTTCTCCGCGTGCACGGCGTACTGGAAGATCTTGGGGATGTCCTTGCGACCCTTCTCGAGGAACGACTTCTTCGCGAGCACGACGACGAGGCCGCTCGGGCCGATGTTCTTCTGTGCACCCGCGTAAACGAAGTCGAACGGAGCGAGGTCGACCGGGCGCCACATGAAGTCGCTCGACATGTCGCAGACGACGGGGACCTTGCCGAACGTGGGAAACGTCGCGCCGGCTGCGGAGGCGAACTGCACTCCGTGGATGGTCTCGTTGCTTGTAAAGTGCACGTAAGCCGCGGCCGGATCTTGCTTGATTTCACCCTGCTTCGGCGTGCGCGCGAACTGCTTCTCTTTGCCGTCGCCCGTGCCCGTCGTCGCGGCGAGGTTCACCTTCGCGCCGTAGAGCGCTGCGACGGTCTTCGCCTCCGCGTACGCCTTCTCGCCCCACACGCCGGTGAGAATGTAGTCAGCGGACTTGCCGCTCTCGAGGAAGTTCATCGGGATCGTCGCGAACTGCTGCGACGCACCGCCTTGAACGAACATCACGCTCATGTCCGCCGGCACGCCGAGAAGCTCGCGCAACAAAGAGATCGCCTCGTCGTGGACGGCCTCGTACTCCTTGCCGCGGTGACTGTGCTCCATCACGCTCATGCCCGAGCCGGAGAAATCGAGGAACTCTTCTCGAGCGCGCTCGAGCGCGGGCAGAGGAAGCGTCGCGGGACCGGCGTTGAAATTGAGCTTGCGAGCCATGCATGTACCTTCGGCGGTTTTCGCGCGCCCTGCAAGGTCGGAGTCGGCGGCTGAACTGAGGAACATGCTATCGGTGCCGCGCATGCGTCGGGTCGCGTGGTTCTTCATGTTGGTGCTCGGGTGTGCACACCCTTCGCGCCAGCAGTGCGAGCAGGTCATCGATCGATACGTCGATATGAAGCTCGGCGACGACCCCGAGGTCGTGCAGGCTCCTGAGTCCGCGCGCCCCATGGTGCGCGACGCACAGAAGGCCAAAAAGCGCAGTGAGCGGGCGTACACGGATCGCGTGAGCCAGTGCATGGACGAGGTCGACACGATCGAGCTCGCGTGCGGCATGAACGCGCCTGATCCGAATCAGTGGGAGGCGTGCTTTCACTGATTCTCTGCGCCCGAAGATCGGGCAGGTCGCGGGCACGGTGCACGTTACGGCAAGAGGAGTTCTCGCGTTTGGAGTGTTCGGGTGTACAGGCGGACCGAGTGCCGTTACTCTCCCGACGTCATGCGACGACCCATGCCGATTTTCCCCATCGCCTTCGCGCTCGCGATGGTGATGGCGTGTGGAGAAACTTCCCGCCCCCCCGCGGTGGCGGAGGTGCCAATCAACGAGAACGTGCCGCCCAAGAACGGCAGCGACGATCCGCCTGACAACACGACGACACCGCCGCCGGACACGGGCAACGTATCGGGCACTGGCCCCAAGCCACTCGCGGTCACTACGCCGGAGCCAGACGCAGGCGTGGCGAAAAAGGGCGTTCTGAGCGAGGCCGATTGCAAGAAGGTCATCAAGAAGCTGGCGGACTTCATTCAGAAGGACAACCACCAGCCGCCCGTCGCGCAGACCGACCTGGAGAACAACCCGGTCTTCAATCCGATGCTCACCGAGTGCGAGCAAGAGACCACGAAGAAACAGTATACGTGCGCGATAGGCGCGAAGAACAAGACGGCGTGGGAAGCGTGCATGAAATGAGGCTCGGATACGCGGCGATTGCACTGCTGCTCGGTTGCGGAGGCGGAACACCCGCGGCGGACGCGCCGAAGCCGGAGGACTCGTTGGAGGCGTCGACCGATCCGATCGCGACAACGGACACGGACGGCGGGGCTCCCACGGACACACCCGAGAAGAAGCCTGACGTGTGCACCGCGTTGGAGATCGACCTCGCGAACGCGCTGTCTCAAAGCGCATGCGAGGTGCCCAACCAGAAGCCGCAGCAGAAGCCGCGCGAGCTCAAGGGCGTTCTCGACATCAAGGTCACCGCGTCGTCGGCGACGATCTCTCCGGGAGGTCATGTCGATCTGACGGTGACCTTCACGAACAAGGGCAAGGATCCCCTGCCGCTCGATTTCACGATCGATCCGTTGCCACGCTTCGTCGTCGAGGCTTACGACAAAAAGGGCAAGCGCGCGGAGCTGCCCATCGGCAAAGAGCCCACGCGCAAGGACTCCTCGGCGGCCGCGAGCATCTCGACCGCACGCGTGACGTTGGTCACGAGCGGCACGGCGAAGGTGACGATCGGCTGGGACGCAAAGAAGACCCGGTGGGCCCCTGAGAAGGTCAAGGGAACGCCCGTGGAACAGGGCTATCCGCGCGTCGCGACCGGTCCGCTCGGCGCGGGCACGTACACGCTCCGCGTCGTCACGCCTCTCACCAACGTCTTCGAGGGCATGGACAAAGACGTCAGCGCGCCCAAGGTCGAAGTCAAGGTGCAGTAAGCGGCTCGGTACGATGGGGATCGCAGCGATCGTGCTCACCGTCGCGCTGGCGACGTTCGCGGCGGCGCGTGTGTCGCGCGCGGTGGGGCTCACAGATCGCGTGGAGGCGCTGCTGGGCGTGTTCGTGATCAGCTCGGCGATGTTCGCGGTCGCACTCTATGGTCTCGGTGCGTTCGGAGCGATGACCGCTCGGAGCGTGTCGGTCGTCGTCATCGTGATCGCGGTCGGCGGCGTAGTCGTGACGAGCCCGCGGCGGGTCGACCTTCTCGCCGCGCTCCGAGGGACGACCGATTGGATCGTGATGCCCTTCAAGGCTGCCGGCGTTGCGGCTCGCGAAGGCAGCGCGCTCACGATACTGCTCCCTCTCGCTATCGCGCTCTCGCTCTCATTGCTCGCCCAGGCGCTCTTGCTGCCGCCGCTCGCCGGAGCGGAGACGCACGAGGCGATGGTGGGATTCGCCGCGCAAGCGCACGGTCTCGGAGGCGCGGTCGGTCCGCCGAGCATGACACTGTTGGATGCGCGACCGCAGCTCGGGGAGCTCGCGATGGCGTGGGTGGCAGAGTCGAGCGCGCATCAGCTGATCGATGTCCCCACCGTGCTCGCGGCCGCACCGCTAGCTCTGGCGATGGCGGCGCTCGCGCGGCGAACCTCCGGAGACGCGACGACGGGCATCGCTTGGGCGCTCGCGCTCTCTTGGGTGCCGGCGATCGCGATCGGGATGCAGTCGACGCGCGTGGAGCCGATCGCAGGGGCTTTCGTAGTCGCGGCCACAACGTTCGGAAGTGGTTCGATGAGCAAACCTGCGCGTGCTTGGCTCGCGTGCATCGCGTGTGCGCTCGGTATTCTCACGAGCCCCGCGGCGCTCGCCCCGGCGCTCTTGCTCGCGTCGATCGTGTTGACGCGCGTGCTGGCGGCGAAGCGCTTCACTCATGCGCTCGTCTCGATCCCTCCCCTGCTCGCGCTCGCGGCGGTCTACGGTCGCAACGCTGCACGCTTCGGCCACCCGATCGTCGGCGCGCTCGTCGCGGAGACCGGCCTGCGCCCTACGCCGTGGAAGACCCGCGATTGGTTCGAGGCAGCACTCGCGTCGACCTCGGGCTACGGCTTCGGCATCGGCTGGGTGGTCGCGCCGCTCGTCGTCGTTACCACCCTCGTCCTCGCTCTTGCCGCGTGCAAAAGCCTCATCTCGGCGATCGCGAGGCGCGCCGCGTGGACGCCTAGCGAGCATGCGCATGGTGCGATGATCGTGGCTTCGATCGCGCTGGTCTCGTTCCACGCGACGAGCGACGCGAACGCCGCTGCTGCCAACGTCATCCCGATCGCGCTCGCGATGGGGCTCGTTGCTTGGCTCGGTCGATCTTGGTCTCGGCTCGGTCGAGAGGTGGCCACCGCCGTCGCGATCGCGTCGCTCGTGAGCCTAGCTTGGCATGCGCACTGGTGGGCGCAGGCGGGTCGGGTGGTCCTCACGGCGCAAGAGCTCGTTGCAGTCCTCGAGCTGCCCGAGCGAGAGCTCGCGACCGCGGCTGAGATCGACCCGAAGCTCGGCGCGGACGTCGGCTCACGCCTCGTCGTCGGCCAGGCGAAGGCGCGCGAGAAGACGATCGGCCCTGGGTCCATCGTCGCATTCACGGGAGACACGAGCGGCGTGGTGTATGCGCTTTGGAATTTTCACTACGAGAATCGCGTGATCTACGTCCCCTCCGGACCGGACTTCGCCGCGCGTGTGAACGCCTCGAACGCGACGTGGGTCTACACGAGCGGCAGCGAGCGCGACGAGCTCATCTCTCACGGCTTCGTGGAACTCGGACCACTCGTCAACGGCGACGGCAACGTCGTCTTGCGGCGTGCGGACTGGTGATGCGGCTTCGACTTCGGGCCCGCGGCTGAGGTGATACCGTGCGCCCATGCGCGTTTGGCCCCTGCTCGTTTTGCTCTCGCTGTTCGCGTGCGAAGAGACTCCGCCGATGCCGCCCGACGCGCCCGCTCCCGAGCTCACGCGCGCGACCGGCACCGATCTTCCGCCGACGCGCATCCCACCTTGCTACACGACCCAACTCGGCGACGCGGGCACGCCGCAAGAGCGCATCAAGGGCGTCGGCCTCAGCGCAGCCGACGTGCAGAGTTGCGTCGACGAGTCGAAGGCCGCGGGAGAAGCACCCAACGGCGCTACCACGTTCCTGGTTTCAGTAAGCATCGACGAACGCGTGTCGGACATCGAGGTGTTGGATAGCTGCGGCATCTCGGCGCACTCGATTCTCTGCTTTGCTCAGGCCTTTCAGCACGCGCGCGTTGATCCGCAAGCGAGCATGAAGCGCGGCACGCTCCAGATCACGTTCGGCGAGGGGCGGCACGAGCTGCGCTCCGCGAGCTCCGGCGTCGGTTTCACCACGGTCAAGGACTTCACCGTACGCGCCACGGACACGTTCGGTCGCTCCCGCGCTGCGCTCGACGCGTGCTCCCGCGCCGCCTCGTTGAAGGGAAAATTCGAGCCTACGTCGGCGCAGTTCTCCCTGCTCCTCGAGGCAGACGGAGCCGTGCGGGAGGTTCAGGTGGATCCGTTCGTCGGAGATCAAGCGCTCTTGGCGTGTGCCGCAGAGGTCTTGCAAAAGCTCGCGCTCCCTCCTCCGCCGAAAGGCGCCGAGACGCTGCGCGAGCACCTCTCGTTCGAACCACCACCCTGAGTCGCGAGCCTATTCGTTGAACGAAGCCGCTGCGCGTCGGTGATCGCCGACGAAGCCAGGCCCTGTCGCTCGTGAGCGCAGTTCGCGGTCTCCTTGTATCGGCGGCGCCTTCTTACCTGCGCCGACGAGGAGGCCGCGATGGGAACGATAGGCGATCAGATGCGTCAGGACCTCGCTCGTGCAGGATACTCGACGACGACGCGACGGATGTATGGGTCCGATGCGCGGGCGTTGGTAAAGCGGTTTATGAAGCCACCGACGGCGATCGATTGAACGAGCGAACAGAGTGAGGGAACAAGGGCGGCGGATCACGACAGTAAGCGAGGCCCTACACCTACTGACAGATCCGAAACTCGTCGGGCACCCGAGGTCTGCGGCTGAACGGTGCGAGGCTGCGAACGGGCGTTTGGGACGAACGTCGCCAGAGCGAGCCGATGGGACGATGACATTTCGGCCTGACTCCGGGCCGATTTGCGTTAGAGGGCGAGACGGTACCTTGAACGCGCACTCGTCGCGAACGACCGCCGGAGTGTAGATTCTCCTCGGAGTCGAGACCAAACGTCATGTTCATATCAGGCGTCCAATACCTCATGCAGGTAGACATTGGCGAGGAGGGGCGAGATGTCTTCCAAGACTACAGACTCGTCGACCTGCACATTTGACTTTTTTTCGAAGTTTGATTCCGCAGCCCACGCACTCGCTGTCTACGCTTCACACCGACAGTTACCTGTCCTTGCGCAAGACTCGCTCTCGGATGGTGGCCTTACTTATTCCGATCGGGATTTCAACCCAACGGGCTATTTCATAAGTGGGATCTGGGGGCTGTCCGTTCGCCCCCCAGTTCGTGTTGTTGTCCGTGGAGCAGCACTCCACGGTAACCCACGTGCCTCCGTTGGCCTTCATCGGGAAGAAGTGAGTGAGTGTATCAATGGCCCCGCCTCCGAGGTTGAAGACGATGCTCCCGACGACTGACGCGACGAACCGAAACACGCCCGTGGGATCGTGCTCGAGAATGAAATCAACGGTGGCGCCGCAGAACCCGCACTCGCCGTCGAATATGACGACGGGGTGCTCCGAATCGGCAGAGGTCATGGTTGGGGGGTAGGGCGAGCCTTAGAATGTTCCGATCGCGGCAAGCCCGCCGATCGTCGGGACGATCACGCCCGTGAGCGAGGCCTTCTTGCCGCCGACCGCGATCATCGCAATGCCCGCGGCGAGGCACACTCCGCCCGCGACGAGCCCGAGCGTCGAGATCGTCGCCTGCGTGCGCGCAGAGTCGGCCGCGCCGAGTCCGGCGGGGTTGCACTGATTGCCGATGCAGGCGCCATTCACGTCGGACTTGGATCCGAGCGCGAGTACCCCGAACGTCGCGCCGAGTCCGAGCCCGACGACGCCGAGCCCGGCGACGACGAAGCCGCCGGTGCGCAGGCCGCCGCCAGTGGTCCTCATGTGCGCCGGATCGGGCTGCACGACGGTCCGCGAAGGAGGCGGCGCGTCCGGTGGGTTCGCGATCGGCGTCGTCGCGCTCGTGTCGTCGACGAGCGGCGCGAGCTTCACCTTCGTGGTCTCCCCTGCCGCGATCGCGAAGTGCTGCGCGCCGGGCTTCTTCGACGCACCGGAGTAGCTGAGATCGTGCTCTCCCGGATCGACAGGCAGCGGCACGTTCCACGCGACCTTGCCGAGTTCGACGCCGTCGAGCTTTAGCGTGTCAGTGCCGGTCGGGACGTCGAAGCTCACGCGCGGCAGCTGCTTTTCGAGCTCCGCGGCCTGCGCCTTCGCGTAGTCGAAGCGCCTGTTGTCTCCTGCTCTCCGCGCAAGCTCGGTGAGCTCCGTGTAGGCGCCCCACGCGCTCGCTGTCTTGCCTTCCTTCTCGTGACAGCTCGCGATGTTCAGCAAGGTGCCGAGCTGAGGGTCGAGCTTCTGGCTCTCCTCGAAGGACGCGCACGCCTCGTGAATCTTGCCGGATTTCAGCAGCGCGTTCGCGTCGCGAAACATCTGCTCCGCGGCGGCGTGCGTGGACTGCGCAAAAGCGGACGACGAGAACAACGCGAGCGTTGACGTTGTGAAGAGCACACGGAGCTTCATGTTCAATGCCTGCTGAAGATGTCGTCGCCCGGCGCGCTCGCGGCCGGTTTGGCCGAAGCCTTGGGGGCGACTGGTTTGGAGACGGGTGCGGAAGAAGATTCGACAGGCGGCGGCGCGGGCGTCGTCGGCAGAACGGGCGTCGTCAGCAGTGCCGGCAGAGCGGTGATGATCGTCGTGGAGGCGGTCGAAGCGGCTGACCGAGGAACCTGCGATTCGGTCAAGGGCGTCGACGACGCGGCGGCCGACGTGCGCAAGGAACGCCCGAACGCGGCGATCGTCAAGCCCAGGATGAGAACGCCGGCGATCGCGATCCACAGACCCCACTTCGGCTTCTTTCCCACGAGCGGCTCGGACCAATTGCCGTCGGTCTTCAGCTCGGGCACCTTTTCGTACAGGCCCGCGTGGCTGATGTGCGTCGCCGCAAAGGCCTCGCTCGCGATCATCGCGGGCGCGGGACCGGAGACCGTTGCCGTGGGTGCCGTGGAGATTTGCTCGATCTGCTCGAGTGCTCGCGCCGAGATGCGACTGCCGAACGGCGCGAGCGCTTGGGCCAACTCCAACGCGGTCTGAAAGCGCGCGTCCGGCTTCTTCTGGAGGCAACGGAGGATGACCCGCTCGATGCCCTCAGGGAGGCCCGGAACGATCTCGCGCGGCGGTTTCGGCGCATCCTCGAGGATCGCCGCGAAGAGACCGCCGACGTCCTCGTGATCGTAGGGCAGCTTACCGGTCGCGAGCTGATACGCGATGACACCGAGCGACCACAGGTCCGCGCGCGCATCGACGGTCCTCGAGCTCCGGAGCTGCTCGGGTGCCATGTATGCGGGCGAGCCCAAGATCGATTTCGTGGACGTCAATCCGCCCGGGCCGAACGGCGTGCCCGAGAGCGCCTTCGAGATCCCGAAGTCTAGGACTTTCACGCGCGATGCGACACCACCCGTCGACTTCTTCGCGACGAAGAGGTTCGCGGGCTTCAGGTCTCGGTGCACGATGCCCATGGAGTGCGCGTGCGCGACGCCGTCGAGCGCTTGCAAGAGCAGGTCTGCGATTTCCTCGGCGGGTCGAGGTCCTTGCGTCTCGACGAGTGCCTCGAGGTCTGTGCCGTTCAGTCGCTCCATCACCATGAAGGGCGTGCCGTCTGCGAGCCGACCGACGTCCATGACGCGCGCGACGTGATCGCTCTGAATCTTGGCCGCCGCGCGCGCCTCGTTCATGAAGCGCGCGACGACCTCTTCGTTCTGCGCGATCTCCGGCAACACCACCTTCAGGGCGACGCTCTGCCCGAGCAGCTCGTGGTGCGCGGCATACACGACGCCCATGCCGCCGCGACCGAGCACTCCCTCGATGCGGTACTTGCCGTCGATGATCGTGCCGACCTCGAAGGTCATCCGGTCCTCCCATGCGAGCGAGCGCGCTCGGCGAGGATGTAGATGAACGAGGGGCTGGTCAGGCTCGTGTGCGTCGTGTTGTCGTCGAGTCCCTTGCCTCCGTAGAACACGTCGATGAGCCCGTAGACCGGTGCCGCAATCAGGACGTCAGGGTACCCGTCGCCGTTCAAGTCTCCCGCTTGCGCGGCGCTGCCGAAGTAGCCGCCGTTCGGTCCGACGAGCGTCGTTCGGTTGCCATCGGTCACGCCGCTCGGTCCGCCCTTGAAGTAATACGCGCGCCCCGCGTTCCCGAAGAGCAGCGGCGCGCCGATGACCATGTCGTCGTAGCCGTCGGCGTCGAGGTCGCCCGCGATCGCCCCATTGCCGAAATTGCCGCCGCTTCCGTCGGGGCCGGTGAGCGTCCAATCGCTCGTGAACAAGCCGGGGCCGGCCTCTCCGCGGTACACGTACGTTTGGCCCGGGCCGTACGGTCCTTGATAGTTCTGAGTGCGCACGGCACCGACGGCGGAGATCGCGAAGTCGGGATAGCCGTCGCCGTCGAGGTCTCCCGCCCCGGAGATCACTCCGCCAAAGTTTCCGTTCTGCGCTTGGGCCGGTTTGGTGAGCGGATGGCGATTGGCGTCCGACGGTCCCATCGGACCCCCGGGGAAGAGCCACACTCCCCAGTCCGCTTCGGTCGTCCCGATGACGTCTGCATAGCCGTCCCCATCGACGTCGCCGATGTTACCCGCGGGGAAGAAGTGATACGCGACGCCCTCGCCGTGGATCGTCGCGTCGGGTGTCGCGCTCGGACCCGATGCGTGTCCGAAGAACACGAACGTGGGACCGTTCACCGACCCGCCGCTCGTGAGCGAGCTCGCCATCACGTCCGCGTAGCCGTCACCGTTGAGGTCCCCCGGAACGCTCACCGAACCGGCGAAAAACGAGTAGCTCGTGAAGCCCGCGTCCGCGGCGACGGTCGGCACATTGATCACCCACGCGGGCTTGCTCGTGCCGTCGAGCCCGGTCGGACCACCGCGGTAGACGCTGATCCGATTGGTCTGATCATTGGACGTCGTCGTGATGTCTCCGACGACGAGATCGGAGAAACCGTCGCCGTCGATGTCGCCGAACGCGGCGCGTGGAAAGTTGTCGGTGCCTTGGTGACTCGGGTCCGCGATGTGCGCAACTGAAGAAGTGGACGGCCCGAGCTTGGTGCCGCGGAACACGTCCACGAACGCCGAGCCTCCGGCGGCGAGTACGTCGGCGAGCCCGTCGCCGTCGAAGTCAGGGAAGGCGCCGTAGCTCGTGTCGCGAGGCGCGCTTTTGTAGCCGACGCGGATCTCCCAAACGGCGCTGCGTTGCGCCCCGACGGTCCCGTTCGATCGACCCGCGACTCGGACGAAGTGCACGCCAGGCGACAGCGGAGACGTCGGCGCGCCGCTCGTGCCTGTCGCGTCGAAGGATGCCTCGATGGTGCCGAATTCGCGGGCCTTCGAGAACTCGACGTGCGCGCTGCTCACGTCCGCCGGGAGCTGCCAGCTGATCTTCGGAGTCTGCGAGCTGACGGTGGCGGTGTTCATCGGAGAGACGAGCCGCGGTGCCGCGATGGTCGCAGTATCGACGCCCGCCTCGACCGCGGCGTCCGGCGCGACGACGTCCGGAGCAGACGTGGCGTCGGCGCTCGGCTCGTCACCGCCCGCGTCAATCGACGGAGGCGTCGCCTCGACGCTCCCGCACGCGATTACGAGGCCACCGATCCACCACGCGCGAACCGGACTCACGAGTGCCTCCACGCCAGCGCGCCGTTCCAGAGGTCGGCGATGATGTACATGAACGAGACGCTCGCGGGGTGCACGGTGACCTTCGTGCTCGAGTCCGTGATGCTCGCGCCAGCCTTGCCAAAGTAGACGTCGATGTAGCCTTGATTGCCGGCAATCAGCGCGTCGAGCATGCCGTCGCCGTCGACGTCGCCGGTTGCCGCAGTGCCGCCGAAGTAGCCACCGTTGCCGGTGATCTTGGTAACGCTCGAGTCTTTCACGCCATCGACGGCGCCGGGGTAGAAGTACGCGCGGCCGCTCGGTTGACCCGCAGGCGCGAACGCGGCACCAACCACGACGTCGTCGAAGCCGTCACCGTTCACGTCGCCGATGATCGCGTTCGACGCGCCAAACTGAATGCTCGCGCCATCTGCGTGCAACGTCCAGTGCGGTGAGAGTAACCCGGGTCCGTTCTGTCCTCGATACAAGTAGACCTTGCCGGCTTGCGCGCCCGCGTCGTCGAAGCCGTAGGGTGAGCCGGCCATGATTTCTGGGTAGCCATCGCCGTCGACGTCGCCCGCGCCCGTCGCGAAACGATCCCAGCTGTTCACGTCTGGCGGGATCGCGAGCTGGTAGCGATTCGTATCGGAGAGCCCTTTGGCGCCGCCGCGGTAGACCCACGTGCCTTGAATGCCCTCTGCGGTCAGCACCGCGTCCGCGTAGCCGTCGCCGTCGACGTCTCCGACACGTCCCACTGGGTGAAAGTGATACCCGTTGTCGTCCACGAGCATGGCGTCGGGAGTGGTCGACGGTCCGTTGGCGTGCCCAAAGTAAAGGAACGTGGGACCGACGTTTCCGCCCTTGTGCCCATTGAGGATCGAGCCGACGAGCAGGTCGTCGTAGCCATCGCCGTTCACGTCGCCGGGCACTTGAACGGTGGCCGCGAAGTCGTCGATGGAGAGCCCCGCGTCATTGGCGCCCGCGGGAACGTTGATCGTCCAGGCGTACTTGGCATTCTTGTCGAAGCCGGTAGCGCCTCGATAGATGACGACGTGATTGTTGGCGTCGCTCGGTCCGCTCTGATTGAAGGTGCCGAGCACGAGATCCTGCAGGCCATCACCGTCGACATCGCCGTACGTCATCGCCGCGAAACTGTCGGTCATCATGCGCGCTGGATCGGTGATGGAGAACTGCGAAGAGTCGCTCGGGCCGAACTTCGCCGTCGAAAGAAAGACGTCCGCGCCGCCGCTCCCGCCGCCCGACGTCGCGATGTCGCCGAGGCCGTCACCGTTGAAGTCCGGGAACGCGCCGAAACTGGAGTCAATCTCGCCGACGACACCGCTGTCCTTTCGGACCCATACCTCCCACGTCGAGCTGACGGCGACGCCGGTCGTCTGTCCAACGCGCCCGTGAACCCGCCAAAAATAGAGGCCCGGGCTCAACGCGGACGTCGGCCTACCGAAGGCACCCGGGGAGTCGAATTGAGCGGTGATGGTGGAGCACGCGCGGTCCTTGCAAATCTCCACGTGTCCGCCTTCGACGCCCGTCGGCAACGTCCACTTGAACGTCGGCCGCTGGATGGACGTCGTTGCGGTAGTGATAGGCGCGATCTGTCTCGGGGCTCCGATGCCCGAGGCGTCGGCCGCGACGTCGCTGAACTGCACGTCTGGCAAGACCGAAGAGTCCCCCTGCGCGTCCGGGAACGGCGCCTGAGCGTCCGTTGCGAGTTGGTAGTCGTCGCGCAAGTCGAGCAGGGCGCTGCATCCCGCGAGGCCGGCAACCGCGAGAGCGAGCGGGAATTTGTTAGCACGAAGCAATGTAAGAGACCTCCTGGATCGAACTGTAACGACGGGCACCAACTCGACAATCGCCTGTCACGTGTCGCCACCGTGTCTGGTCTGCGCTTGGGCACGCTCGACGGACGGCGAAGCGCCGGGCTCGCGCGTTCGCTTGTATCCGGCGTGCTCGGTCAGTTTCGCCCCATCGCATGCAGCACCCTCGGCGTCGCTGAGAGTGCCGTCCTGCTCCTGCGCTGCATCCCGGCGCGATGCGCGAGCGCAGTTTGCTCGCCGACGCGAGTACTCCGCAATAGCGCTATCGGTTTGTAACCCGCAACTGACTCACTCGATGGTGCGCATTCCGGTCAACTCGGCATCGCTTATCCAAGTGTCGCGCTCGGTCCGTGCTTGCTTGAGATCTTCCACTGGGCCGCGAGCACGCTGAGATGGGCACCTGCGCTCGCGAACCGCGCTGGGCCGATCATCCATATGTCGTTATCCGCTCCCGAGCGCAGTCTCGCGAGAGTACCCCACGCGAGCGCAGTTGCCTCACCGATGGGGAGCGTGCTCGGAACGGGAAACGTTTTTGCACCACCTCGCACCTTCTTCAAGGTGCCCGCCGGGACCTCTATCTCCATATCGTCGGGCTCTCCACCGGGCCCTTCGATGACCGTGGCTCCGACGTGCCGAGCGTCCGGCGGGGGACCTTCCCGAGTTTACCTGCCCAAAACGGCCGGCATCAAGCGCGGCACGCTCCAGATCACGTTGGGCGGGGGGCGGCATGCGCCGAGACGCTGCGCGAGCACCTCTCGTTCGAGCCACCACCCTGAGTCGCGCGTCTATAGCGGGAGCCCTCGCGTGACTTCCGCCTTCGCTACCACCGGCCCCGTCTGCAGCACGGGTTCTGCGAAGCGCAGTGAGCTACAGCGAGTAGCGCGGGAGCTGCTCGGGCACCAGCGGCTGAGCGATGCGCGCTGCGAGTCCCTCGTCGGCAATGGCGAGCGTCGTCGCGCGATCGGGCGCTCCCGTCACCGAGATCTCCACGCCACGCGAGATCATCGCGGGCGCGCCGAACACGAGACCCTCGTAGAGCGCGTGACCGAAGATGATCGCGCGCCCGCCGACGACCACGATCCCACCCTCGTCGACGAGCGCGAGCGCGTCGTGCTCTCGCGTGCGTGCGTTGGGGAGCTTGTCGATCGTGCCCTCCGGAGTGACCGCGCCCGCGTCGGCAAGCCACCGCGAGATGACCGCATGCTGCCGCGCGTGGAGCATCGCCTTGCTGCGTGGGAACGTCGCCCAAACGAGCGCGTTCAAGTAGTCGTGCCACGACCCGCGCCGCGTGGGGATCTCGCCGTTCGCAATGCGTGCATCATACAAGTCTTCCGGACGACGAGGAGGCGACTTCGATTTCGGCGTGAGCTGCTCCTTGAAGCGAAGTCCCGCGTTTGCGGGAAGCAGCGCGTTGTACTCGGCGATCTCCGGCCAATCCGCGCGATCGGCGAAGAGGCGCGCGCTCGAAGCGATCGGCCAGAAGCGATCGTCTTTCGCGAAGAAGGCGCCATCGAACCGCGCACGTGATGCGTCACCTCGAACGAGCCGCAGCAACACGCTTGGAGTTATACCGCAACACGCGGTTGTCCGTTGGACTCCGCGGCTCGTCTTGGAAAACGGAGTGCCGCCATAGCTCAGAGGTAGAGCAACGGTTTCGCAAAACCGTAGGTCTCGAGTTCAAGTCTCGAAGGCGGCCCGTGATCCTCCAGGATTTTGGCCCGACGCGGTAGCCGACAACGCCAAACGCCCTATCAACACCTTCCGGC